>NZ_WIXR01000024.1:0-224772 GCF_019425585.1 Burkholderia sp. COPS | reverse complement strand
ACTGAGCTACAGCCGCACGCAGAAGCGAAATTATAGCAGGGTTGTATAAAAAGGGAAGCCTTATTCGCGAATTGTTCTGCGCGGCCTTGCCGGGGCCCCCATCGTGTACCCTTGGAGCATCAGTCATCCACGTTGAACCTGCATCATGAACAAGGCGTTTGTCAAAGAGTCGGACGGCGACGACGACGATCTCGACCAGGCCCAGCCGGCGATTCCGGCGGGCGCGAAGAACTACATCACGCCGGCCGGCCACAAGCGGCTGAGGGACGAACTGCTGAACCTGATCGACGTCGAGCGTCCCGAGGTCGTGCGGCTCGTGTCCTGGGCCGCATCGAACGGCGACCGGTCGGAAAACGGCGATTACATCTACGGCAAGCGGCGGCTTCGCGAGATCGATCGCCGCATCCGCTTCCTGACGAAGCGGCTCGATCTTGCCGAAGTCGTCGATGCGAGCCGGCAGGAGAATGTCGACCAGGTGTTTTTCGGTGCAACGGTCGATTACGAGACGCCGGACGGCGAGGATCATACGATCACGATCGTGGGGATCGACGAGGTCGATCTGGATCGCGGCTGCGTCAGCTGGATTTCCCCGGTCGCGCGTGCGTTGATCAAGGCGAAGATCGGCGATACCGTCATGCTGATGACGCCGGCCGGCCCGCAGCCGATCGACGTGCTCGATGTTCGCTACCCGCCGCGGGACAACGCCTGAGCGATACCCGGCGCAGTCCGGCAAAGAAAAAGCGCCCCGACGGGGCGCTTCGTCATCCGGCGTGCAGCGGATGTGCCGGTCGCTCAGAAGCGATGGCGCATGCCGGCCGTGACCGCGATCTGCTTGTTGGTCGATGACGCGGCGCCCAGCCCGTTGATGTTGGCGCCGAGGTCGAGGCCGTCGTTGTTGACCTTCTGGAACTCGCCCTGCAGGTAGACGTCGGTGCGCTTGGACAGCGCATAGTCGGCTTGCAGGTTGAACTGGTGCCAGGTCGGCTTGTCGCCGGCCAGGCGGCCCTGCGTGTACGTGTAGGAGCCGGCAAGCGACAGCGCCGGCGTCAGCGCGTAGCGGCCGTTGAGTTCGTAGTTGCTGAAGCGCGCGGTTCCGCCGAGGCCCGTGATGCCGCCGGACACGCCGGACTGCCCCGCGCTGATTGCACGGATGCCGGTGAGGCGCGTCTGCGTGAACACGAAGCCGACCGTGGCCGGGCCGAACCCGTAGTTCAGGCCGGCGCCCCAGGTGCGCTGCACGCGCGAGGCGAAGGTCCAGTCGCCGGTCACCGCGCCCGGATCGGTCGCTGCCTGCGCGAGCGCGTTCACGTCGCTGTTCAACTGCAAGTAGGCCGCGGCGAAGTTGAAGCCCAGGTAGCTGTACGACACGCCGCCGCTATAGGCGCGGTTGTTCGCGAAAGACGTCGAGTTCGAGAACCCGTACAACGCACCGAACTTGAGGCCGCCGTAGTTCGCGCTCTGATATTTCACCGAGTTGTTGATCCGGAACGAGTTGTTCAGGTTGTCGTTGTCGAACGGGTGGGCGAACTGCGTGCCGCCGTACTGGGTGCCGGTCAGCGACAGCGGCCCGAGATAGTCGACGACGCTGTCGTACTGCCGGCCCAGCGTCAGCGAACCGTAGCTGTCGTGTGCGAGGCCCACAAACGCTTGCCGGCCGAATTCGCGGCCGTTCTGCTTCAGCGCGCCGTTATTGATGCCGAAACCATTTTCCAGCGTGAAGATCGCTTTCATGCCGCCGCCGAGATCTTCGGTGCCGCGCAGGCCCCAGCGGCTGCCGTTGACCGAACCGCTCGTTTCCTGCCAGGCGCTGTGGCCGTGCTGATTGTTCGTGTAGGTGATGCCGGCGTCGATCAGGCCATAGAGCGTCACGCTGCTCTGGGCATGGGCTGCCGTAACGAATACACCCGACAACGCGGTGACGATCAGGGTTTTTTTCATGGATCTGTCTCCAAACAGGATGATGTCGATCGAACCTGCTGCGGACTGGCATGTTCTGCTTGACGCTGCGGCCGATCCGGCAGAGCGGCGGTGCGGTTTTCAAAAAGCCATCTGCAGTGTAAGGAGTGCGCGCAGCGGGGGAGGGATGCGCTTTAAGCAATAATGTATTTTGGAATCCGCAAAGATCGTCGGGCTAGTGCAAACGGTTGTCCAGCAAGGGTTTGCGGCGATGCAGCGAAAGAAAAAGGCGCTCAGGACTGCGTAACGGATGTTGCGCGACCGCGACAGGTAATCAGCGGCAGGCGACGGCGGTCATAGCGCGATTATTGACACATCGGCAATAGAGGTTTGTGTGGAGCATGGATAATGAAAGGTTGTTCTCTCGCTATACTGCGATCTCTGCTTTCCGAAGCAGACTTTTTCGTTGACGGAAAAGATCTCCAAACCTTTGTCGGCGCGACTTCCCAGTCGCGCTTTTTTTTTGCCCCGCCGCTGCGCACTACTGCGTGTACGAGCGCCGCTTGCGCTTGGCCGCAGGCGCGGCCTCCTCGGCTTCGTTCGGGGGCGGCGTGTATGTCCAGTCTTCCATCACGTAGTGACGGGCATCGAGAGGCGATGCAAGCAGGTTCTGCCAGTGATCGCCGTGCCAGGTCGTATCGAACTCGGTGTCGCACGGCGCTTCGCGCGCGGACTCTGCCAGAGCGCGGGACTTGCGGCGTACGCGCCCGAGTCGGCTCGCGAAGCGCTTGATTCCGTCCAGCCACATGACCTTCTCCTTCCTTCCGGCATTGGATGAGCATCGCAATGTCCCCGCATTTCCGCAACCCGGAAAAAACCCGAGGATTTTACCGAGGCGATTTGTCCCCGGTAGAAATTTCAGGGTCGAGATTATTAGAACTCCCACCCCGGTAATGTTGACAGGTTTTTGACTCGAATCAATTAATAAAGGGCGATGGTGTACCGATTCCAATGGCATTAGCACTTTTTTGATAAAACGATCATCAAAAATTTTCTTGACGCACCCGGATTGTCCAATTTATAAAGTGAGCACTCCTCGGGCGGCGTGCTGGTGCTGGTGCAGTTGCTGGCGCGATGTTTCGGGATTTCGGGAAACGGCTATAAAAATAGCTTTTTTGATCTAATCGAGTGGGGAACGAAGACATGGATACCGGTATCGTGAAATGGTTTAACGATGCTAAAGGTTTCGGCTTTATTACGTCGGACAATGGTGGTGAAGATTTGTTTGCGCACTTTTCCGAAATCAAGATGGACGGCTTCAAGACGCTGAAGGAAAACCAGCGTGTTTCGTTCGACGTGAAAGTCGGGCCGAAAGGCAAGCAGGCAGCGAATATCCAGGCGGTCTGACGCGCCACGCATTGCCGATCACGTCCGGCCCCCGCATGGCGGGGGCTTTTCATTTTCCGGGGACGGAACAATACGGTTCGGGCTGGCCGCGAACAGGGATGCCGGTGCATACTCACGGAAGCATCGTTTCCCAGTCTTTTCATGTCCGATTTCCCCCGTCCGTCCGATCCGGCCAGCGAACAGCCGCTCGTTTTCGTCGACCTTGAAACCACGGGCGGCTCGCCCGCCGAACATCGCATCACCGAAATCGGCGTGGTCGAAATCGGCCCGCTCGGCGTGTCGACGTGGACGACGCTCGTCAATCCAGGGCAGTCGATTCCGCCGTTCATCCAGCAACTGACGGGTATTTCGGACGAGATGGTGCGCGACGCGCCGTCGTTCGCATCGCTGGCGCCGGCCTTGTTCGAGCGGCTCGACGGCAAGCTTTTCGTCGCGCACAACGCAAGCTTCGACCGCGGTTTCCTGCGGGCCGAATTCGAGCGCGCCGGGTTCGCGTTCAATCCCGACGTGCTATGTACGGTGCGGCTGTCGCGTGCGCTGTTCCCGCGTGAAACGCGGCACGGGCTCGACGCGTTGATCGAGCGCCACGGCCTCGTGCCGGCAGCACGCCACCGGGCGCTGGCGGATGCCGATCTCCTGTGGCAGTTCTGGCGCCAGTTGCACGACATCGTGCCGCTCGAGCGGCTGCGCGATCAGATCGCGCGCACGACGCGCCACTTCCGTCTGGGCGGCGACCTGACCGAAGCGTGGCTCGATACCGCGCCGGCCGGGTGCGGCGCGTACGCACTGTTCGGGGAGGGCGACGCGCCACTGTACGTCGGCCGCAGCGTACGCGTGCGGCAGCGGCTGCGCGCGTTGTTGACGGGAGAGCGTCGGTCGTCGAAGGAAATGCGGCTTGCGCAGCAGGTGCGGCGCGTTGAATGGCGCGAGACGGGTAACGAACTGGGGGCGATGCTCGCGGAAGCGCAATGGATCGCCGGGCTGCGTCCGTCGTACAACCGGCGCCCTGCGGCCGACACGGCCCGTGTCGGCAATGCACCCTGGCCGTTCGAAGGCGCCGTGGCGTTCGAAGCGAGCGGCGAGCGCCGCCTGTTTCATGTGATCGATGGCTGGCGCTATCTCGGCGTCGCGGAATCGCTCGACGCGGCCGCGCAGCTCGCGGCCGACGGGGCGGCCGGCGCGTTCGAACCCTTCACCCACCGCCTGCTGCAGACGCATCTCGCGCGCGGCCTGCAACTGATTCCGCTCGCCGCACTCACGCCCGCGGGCCAGGCGGGTTGACCCGGCGCGACCGTCGTATCAGCCGATTGCGCTTGCGCCGCCGGCCGAGCAGACGTGCGACAGCGCGGTGTCGAGCGCCTGCGTCTGCGTGGAGTCGTAGCGCGTGAGCGTCTTCCAGTTCGCGATGCTGCGCGCGAGCCGCGCCTGACAATCAGGCGCATCGCGCAGCGGTGCGACCTGCGTGAGCCCCGTGAGCATTTTCTGCGTCAGCCGGTCGAGCGCGGGGCGCGTGCTGGTCGCGAGATCGGGAGGCGTGCCTTCCGGCGGCCGCGTCGCGCGCCAGGTCGCGAACAGGGCGTTCTGCACGTCCTTGCTCGCGGCGATCTGATCCTCGAAGAACGTCCGCGCGAACGCGGGATCGACGCCGCCCTGTGCCGCGCGCTTCCCGACCGATTCGAGCAGCGCCGCTTCGCGCGGCCGGTCCTCGATTGCCTTGTGATTTGCCCATTTCCATCGAGCCACCGGCTCAGCGAGCGCGAGGCGCTGCGACGCGAGCGCGACGATGTTGGTGAGGGCGGTGTCGTCGCCGTCCGCAACGGCGATGCGCGGGGACGAAAAGAGGGCGACGCCGAGCGCGGCGACAGCGACGCTGGCACGAATGGCTTGCTTCATCGGAACGATCGGGAGAGCCGGGCGGGCCGGACGTGGAAAACCAGAAGGATAGACGAAGACAGTCGCGCGGCGTAGCGACGCGACAGAGGAATCAGCAGGCGAGCTGATCCGGCACCGTCAGGCTGTTGCGGCCCGGGTGCGAGGCGAGTTGCGCGCGATGCGCAATGATGAACCGCACGATAGCGATGATCGACACGTGGCGGTTACAGAACCGAACAGGCGTTCACTTCGGCGAGTACAGCTTGTGCTGCTCGTCGAAGAATGCCCGTACGTGGTCGGGCAATTCGGCGAGGAATTCCACGCCGACGGGTTCCGGATCCGGGCTCATCACTTGCTCGGGCGGTGGCATGCGAGTTGGTCTTTCGTCCATGGTCATTTCTCCAGCAGGTTCGATGATTATCATCCTCGCGCTTGGATTTATGCCAGTGGCGAATCGTTAGATTTTGTCTCTGTTGTATTAACGGCACATGCGCTCGGACGCGCGCTGCGATGCCGACTATCGAGTCGTGCGGAATCGGCAACAATCGGGCCGCTTGTTATACTTGCGCGCACTTTTTCCTGGACCGCGATGAAACGAACGACGCGATGGATCGGCCTCGTATGGCTGGCGCTGGTACTGAACGTACTGTCGCCCGTCGTCGGCTATGCGCGTCTCGCCTCGAGCGGCTCCGGCGAGCTCACCCTCGAGTTGTGCAGTGCAGCGGGCGCCCGCCAGATCGTGCTCGCGCAGGCCGGCGGCGACCACGATGCGCCGTCGTTCGACCATGCCGGCGTGCCGCACTGCGTGTACTGCCCCGGCTTCGCGGCGAACGTGGCGCTCGGTACGAGCCTGCCCGCGCTGCCGGGTTTCGTGCGGACGTTCGCCTACCGCGCGGCAGCACCCGTCATTCCCGATAGCCCCCGCAAGGGTATCCGTCTCGCGCAGCCTCGCGCGCCGCCTGAAAACGCTCCGATCTGATTGATGTCGTCCGCGCGCCCCGGTGGCGCGCGTGCCGCTCGCGGCCGGGCCGCGTGCCGCGCCGTCCGTGCGCGGTGCGCGTGCTCGTGTCCGGCGGCGTCCGATCACGTTTTCAGGAATCCCTTCATGTCCTCCTCCTTCGCCGCGCGGCCGTCGCGCGGGCGGCTCGCGCTCGCATGCGCGGCCGCGTTCGCATGGCCTGTCGCCCATGCGGCTTCAACTGACGATACGCGTGTCGACACTGCCCGCCGTGGTGTCGAGCGTCCCGCCGAGACCGTCGCGCCGGCATCCGCCGCCGCAACCGTTTCGCCGGTGCCGGCCGGCAGTACGCTGACCGCGGTCAGCGTGACCGCGCAGCGGCAACCGGTCGATCCGGATACGCCGGCCGTCGTCACATCGATCACGCGCGAGCAGATCGAATCGCATACCAACGTCACCACCGAGGACGCGCTCAAGTACGCGCCGAACCTGATGGTCCGCAAGCGCTATATCGGCGACCGCAACAGCGTGTTCGCCGGTCGCGACTTCAACGAACTGCAGAGCGCGCGCGGGCTCGTCTACGCCGACGGCGTGCTGCTGTCGAACCTGCTCGGGTCGAGCTACGCGTACCCGCCGCGCTGGTCGCTGATTCCGCCTGACGATATCGCGCGCGTCGACGTGCTCTATGGCCCGTTTTCCGCGCTGTACCCGGGCAACTCGATCGGCTCGACCGTGCTGCTCACGACGCGCCGGCCAGAAAAGCTCGAGGCGTCGCTGTCGACGCAGTTCTTTACGCAGCGCTACCACGACGGCTACGGATTCGCGGACAGCTTCGGCGGCAATCACCAGACCGCGCGGATCGCAAACCGCGTCGGGCGGTTCTGGTTCGCGCTGTCGCTCGACCGGCTCGAGAACAACGGTCAGCCGATGCAATATGCGAGCCCCAATTCGGCGTACAACCCGAAGCTCGGCGCCGCCGTGCCCGTGAGCGGCGCCGCGACCGACATCGGGCCCAACGGCAAGCCGCGGACGATCGTCGGCGCGCAGACGATCGAGCGGACCGAACAGCTCAACGAGACGATCCGGATGGGCTACGCGTTCACCGACCACGTCGACGCGACGCTCACGCTCGGGCATTGGGAGAACCATTACCGGCAGCATGGCGAAACCTTCCTGCGCGATGCGGCCGGCAATCCGGTCTACGGCGGCAACGTGTCGATCGGTGGCCGGAACATGACCGTTGCGCCGAATGCGTTCGCGCCGCAGCGCGGCGACCAGGAGAACTGGCTGTACGCGCTCGGGCTGAACGGCCGGCTCGATTCAGGCTGGCGCCTGTCGGGCGTCGTGTCCGCGTACGACGTGTCGCGCGACGTGCAGCGCTCGGCGTCGACCGTGCAGGGCGGGGCAGGCACGCTGTTCCAGGGAGACGGCACTGGCTGGCGCACGTTCGACCTGAAGGCCGAGGCGCCGGAAGTGAAGGGCCACACGTTCACGTTCGGCTATCACTACGACAACTACTTCCTGCGCAACGTCACGTACAACACGGCCGACTGGCTGGCCGGGCCGACCACGTCGCTCGCGAGCACCTATCGGGGCGACACGCGCACGCAGGCGCTGTTCGGGCAGGATGCGTGGCGCTTCGCACCGGGCTGGCTCGCGACGCTGGGGCTGCGCTACGAACGCTGGGATGCGTATGGCGGTGCGCTCGGTAACGCGAGTGGCACGCTCGGTTACGCGGATCGCAGCGCGAATGCGCTGTCGCCGAAAGTCGCGTTGCAATGGGATGCGACCGACGTCTGGCGCTTCCGGCTGTCGTTCGCAACGGGCACGCGTTACCCGACGGTCGGCGAACTGTTCCAGGGCACGATCTCGAACAACGCAATCGTCAACAACAACCCGAACCTGCGGCCGGAAAAGGCGATCGACTGGGACTTCACGGCCGAACGCGACGTGGGTGTCGGCGTCGTGCGTGCCAGCGTGTTCCAGAGCGATCTGCGCGATTCGATCTACAGCCAGACGACGGTGTCGGGTGCGACGACGGTGACCAACATCTCGAACGTCGATCGCGTGCGCGTGCGCGGTGTCGAACTCGCGTTCAGCGGCGAGAACGTCGGGCTGCGCGGCCTCGGTTTCGACGCGAACGTGTCGGCGAGCAACGCGCAGATCCTCGCCGATGCCGCGAATCCTGCGTACGTCGGCTCGCGCTTTCCGCGTATTCCGCGCATGCGTGCAAACCTGCTCGCGTCGTATCGCTTCGACGAACACTGGCTCGCGAGCGTCGGTGTGCGCTATTCGGGCCGCCAGTTCAACACGCTCGACAACAGCGACGTGAACCCGGACGTCTACGGCGGCACGAGCTCGTTCACGATCGTCGACCTGAAGGCGCGCTACCGCTTCGACCGTCACTGGACCGCGTCGGTCGGCATCGACAACCTGACGGACCGCCGCTACTACGTGTTCCATCCATATCCGGGCCGTACTTTCTATGGAGAACTGAAATGGTCGCTGTGAAGTCGCTCGCGGCAGGCGGCGCGTTGTGGTGCGCGTTGCTGTCGACTGCCGGTGCGCACGACACCCACGACGTGCCGAAGGCCGCCGATTCGCATGCCGCGCCCGCGCAGCACAAGCAGCCGCTCGCGACGGGGGCGGCATTCGACACGTATCACCGGCCGTGGGGCGCGTGGGTCGAAGGCGCGCATGTCGTCGTCGCGCATTCCGACGACGCAGGTCGCACGCTGTCCGCACCCGTCACCGTCGACGCGATGCCGGAGCCGATCTACACGAGCGCCGAGAATCGCCCGAAGATCGCTACGAGTCCGGACGTGCAGCTCGCGATGGTCGCAATGGATGCGTACGACGACAACGGCGCGGCGATCTCCCGCGCACTCGCGCAGATGAATCTGCCACCGCAGGTCGCGTAGTACGCGAACGCCGAGCCGATGCCCGAGCGGCTTCGCGCGGCGCTCGATGCGGGATGGAGAGGGGACGTGCCGCGCACCGTTTGGATCGTGCGCGATGGCGCACGCGAAGCGCGCAGCGGATTGCTGACGGCCGACGTGCTCGACGGCGGGTTGCAGCGCGTTACGCGCTGAACGGGCCAGTGGCGCGCGGCGAACGGGCCGCGCGCCGGCCTGATGCGAAAACGCGCCCGAAGGCGCGTGGAGAGAAGCGTCAGGCCGCTCGCTTGAATAGCCGGATCACGAACAGCAGGATCACCGCACCGACGACCGCGACGATCACCGATCCGATGAAACCGCTGCCGATGCTGATGCCGAGCAGCCCGGCGAGCCAGCCGCCGATCACTGCGCCGACGATCCCGACGATGATGTCGACGATCAGCCCGAAGCCGCCGCCCTTGACGAGCAAGCCGGCAAGCCAGCCGGCGATCGCGCCGATGATGAGCCACATAATCAAGCCATGAGTCATGGTGATCCTCTCCTTGTGTTGTGTCGAATGACCGGACGTCGGCTGTGTCGCCGCAAGCTGAATGAAGGCGGCATTGCGACCCGCCGCGCCGCCCACGCAATGTAACGCGATAGACGGGTCGGAATCGTTAAGTAATGTTATGCACCCTTAACGGGATTTTCCAGGGAATTCGTCTGCATACGGCGAGGCTGGCGCACGGGCGATGCGCGGCGAAATGAATCTGTAAGAAATGGCCGCCGGTGAAACCGGTCGGCCGTGAGCGTCACCGTCCGGGCGTCGGAGCCTGCATGTTCGCGGCGGGCAAGCCGTCGCTTGCGTCGGCAATCAGCCGTGCGACGGTCGCGGTGTCGCCGATCGCCTCGATCGACAGCAGTGCGAAGCGGGCGAGAAAGAGCGACGCATCGGCTTCGCCGATCCGCGTCATCGTGCGGCACAGGTCGGTGTAGAGGGTGTCGCGTTCGGTATCCGTCATCATGTGGTCTCCTGAGGATCGGTCGATGCGCAAGGATGGAGTGCGCGTTCGAGTGCGGCGGCCACGTCGCCGGCGCGCGCATCGTGCCAGCGGCCGAGTACGTGACCGTCCGGACGCACGAGATAGACGGTGCCGTCGCGCGCGCCGTACATGTCGAACAGCCGGCCGTCGACGTCATGGCCGCCGCAGGCCGGTTGCCGTGGTGCCGCATGCCGCGCGAGCGTGACGAGCGCGAACGGCATCCGCGCAGCCTGCAGGCGGCGTTCGAGATCGGCCAGCGTCGCATCGGGCACGCCGTCCGCGGTGAAGCAGAACGCGGTGAAGCGCGGAGCGACGAGGTCGGTCAGATGGCCGCGGCGCACGTCGCTGCCGTGTGCCGTGTACAGCATCAGCGGGCATTCGGCGAGCACCGTGCCGGGCGCGGGGCCGGCCGAAAACGTGTCGCGTTCGGCCGCGTTGAGCGGCGACGTCGCATACGCGATGGCCGTCGTCTGGCGCGGATTGATCAGCGAACGCAGTGCGGGATGGCGGACCGCGAGCGACAGCACGGCCTTGCGCATCAGTTCGAACGCGAATGACGGCGGCGCCATGAACTCGGTGCTCTTGGTGCCGTAGCGGAGGTTCTCGTGCGTCGCGAACACGCGTTCGTCCGAGTAGCTGTCGAGCAACGTGTCCGATGCGAGCCCGCGCGTCACGTACGCGAGTTTCCATGCCAGGTTGTCGGCATCGTCGATGCCCGAGTTCGCGCCGCGCACGCCGAAGATCGGCACGAGGTGCGCGGCGTCGCCGCAGAACAGCACGCGCCCGTGCCGATAGCGTTCGAGTGTCAGTGCGTTCGCCTTGTAGATCGTGATCCAGATCGGCGACCAGTCGCCGCGCTCGCCCATCATGTCGAGCAGGTTCTGCACGCGCGGGATCACGTTCTCCGGTTTTACGGCGGCTTCGGCATCCTCATCGTCGCGCAACTGGTAGTCGATCCGCCACACGTTGTCGGGCTGCTTGTGAACGAGCACCGTCGAGCCCGGATTCGACGACGGGTCGAAGTACGCCAGTCGTTCGGTCGGCCGGTCGCTGTCGAGCGCGATGTCGACGATCACGTAGCGGCCCTCGTAGCTCGTGCCCCGGAGCGACAGGCCGAGCGCGTCGCGCATCGTGCTGCGCCCGCCGTCGCACGCGACGACCCGGTCGGCGTCGAGTGCGTAGCCGCCGGGCGGCGTGTCGACGTCGAGGCGCACGCCGTCCGGTTGCGGGGTCACGCCGGTGACTCTCGTCTGCCAGCGGATCTCGATGAGTTCGCGGCGGCGCAGCGCGGCGTCGAGCAGGAACTGCTCGATGTGATACTGCGCGAGATTCACCATCGGTGGCAGCTTCTGGTTTTCGTCCTGCGGCATCGTGAAATGCAGCACTTCGTCGCGACGGTAGAAGCTGCGCCCGCCGGTCCACGGCAGCCCCTTGCGCAGGAAGTCGTCGAGCGCGCCGAGCCGCTCGATGATCTCGAGGCTGCGTCGCGAGATGCAGATGGCGCGGCTGCCGTGGCAGACTGCGTCGTCGGCCTCGATCAGCACGCTGCGGATGCCGTGGTTCGCGAGGCCGAGCGCGACGGCCAGGCCGACGGGGCCGCCGCCGACGATCGCAACGCGATGCCGGTGCGTATCGATACCGTCGTCGCAGGCCGGCAGATGCGCGGGATGGCGCTCGGCGACGAACGGGTAGGGCTTGAAGTCGATATCCATCGTTGGCTTCCAGGGGAGTCCGGTTTGACGTGCGTGCATCGACGCAAAGATGCGCGCAACAGGTCGGGACAGTATGGAAGCCGGTCGTGCGTCGGTTGTCCCCAATTCGGGTACAGCGAGGGGCTCAACGCAGGCCGCGACGTTTCACGGCTGCATGCACAGCGCAAACAGCTCGCGCTGGCTCGAGATGCCGAGGCGCCGGTATGCGCGCTTCTGGTAGGTGACGACGCTCGATGCCTTCACGCCGATCGTCTCGCCGATCTCGTGCGCGGTCTGGCCGTCGAGTACGCCACGCAGCACGTCGAGCTCGCGCTTGGACAAATCGGGGCATGCATGGCGCAGTCGCGCGAGCATCCGTTGCGGGATACCGATCTGCGCCGCACCGGCGAGCGCGTAGTGATGCCTTGCGGCCTGCGCGATCAGTGGCGCAAGCGCTTCGATTGCGGCGATCTCGCGCGGCTGGAATGTGCCGCTGCGATGCGCACGGTACAGGTTGATCGACAGCCACGTTGCATCGCCGGGCTGCATCAGCAGCGCCAGCCGGTCGGATACGTCGGGGCCGCGGTAGCACGCGGCACGATACGCTTCGTGATCGATCTCGTCGCCGGCCTGCTGGTGCAGCAGCAGATCGTGGCGGCGTGTACCGAGATGGGCTGTCGACACGATCTGCTGGTTGCCGTCGAGTGCGTAGAAATGTCGTGCGTAGGTGTCGGCGAGGTCGCGCAGGTAGCGGCCTCCGCGATGATCGGCGACCGACATCGTGCGCGGGCGATTGCCGAACTCGTACGCGAAGATCGTGCACTGCGTGATGGACAGCGCGTCGTCGAACAGCGTCAGGATTTCGGCCGCGAATGCGTTCGGCTCGTTGCCGCCGATCGCGGCGACGAGGCGCGTCGTGCGGGACACGTCCAGCTGCGCGGCGAGATTCGCTCGCTCGATACGCCAGGTGCGCATGAAGAAGGGGGCGAGGGTGGAGTGTCCGGCGATTGTAGTCGTCGGCGCGTGATACGGGAGTCCGGGGATGCCCGCAAGCGGACTGGGTGAGGCGAGACGGCGGGCGCACGATTTCGGCGCCGGAAAAGAGAAAAGGTCTGACAAGCGATGCTTGTCAGACCTTTATGTCTTGGTGCCGGAGATAGGAGTCGAACCTACGACCTTCGCATTACGAATGCGCTGCTCTACCAACTGAGCTACACCGGCAGCAGAGAAATGAAATTATATGGTGATTTCCGGGATCTTGGCAATAGGTTTTGCGAATTTTTTTTCAGCTTGCTGCTGCTGCTTTGCGAAACCATCGATCCGGCGGACTTCCCGCTTTCACTTCACTGTGATGCGACCGGTCAGGGCCACATCAAGAGGCGCGATTGTACTTGCGCATCGCACCTCCGTCTAGTGCTGCAGTGCAATTATTTTGCTTCGTCGTGATAGCCGGTCACGCGCTCGACTTCGTTCTTCGAGCCAAGGAACACGGGCACGCGCTGGTGCAGGCCGGTCGGCTGGACTTCCATGATGCGCTGCGTGCCCGTCGTCGCGGCGCCGCCCGCTTGTTCGACGATGAACGACATCGGGTTCGCTTCGTACATCAGGCGCAGCTTGCCCGGACGATCGGGCGTGCGCTTGTCGGCCGGGTACATGAAGATGCCGCCGCGGTTCAGGATCCGGTGCACGTCGGCGACCATCGAGGCGATCCAGCGCATGTTGAAGTTGTCGCCGCGCGGGCCGTCCTTGCCGGCGTTCAGTTCGTCGACGTAGCGCTTGACCGGGTCGTACCAGTGGCGCGCGTTCGATGCGTTGATCGCGTATTCGCGCGTGTCGGCCGGGATCTGCATGTTGCTCTGCGTGAGCACCCACGAGCCGACTTCGCGGTCGAGCGTGAAGCAGTTCACGCCGTTGCCGGTCGTCAGCACGAACACCGTCTGCGGGCCGTACACGGCGTAGCCGGCCGCGACCTGCTGCGTGCCCGGCTGCAGGAACGATTCCTCGGTTGCCTGCTTGCCGTCCGGGCAGCGCAGCACCGAGAAGATCGTGCCGATCGACACGTTCACGTCGATGTTCGACGAACCGTCGAGCGGGTCGAACACGAGCAGGTATTCGCCGCGCGGGTAGTTCGCCGGGATCGGGAAGAAGGTTTCCATTTCTTCCGATGCCATCGCGGCGAGGTTGCCGCCCCATTCGTTCGCGTCGAGCAGGATCTCGTTCGACAGGATGTCGAGCTTCTTCTGCACTTCGCCCTGGACGTTCTCGCTGCCGGCGGTGCCGAGCGCCTCGCCGAGCGCGCCCTTCGACACGTTGTAGCTGATCGCCTTGCACGCGCGTGCGACGACTTCGATCAGCAGGCGCAGGTCGGCGGGGAGGTTGTTGGTCTCACGTTGCTGTTCGATCAGGAACTTCGACAGCGTGGTGCGGCGGGCAATGGACATGACAGACTCCAGAAGGCCAAAGAATCCTTGAATGGCCGCAATTTTACCCGTCGCGCCTCCCGTGCCGCCGGCTTTTTTCGTCCGGTTACATGGCCGGGCGGCCGAGCCGGGCCGGTTTCCGGCGGCGAAGACGCGCGGGACGCGCCGTGCAGCGGTGGCAAGCAGTGCGGTCAGACCCCGGGACGGCGTCCGGGGCCGGCAGTATTCGCGCAATAAAAAAGCCGGTGCCGCCACTGGCGGCACCGGCCGTTTCGCGCGTGAGCGATGCGGAGGATTGCGTTACGCGAGCGCCTTCTCGACGATCTCGCGCACGTCGCGCGATTTCGCGCCGGCGGCGACCTGCTCGAGCGCTTCGCGCATCCGGTCGCGCAACGCGGGCGTGAAGCGGCGCCACAGTTCGAGCGAGCGGGCGAGGCGCGCCGCGACCTGCGGGTTGATCGCGTCGAGCGCGAGCACCTGTTCGGCCCAGAATGCATAACCCGAGCCGTCCGCCGCGTGGAATTGCGCCGGGTTGGCCGCGCAGAAGCTGAAGATCAGCGAGCGTGCGCGATTCGGATTCTTCAGGTTGAACGCGGGGTGCGCGAGCAGCTTGCGAACCTTCGCGAGCGTCGGCTGCGCGGGCGTACCGCGTTGCGCGGCCTGCATCGCGAACCATTTGTCGATCACGAGCGCTTCCTTCTCGAAGCGGCGGTAGAAATCGTCGAGCGCGTGCTCGGCCGGTTCGTTCGCGCCGGCGGCCGCGGCGGACAGCAGCGCGCCGAGTGCGGCCGCGCGATCGGTCATGTTGTTCGCCGCGTCGTATTGCGCGGTCGCGAGGCGCACGGCATCGGCCGGATCCTCGAGTTCGGCGAGATACGCGAGCGCGAGATTCTTCAGCGCGCGGCGGCCGGAAGCCTCGGGCGTCGGTTCGTAGGCGCCGGGCGTCTGGTGCTGCTCGTATGCGGCGAGCCAGTCGGCGCGCAGTGCGGTGGCGAGCTGGCGGCGCACGAACTGGCGCGCGCGATGCACGGCGGCCGGATCGGCTTCCGCCATCTGGTCGGCGAGGTAGGTTTCCGACGGCAGCGTCAGCGCGAGTTCGCGGAACGCAGGCGACAGCGTCGCGTCGGTCAGCACGCGGCGGAAGGCGGCCACGAAGTTCTCGCCGAGCGTGAGCGGCTCGTTCGCGGCGGCACGCGCGGCGAGCGTCAGCAGCGCGCGCGTCGCGAGGCGCTGGCCGGCTTCCCAGCGGTTGAACGGATCGCTGTCGTGCGCGAGCAGGAACGCGAGGTCGTCGTCGCTGTAGTCGTACTCGACGATCACCGGCGACGAGAAGTTGCGCAGCAGCGACGGCAGCGGTTGTTCCGGCACGTCGACGAACGTGAAGGTCTGTTCGGTGTCGGTGAAGTCGAGCACGCGCGTCGTGCCCGCCGCGGCGGCTTCGCCGTCGAGGCGCAGCGGCAGGTCGCGGCCGTCGCGGCCGATCAGGCCGATCGCGAACGGGATCAGCAGCGGCCCTTGCTGCGTTTCGCGCGCGGCCGGCGACGCGTCGCCGTAGCCCTGCGCGAGCGTGACGGTATAACGGCGCGCGGCCGCGTCGTACGCGGTGCGCACCGACACGCGCGGCGTGCCGGCCTGGCTGTACCAGCGCTCGAACTGCGCGAGGTCACGCCCGTTCGCGTCGGCCATCGCGTGGCGGAAGTCGTCGCAGGTCACGGCGTGCCCGTCGTGGCGCTTGAAATACAGGTCCATCCCCTTGCGGAAGCCGTCGCGGCCGAACAACGTCTGGTACATCCGCACGACTTCCGAGCCTTTCTCGTAGACGGTCATCGTGTAGAAGTTGTTGATCTCGACGTAGCTCTCCGGGCGCACCGGGTGCGCCATCGGGCCGGCATCCTCGGCGAACTGCAGCTGGCGCAGCACCCGCACGTCCTCGATGCGCTTGACCGCGCGGGCAGCCGATTCGACGGCGTCGCCCGCGGCCATGTCGGCCGAGAATTCCTGGTCGCGGAACACCGTCAGCCCTTCCTTCAGGCTCAGCTGGAACCAGTCGCGGCAGGTCACGCGGTTGCCGGTCCAGTTGTGGAAGTACTCGTGGCCGACCACCGACTCGATGTTCGCGAAGTCGGTGTCGGTCGCGGTCTCGGGGTTCGCCAGCACGTACTTCGTGTTGAAGATGTTGAGCCCCTTGTTTTCCATCGCGCCCATGTTGAAGTCGCCGACCGCAACGATCATGAAGCGGTCGAGATCGAGCTCGAGGCCGAAGCGCTTCTCGTCCCAGCGGATCGAATGGATCAGCGAATCCATCGCGTGACGTGTCTTGTCGAGATCGGCCGGCTCGACCCACACCTGCAGCAGCTTTTCCTTGCCCGAGCCGGTCGTGATCTTCTCCTCGATCGCGACGAGCTTGCCGGCGACCAGTGCGAACAGGTAGCTCGGCTTGCGGAACGGGTCTTCCCACTTCGCGAAGTGGCGGCCGTCGGGCAGGTCGCCGGAATCGACGAGGTTGCCGTTCGACAGCAGCACCGGGTAGGCGGCCTTGTCGGCGCGCAGCGTCACCGTGTACGACGCCATGACGTCCGGGCGGTCGAGGAAGTAGGTGATGCGGCGAAAGCCTTCGGCTTCGCACTGCGTGAAGAAGTTGCCGCTCGACACGTAGAGACCCGACAGCGTCGTGTTCTGGTCGGGTGCGCATGCGCTTTCGAGCGTCAGCTCGAACGCATCGGGCACGTTCTCGACCGTCAGCCCGTGCTCGTGCGCGCGCACGGCGCCATGCGGCGCGCCGTCCAGCCATGCGCCGACGAATTCGAGCGCTTCGCCCATCAGCTCCAGGTGCGGCGCGGGCGCGGCGTCCGGATTGCGGCGCACGCGCATCGTATTCCTGACGATCGTGCGGGCCGGCGCGAGATCGAATTCGAGCGCGACGGAATCGATGAGGAAGGCCGGCGGCGTGTAGTCGGCGCGGCGGATCACGGTGGAGGAGGCGTTGTCGGACATGGTCGTCGAGATCGGTGGAGTGGGGGGCGGGCCCGTCACGCGGGCCGGGCGAACCGGGCCATTGTACAAAGGCTTGCGGCTGCGTGCCGGGCGAACTTTTTACCGGTTCCGGGAGTCCGCGTATTATCGGCATCCCGTTACGGTTCGCGCGGTGCGACGAACGGGTGACGGATCGACGAGGATCAACATGAAACGCGAATGGATTCAACGCGGTGCGGGCTGGGCGGCGGTGCTGTGCGTGGCGCTGCTGACCGGCTGCACCAGCTACGTGACGACCCAGGTCACGGCCTTCTCCGACTGGAGCGGCAGCGACGCGACACGCACCTATGCGTTCACCCGTACTGACGCGCAGAAGAACAGCATCGAGCAGTCGACTTACGAGCCGATCGTCGCGAACGAGCTGTCCACCTATGCGTTCCGGCAGGTGCCGCAGGCGCAGGCACGGTATCTCGTCGGGCTGACCTATGCGGTCGGCAGCGATCTCGTGACCGTGCCGCAGCCCGTCTATTACGATCCGTGGTTCGTCGGGCCGGGGCCGTACTGGCGGCGCGGGCCGTGGGGCCCGTGGGGGCCCTGGGGGCCGATGCCGGCCGGTTATGTCGCGCAGACGTATCAGGTGTTCGACTACACGCTCGGCATCCGCATCACCGAGCGCGCGACGGGCAAGGAGGTCTACAACGTGTCCGCGCGCACGACCGGCGACAACGGCACGCTGCTGTATGCGATGCCGTTCCTCGCACGCAGCGCGCTCGCCGATTTCCCGCTGTCGAACGGCGCGGTCCGCTCGGTCCGGCTGCCGGTCGACAAGCGCGGCGGCCCGGCGGCACCGGCCGCCAACGAGCGCGCGGTGCCGGCGGCGCCCGCTTCGGGCGCAGCCGCCGCCAAGTAACGCGGCATCAGCCTCGGCGCGGCCGTCCGGCCGCGCCTGCCATTTTCTTCCCCGTCAGACCCCGACGCCCAGCAGCGCCAGCGCACCGAGCACGACGAACAGCACGGCCGCGATGCCGTGCACCAGCTTGGTCGGGAGGCGGTGCGCGAAACGGTCGCCGAGCAGGATCGCGGGCACGTTCGCGAGCATCATCCCGAACGTCGTGCCGGCCACGACACCGATGTAGTCCTGGAAGCGCGCGGCCAGCGCGACGGTCGCGATCTGCGTCTTGTCGCCCATTTCCGCGAGGAAGAACGCGACGAGGGTCGCGCCGAACACGCCGAGCCGCGAACGGTTGGCATTGGCCTCGTCGGCGTCGAGCTTGTCCGGCACGAGGATCCACAACCCCATCGCGATGAACGAGAACGCGAGCGCCCAGCGCATGATCGACGGCGTGACCAATGCGCCAAGCCATTCGCCGAGCGCGCCGGCGAAACCGTGGTTCACGAGCGTCGCGACGAGCACGCCGAGAATGATCGGCACCGGCTTGCGATAGCGTGCGGCCAGGACGAGGGAAAGCAATTGGGTCTTGTCGCCGATTTCAGCGAGGGCGACGGCGCCGGTGGAGATCAGGAAGGCTTGGGACACGTATGGGGTTCCACGGGCCGGTGTTGTGCGTGCGAGCGACGATCCACGGCGCGCCGGGCCCTGATGCGGCGCACTGTGAACCATCGGTCTCGCCAGGCCTAGGTGGCTGCGCCCGCCATGGCCGCAAGGCCAAGTCTGTTGACGGACGCCTCCGTCACGATGCGCGCCGGGGGCGCGGGACATCGAGCGGAGCGGCTACTCCCCAATGAGCGGCGAATTCTAGCACGGCGTGTCGCGTGCGGGAAAGCGGTCGAGCGGCGCGGTGCCTGGCGCTCGGCAAGCGCCGGCTGTACGGCAGACGGGCAGACGGGCAGACGGGCAGACGGGCAGACGGGCAGGCAGACGCGGCGGCGAACGCCCGCGCCTGCCGGGCCCCCCCGGAACGCCGTTACGCGGCGGGGCGGCGCGCCGCCCCGCGCTCGTGGACGAGTTCGCCGGCCGCATAGGTGCGGTACACCGCGCGGTCGTCGCCGAGCAGCGCGAACGCGAACAGCAGTTCCTCGAGCGAATCCGCGCGCTTCGTGCGGCGCGCGAGCAGCGGCGTGGCCTGCGGATCGAGCACGACGAAGTCGGCCTCGGTGCTCGGCTTGAGCGTGCCGACCGTGTCGGCGAGGTCGAGCGCCTGCGCGGCGCCGGCCGTCGCGAGCCAGAACATCCGGGTCGCGGTCAGGTGGTGGCCCGACAGCCGCGCGACCTTGTGCGCTTCGTTCATCGTCTGCAGCATCGAGAACGAGGTGCCGCCGCCGACGTCGGTCGCGAGCGTGACGGGCACGTCGTATTCACCGGCCTTGTCGAAATCGAACAGCCCGCTGCCGAGGAAGAAGTTCGACGTCGGGCAGTGCGCGACGACGGTGCGCGTCTCGGCCATCCGGCGGCGGTCCTCGTCGTCGAGGTGGATGCAGTGGCCGTACACCGCGCGCGGGCGCAGCAGCCCGTAGCGGTCGTAGATGTCGAGATAGCTGCGATGGCCGGGGAACAGCTCGGCCACCCATTTCACCTCGTCGACGTTCTCCGCGACGTGGCTCTGTACGAACACGTCCGGATGGCGGCGCGCGAGTTCGCCACACGCCTCGAGCTGCGCTTCGGTCGACGTCGGCGCGAAACGCGGCGTGAGCGCGTACATCTGGCGGCCCTTGCCGTGCCAGCGGCCGATCAGCTCGGCACTGTCGTCGTAACCGGATTGCGCGGTATCGCGCAGGAATTCGGGGCAGTTGCGATCCATCAGCACCTTGCCCGCGATCATCCGCAGGTCGCGTGCGTCGCTCGCCGCGAACAGCGCGTCGGCCGACTGCTTGTGCACCGTGCAGTAGACGAGCGCGCTCGTCGTGCCGCAGGCGAGCAGTTCGTCGACGAAGAAGTCGGCCACCTCGCGCGCATGCTCGGGATCGCCGAACTGGCGCTCGGTCGGGAACGTGTACTTGTCCAGCCAAGGCAGCAGGCCCGGTGCCGGCGACGCGATCATGTCCGTCTGCGGATAGTGGATGTGCGTGTCGATGAAGCCGGGCACAATCAGCTTGTCGCGCAGGTCATGGACGATCGCGTCGCGCGCGAGCGTCGCGGCGAGCTGCGCGTACGGGCCGGCCGCGACGACTTTGCCGTCGTCGACGATCAGGAGGCCGTCGGTCTCGTAGTTCGCGGCCTGGCTCGATTGCGCCGGGTCGCCGTTGAAAGTCAGCAGCTGGGAACGGAAAGCGGTTTGCGTCATGACGAATGGTCCTGCATCAAGGTAAGGCGAACAGAAGAAAGCGATCGACGCCGGAGGGCGGCGGGACGGCGCTTCGCGAGCGGTAGCGGCACGCTGTATGCGGCACGACCGGAGGCGGTTGCGCGGGCGGACGTGGCGGCCGAAGCCGCCGGCGAGTGGTTGCCGGCGGGCCTCGCAGCCGCTGCGTTCGCGACCGGTGCGGCGGCGAACGCAGCGGCGACCGCAGCGGCAAACCGCGATGGCAAGCACGGGCGGGCGACGAATGGCGCGCGCGCTGCCCGGGCACGCACGCGACCGTTCCGGCGTGACGCCGGGCCGGTGGTTGCGAAGCGGATGCCGTTGCCGTGTTTCATCTGTCTGGCGTTCCTCGATGCGGGCCGTCAGGCGGCCTGCCAGTACGCGTCGAGGCGCGCGTACAGTGCGTCGCGCTGCGCCGGTTCGATGAACGATGCCTCGAAGCCGTTGCGGATCACCGCATGGACTTCGGCATCCGTGAGTTGCAGCCCTTCGGCCGTCGCGAAGTAGTTTTCATTGACGTAGCCGCCGAAATAAGCCGGATCGTCGGAGTTGATCGTCACCGCGACGCCGCGATCGAGCAGCGCCTTCAGCGTGTGTTTCGCCATGTCGTCGAACACGCACAGCTTGAGGTTCGACAGCGGGCAGACGGTCAGTGCCGTGCGCGTCCTGGCGAGACGCTCGACCAGGGCCGCGTCCTCGATGCTGCGCACGCCGTGGTCGATCCGGTCGACCTTCAGCACGTCGAGCGCCTCGTAGATGTATGCGGGCGGCCCTTCCTCGCCGGCATGGGCGACGAGCTTCAGCCCGAGCGCGCGTGCCTTGTCGAACACGCGCGCGAACTTCGTCGGCGGATGGCCGAGTTCGGACGAGTCGAGGCCCACGCCGATCAGGCGATGACGATAGCGCTCGAACAGCGGCAGCGCGGATTCGAACGTCGCGAGCGCGTCTTCTTCGGACAGGTGGCGCAGGAAGCACAGAATCAGCTTGCTCGACAGCCCGCGCTGCTCGTAATCGGCGAGTGCGCGCTCGATGCCCGCGACTACCGTCTCGATCGGCACGCCGCGTTCGGTGTGCGTTTGCGGATCGAAGAACAGTTCGGTGTGGACGACGTTGTCGGCGAGCGCGCGTTCGCAGTACGCGGCCGTCATGTCGTAGAAATCCTGCTCGGTCAGCAGCACGCTCGCACCGGCGTAATAGATGTCGAGGAACGACTGCAGGTCGGTGAACGCGTAGGCGGCGCGCAGCGCGTCGATCGAGTCGTATGCGAGTTTCACGCCGTTGCGCTGCGCGAGCGCGAAGATCAGTTCGGGCTCGAGCGAGCCTTCGATGTGGATGTGCAGCTCCGCTTTCGGCGCGCGGGCAATCTTGTCCTTGAATGTCGGGGTCATGGCGTCGTTCTTGGTCGGTCAGTAGGTAGGGGAAGCCTGCGCGGCCGCGTTCGCTTCGACGGCCTGCAGCAATTGCGCAGCCACCGAGATCGCGATCACTTCGGGTGCCTTGTCGATGATGCCTTCGACACCGATCGGGCAGCGCATCCGCGCGACCTGGGCCGGGTCGATGCCGATCGCCGCGAGGCGATGATCGAACTGCACGCGTTTGGCGTGCGAGCCGGTCATCCCGAAGTATGCATAGTCGCCGCGTCGCAGGATGCGCTCGGCCAGCACGAAATCGAGTGCGTGGTCGTGCGTCATCACGACGAAGTAGGACTGCGGCGGCGCCGTGTCGACGGCGTCGGCCGGGGCGGCGGCCGCCTCGATCGCGAGGTTGCCGATGCCGGCGAGCGCGTCGGCCGGCGGGAACACCGCATCGGGCTCGTCGATCCAGCGCACGTGGCACGGCAGCGTCGCCAGTACCTTCACGAGCGCGGTGCCGATGTGCCCGGCGCCGAACAGCACGACGGGGAACGCATACGGCGCGATCGTTTCGGTCATCAGCGACACGCCGCCGGTTTCCCACAGCAGGCAGTCGGCACGCGCGGCTTCCGATTCGGGCTCGCTCAACAGCGGCGCGCCCGGCGAGGGGCCGAATGATACGCTACGCACGGTCGCGGCGCCGGCCGCGACACGCTTCGCGAGCGACATGATCCAGCCGAGATCGCCGACGTCGAGCCGCTCGAACGCGAGCACCACGGCGCCGCCGCAGCACTGGCCGAGGCTCGGGCCGAGCGCGAGCCGTTCGAGCCGGCGCGCGTGTGGCACATGCGCGCCGTCCTTCAGCAGATGCCGCGCGATCTCGATCGCCTTCCATTCCAGATGACCGCCGCCGATCGTATGGCGGGCCGTGTCGCGCGTGACGAGCATCTTGGTGCCGGCTTCGCGCGGCGCGGAACCGTCGGTGTACGCGACCGTCACGAGCACGGCCGCTTCGCCGTGCGCGAGCAGTTGCTGCAGATCGCCGAGCCAGGCTTCCATCAGCACACCCCGTGCGAAACGACGCGGCACGACACGCGGCGCGGGCTGGCGAGCGTGGCGGCAACGATGACGGACGGGAGCGGGGCGGGCCGGCCGCACGGCGAATGCGGTGCGGCGGCGCGGGGACGGTGCGCGCGGACGGCACCGCCGGATGCGCGGACGCCATGAGGATGACGGATGCGGATGGTTTGCGTTGTCATGATGAATCCAGTCGACATTGCGGATCGGGCGCGCGTTACGCAGGGGTGGTGAGACCGCCTGGCCTCGCGCACGTAGATCGCCATCCAGTCCGGAAGATAGCACCGCACGGCGACGGGAACATCGCGGGGCGCTGATCCGGGCTATCAGGAGGCGATCATGTCGATCATAGGCCCGCCGCTCGGGATCGGGGCGCCGATGCGTGCGCATCGGGCCAAAACGCAGGCGCGGCGGGGCTGGGCGCGGAAGTCGCGCGATGCGTGTTCGCCCGGCTATCCGGGCGGCGGCGAAGTAGGTGTTTACGCGGGGCCGCCCAGGTACGGCCGGTCAGGGGCGACCGGCCGGGCCGGTTCGGCGGGTGCTCCGGTGCCGGGCTTGCCGGCCGGCGGCGTGCGGCCCGGGTGAGCGGGCCGCGCGCGGGCCGGTGCGAAACCGGCCGGTCAGGCCGCGAGCTTGCGGCGATGGCGCCAGAGGCTCGCGACGACGGCAACCAGGATCGCGGCGAAGCCGATCAGGGCCCAGCCGGGCAGCAGGATGCCGAGGATCGGCGGGTAGACGGTCTCGCACAGCCCGGCGACCTTGAACATGCCGGGGAACCACTGCGCGGGCGGCAGGCTGTCGACGATCGGCTGCAGCGTGTCGAAGCCGCAGCTGAAGCCCGGATTCATCTGGATCGACAGATGCCGGGCGGCCGTGCCGACGCCGCCGGCGGCGGCGATCGCGATCAGCAGCTCGAGCACCCAGATGACGCGCCAGTTGCGGATCCCGGCGGCCAGGAACGCGAAGATCCCGATCGCACAGAAGAAGTAGCGCTGGATGATGCACAGCGGGCAGGGATCTTCGTTCTTCACGTACTGCAGGTAGAGCGCACCGGCCAGCAGGGCGATGCACACCCAGCCGAGCAGCATCAGCAGGCGGCGTTCGCGGCGGATTGCGAGCGTGTAGTCGTTCATGTCGGCGGGGTTCCTCGTGGGGTCGGTCCGGAAAACAATCGCGCGATTTTAGCGCGAACGGTCTGGCACGAAACTGACAGCGCGCGTGCGGCAACCTGCCGCACCGCGCGTCCTGTCCGCCGGCGCTCGGCTGGCTGCGTTCAGCGGATCGTATTGAGCACGGCCTCGACGGCCTGGCCGATCGCGAGCAGCGCGTCGTCGCGATGCGGTGCGGCCGCGAGCATCAGGCCGACCGGCGCCGCGTCGCGCGGATGGCAGGGCAGCGACAGCGCGCACGCGTCGAGGAAGTTGAACGCGCTCGGGTTGCGCAGGATCAGCGCGTTGGTGCGCGTGAACGCGGCGTCGTCCGTTTCGAGGTCGGCGATGCGCGGCGGCACGACCGGCACCGTCGGCGCGACGAGCGCATCGAAGCGCGCCCAGACCGTGTGCGCGGCTTCGTCGAGCATCGCCGTGCGCGCGGCGAGCAGGTCGAGATAGTCGGCCGCGCTCGCGGGTTCGCCCTTCAGGATGCGCGTGAGCACGCGCGGATCGTACTGGTCGCGGTGCCGCGCGAGCAGCGGGCGATGCCATGCGTACGCCTCGATCGGCGAGAAGCCGAAGCGGTTGACGTCCGGCAGCCGGTCGAGTGCCGGGAAGCGCACTTCCGTGACGATCGCGCCGGCGGCTTCGAGGTGCTTGAGCGCGGCGTCGAGCGCGGCCGCGACGTCGGCATCGACACCGTCCGTCACGTAGTTCGTCAGCACGCCGAGCCGTACGCCCTCGAGCGGCCGGGCGGCCGGCACGTGCGGTTCGAGGCCCGCGAGCATCCGGTCGACGAGCGCGCAGCAGGCGACCGTCAGGCCGATCGGGCCGAACGAGTCGAGTGTCGTCGACAGCGGTACGCCGCCTTGTGTCGGGATCCGGCTCGCGGTCGGCTTGAATCCCGTCAGCCCGCACAGTGCGGCCGGAATGCGGATCGAGCCGCCCGTGTCGGTGCCGAGCGCGACGGCGGCCATCCCGTCGGCGACGGACGCGGCCGCGCCGGACGACGAGCCGCCGGAAATCCGTGCGTCGCCCGGTACGTCCCGGTGGTACGGCGAGCGCGGGTGGCCGAAGTGCGGATTCAGCCCGAGCCCCGAGAACGCGAACTCGCTCATGTTGGTGCGGCCGACCAGCACCGCGCCCGCCCGCTTGAGCCGAGCGACGGCGACCGCATCGGTGCGCGCGGCCGGCGCGCCGTCGAGCACGCGCGAACCCGCGCGCGTCACCTGGCCCGCGACGTCGAACAGGTCCTTGACCGACACGGGAATGCCCGCGAGCGGCGACAGCACGGTGCCCGCGGCGCGCAGCCGGTCGTGCGCGTCGGCGGCCGCACGCGCGTTGTCGGCATCGACTTCGGTGAAGACGACCGCACCCTGGCCCGACGGATCGGCGATCCGGTCGAGCGCGGTGTCGACGAGCGCGCGGCTCGTGGTCCGGCCGGCGGCGAGGTCGGCGGCGAGCTGGGCGAGCGGGGGAAAGGGCGTGAAAGTGGTCATGGCGGCTCAGGGGCGAAGATGTTGAAGAAGCGTGGAGCGGAACGAGTCGATATGGTTTTCGACGGCCGCGCGTGCGCCGGCGGCATCGTGCGCGGACAGCCGGTCGAACAGTTCGCGATGTTCGTGCTGGACGTCGGCGAGATGGTGGGGTTCGGACAGCGTGACGAACCAGAAGCGCAGCGACCGTTCGTGCAGCGCGCGCAGGATGTCGGCGAGAACCGCATTGCGCGCGGCCGCGGCGATCGCCTGGTGGAACGCGCGGTCGAGTTCCATCATGCCCTCGACGTCGTGCGTGTCGACGCACGCCTGTCCTTCGTCGAGCAGCGCGGCCAGGCGCGCCAGATCGTCGGGCGTCGCATGGCGCGCGGCGAGTTCCGCACAGTGCGCTTCGTTGATGCGCCGCACGTCGATCACCGCGACGATGTCGTCGAGCGACAGCGGCTGCACCATCAATCCCTTGCGCGGCATCACGGACAGCAGTCCTTCGAGCACGAGCCGATGCACGGCCTGGTGCACCGGCGTGCGGCCGATCCCGGTGCGGGCGACGAGGTCGGCTTCGTTGAGTGCGGCGCCGGGCTTCAGGCGCATCGTGATGATGTCGCGCTGGATCAGTGCGTACGCGCGGTCGGCGAGGCTGGCCACCGGTGCGGCGGGGCGGTCGCGGGTGACGTCGGTCAGGGCATTCATGCGGGGTGCGGCGCGGCGGCCGGCCGGGGCGCGATCATGGCGCGGGCGATCGGGAAGCGTGGACGATGCCTGGATATTATTGTGATATATCACTGGTGTCCAGTACCGGCGGCGGTGCACCGGCTTGCCGGTGCGAGGGACGGGGCGCTTGCCGGCGCAGTTTGCCGCCGACTTGCAACAATATCGACAGGATGTTGCAGGTTTGCCGCGCGATCGTGCGCTGAAGCATAATGAATCCTCGTTTATCCATACGCGTGAGCGACGTACCAGACCATCGTCATGAGCGAAAACACGCCTTCCCCGGCCGGTCTGCCCGGCACCTCCTCCGTTTCTTCCGATTCCCCCCGTACCGATCCGGCGAAAGCGCCCGATGCGCCGGCAGCCCAGGCCGCCGCCGCGCAGAACGTCGCCGCGGACGGCGCGTCGCCGGTCACGGCGGCGTCCGAGCCGGGCGCGCCCGGTGCAACGGGCGCCGCCGTCGATGGCGCTGCTGCCGCGCCGCCGAAGCATGGCGCGCCGCCGCCGGGGTTCGGCGCGCAGCCCGACTTCGACACACCGCGCCCGCCGCCGGCGAGCGCGCAGAATGCGCCGCCGGCCTACCTGAAACAGAGCGACACGCCGTGGTCGGTGTTTGGCCGGATCGTGGCCGCGCGCGCGCGCCGGTTGTTCGACCGCGCCGGCCAGCGCATCACGCAGCGCACGCTGCGCATCGGCGTGTCGGCGCGGATCTTCCATCCGGAACCGGGTGCGAAGGGGCTGCGGGGCAAGACGCTGCAGTATCTCGAGGAATCGATCGCGCACTGGGTGATGTCGCGCGACGTGCTCGTGTTCATGATTCCGACCGTCGGACACCAGGGCATGATTCACCCGAGCAACATCCGCCTGCGCGACTACGCGAAGCATCTCGACGGGCTGCTGCTGCAGGGCGGCGCCGACGTATCGCCGCAAACCTACGCCGCGTCCGACGCCCGCCCCGAATGGCCGGGCGATCGCGTGCGCGACATGTACGAACTCGAGCTGCTGCACGAGTTCGTCGAATCCGGCAAACCCGTCCTCGGCGTGTGCCGCGGCTGCCAGCTGATCAACGTCGCGTTCGGCGGCTCGCTGTACCAGGACATCGCCACCGACGTGCCGACCGCGAATGCTCACGTGAGCGAGCATTACGACCAGCATCGACACGCGATCCGCTTTCCCGATTCGTCGACGCTCGCGAGCATGTTTCCCGGGCGCAGCGAGGCGATCGTCAACTCGATTCACCATCAGGCGATCCGCGATCTCGGCCGCGATCTGAACATCGAGGCCGTGTCGGCGGGCGACGGGATCATCGAAGGCATCCGTCACAGGCGTTCGCCGTTCGTCGTCGGCGTGCAGTGGCACCCCGAGTTCCATCGCGCCGGCGGCTCGGAGCTGCTCGACTGCACGCCGCTGCTCGATGCATTCCTGCGCGCGGCGCGCGAAACCCGCCTGTAGCCAGCTACTTTTTTCGCGTCGTACGAAGGCCGGCCGCATCCCGATAAATTCGAGATGCGGCCGTTTCGTTTTGAACGATAATCGCGAGTTCCGATTCGTTCGCCGGAGTTCGACGTTGGTTTTCCGAAATTTTTCCCCTGCACGATGCGCAACGTGGATCGTTGCGCTGGCTGCCTGCATGCAAGCGGGCACGGCCTGGTCCGCCGACGCGACCGCGCCGGCCGCCGGTACGCGCCCGGCGGTCACGAGCCTGCGCGGCGACGCGGCGGCGTCCACCGCGGTGGCGACGGATGCATCCGCGCAAGGCAACGTCGCCGAGCTGACGCAGATGCTGCACGATGGCCGGATCGTCGAAATGCGCACGACGTACAACGGCAGCTACGGTGCGAGCCTGATGTTCGATCCGCGCGAGATGACGTACTACGTCGCGCTGTTCCAGGACAAGCACCTGTGGCGTGTGATCCGGTCGCAGGAGAAGAGCCGCGCGGAGATGGTGTACGCGAACTTCGTTCAGCAGACCGTACAACTCGCCGATATCGAGATCCGTCGTACCGAGCTTGAGGCGCAGAAAGCGTTTCTCGAGCGCGTGATCGCGCTGCAGGCAAACCGGGCGCAGCAGTTGCAGGCCGACCTGAGCGTTGCGCGTAGCCAGCAGGCCGAAGTCGCGCAACGGCAGCGTTCGGCGCAGGAGCAGGCACAGGCGCTGCAGGTCGAGAAGCGGGCCGCGCAGATGCAGTTGCGTGATCTGCAGGAGCAGGTGCGGCAACTCGAAAAGCAGACCGAGACGGGGCTGCCGGTACACAAGTAACGATTCGTCAGACGGACGGAGAGAGACGGGCAAAACCCGGCGAAGCTTGCTTCGCCGGGTTTTTTCATGGCGCGGCCGTCAGCGCGCGAACGCGTCCGGCGTATCGGTCAGGCGGCGGTGGGACAGTTGTGCCGTCCAGTCGAAACCGGCGGCGGGCGTGCGCGTTGCGTGGGCGGGTTGGGTAGCGCGCAGCGTGCTTGCCGTCGCGATCAGCGTGAGCGGATCGTCGAGCGTGTCGCGTGGTGCGGCGACTGCGGGCGACGCGGGGGCGAACTGATCATGTGCGCTTGGAGCGGCCGTGCTGCTCCGGACCGGTGGGCGCGAGGCCAGCCGAGACGGGGGCGCGGTCCGGGCCGGCGCCGCCGTCGTCGCGCCGCGTTTGTCGTTCGAACGGAGTGACGATGCCGTGGGCGGCACGTTGGTCGTTGCGTCGGGACGAAGCGATGCCGGACGAAGCGTGACGGGGGGCATGACCTGCGGCGCTTCGGCCGTTGTCGCGACAGGTGCGGCCATCGTGCGCTGCGGTGGCGCGCTCGTCGACGTATCCGGCTGCACCGTCGCAACCCGCACGGCGCCGGACGACGACGTAGCGTGATCCGGCAAGCTGCCGGCCGCGTGAATCGCGTATGTCGGCCCGAATCCCGCAGGCGGTTCATATGCGGCGATCAACCAGCCGATGATGCCGAGCGCGCCGATGCTCCAGCAGATCGCGTACCTCGCACGCCGGTCGTGAGAGCGGCGGATGCGCGTGCCGGTAACAGCAGCCGGCACGACCGGGGCGCCAGCCGAAACCGGCGTCGGTATCGCCACGGGCCGTGGCTGCCAGCGGCACGCGCTGTGCGGCCGGTCGACGTCGATGCAGGATGTCGTCAGCGTGGCGAGACAGTGCCTGCCGGGCCGCGCACCGGGGGCGCCGCGAAAGGTCCATTCGCGGCCGAACGACGGAACGATATCGAGCGGCGTGACGCGAGGGCGGGCGAGTGCGCCTTCGACGGGGACGAGGGGCGATGGGGTCATGAGGGCAGTACGCCGTGCGACACGGGCAACCGTGCCGGCCGCGGCGCGGAAATGTCGTCGCTAATCGTGACATTGTGGTCAGGCGGCGAGAGCAGGTCGATCAGATCAATCCGATTTTTGCTTCCGATTCGGGACGATTCGTACGAGAAGCGTGCCGCGACGGCAATGGCGACGGTCGCGGCGGCACAAGGCAAATGTCGGGTTGGCGTGGCATGATGCGCGAACCATGCCGGTGCGCGCGTCGTCGCGCGGTGCGCCGCCGGCGGGCAGCGATGCCCGTGCGCGCCGGCCCGGCGCCGCGTGCGTCGTCGGATCCATGCGGCGCGGATTCGCGCCATCCGAGCTGAGCGAGAAAAACATGTCCACAGCGTCACACGCCATCACGCAGGAATCGAAATTCCGCACCGTGTTCCGGGTCGTCAGCGGCAACTTCCTGGAAATGTACGACTTCATGGTCTACGGCTATTACGCGTCGGCCATCGCGAAAACCTACTTCCCGAGCGGCAACGCATTCGCGTCGCTGATGCTGTCGCTGTCGGTGTTCGGCGCGGGCTTCCTGATGCGGCCGGTCGGCGCGATCGTGCTCGGTGCGTACATCGACCACCACGGCCGGCGCAAGGGGCTGATCCTCACACTCGGGCTGATGGCGCTCGGCACGCTCACGGTGGCCGCGATACCCGGCTACGCGACGATCGGCGTGCTCGCGCCGGTGCTCGTGCTGCTCGGCCGGCTGCTGCAGGGCTTTTCGGCGGGCGTCGAACTCGGCGGTGTGTCGGTCTATCTGTCGGAGATCGCGACGAAGGGCCACAAGGGGTTCTATACGTCGTGGCAGTCGGGCAGCCAGCAGGTGGCCGTGGTGTTCGCCGCGCTCGTCGGCGTGCTGCTCAACCGCGCGCTGCCGGCCGAGGAGATGACCGCGTGGGGGTGGCGCATTCCGTTCCTGATCGGCTGCCTGATCGTGCCGTTCCTGTTCCTGATCCGGCGTTCGCTGAAGGAGACCGACGAGTTCCTCGCGAAGCGTCATCGTCCGACGATGGGCGAGATCATGCGTTCGATGCTCGACAACTGGGGCGTCGTGGTGGCGGGCATGGGGATGGTGATCATGACGACGGTGTCGTTCTACATGATCACCGCCTATACGCCGACGTTCGGCAAGGAAGTGCTGCACCTGTCGTCGCTCGACGCGCTCGTCGTGACCGTCTGCGTGGGGATTTCCAATCTCGTGTGGCTGCCGCTGTCCGGTGCGTTGTCCGACCGTATCGGTCGCCGCCCGGTGCTGATTGCGTTCACCGTGCTGACGCTGCTGTCGGCTTACCCGGCCGTGCTGTGGCTCGTCGGCGATCCGTCGTTCCTGCGGCTGCTCGCGGTCGAGCTGTGGCTGTCATTCCTGTATGCGTCTTATAACGGCGCAATGGTCGTCGCGCTGACCGAAGTGATGCCGGCCGACGTGCGCACGGCCGGTTTCTCGCTGGCATACAGCCTGGCGACGACGATCGGCGGCTTCACGCCCGCGATCTCGACGCTGCTGATTCATCAGACCGGCAACAAGGCCGCGCCGGGGCTGTGGCTGAGCGTTGCCGCGATTTGCGGGCTGATCGCGACACTCGTGCTGTATCGCACGCCCGAGGCTCGCAACCAGTACAAGGCGGCCTGACGGGCAAGCGCATGCCGCGCGGCGCCGGCCGCACGCGTTGCATTGAAAAAGGGAGCCCGGGTGAACGGCGCTCCCTTTTTTTCGTCCGCGCTCAGGCTTCGCGCAGCATGCCGGCGACTGCTGCCGCCACGTCGAGCCATTGCCCCGGTGCGGGCTGGCGGGCGAGCCTGGCCTGCGGATACCACGGGCAGTCGTCGCCGGTGAACCAGCGCCAGTCGGGCGCGAACGGCAGCATGACCCACAGCGGCTTGCCGAGCGCGCCGGCGAGGTGCGCGACCGCGGTATCGATCGTGACGACGCCGTCGAGCCGCCCGATCAGCGCGGCCGTGTCGGCAAAGTCGTTCAACCGGCCGTCGAGCCGATGCACGCGCGGATGCGCGTCGACGCGCGCGCGTTCGTCCTCGTCGAGTGCGGGTTGCAGCACGATCCAGTCGATATCCGGCAGCGCGAGCAGCGGTGCGAGCGCGTCGAACGGCATCGAGCGGTTTTCCTGCGCCTGCCGTCGCCCCGACCATGCAAGGCCGAACTTGCGCTTCGACTGCCCGCCGAGCGAGCCGCGAAAGCGCCGGCCGGCGCCGTCGGGGGCGTCGAGGTAGCGCGAGCCCGCGACGATGTCCTCCGCCTGAAGCCCGAGCAGGAACGGCAAGCTCATCAGCGTGCACGCGACATCGGCGGCAGGCGGTTTCGCGGTGCCCTGTGCGACGAGGGTCACGCGCCAGCGCGCTGCAGCCGGCGCCAGCAGCGTAACGAGTTCCGGCTGGACTTCGAGCACGACGCGCGCGCAGCGCGCGCGCGCGAGCGGCACGAAGCGGACGAACTGCAGCGTGTCGCCGAAGCCCTGTTCCGCGCGGATCAGCAGCGTGCGCGACGCAATCGGTTCGCCTTGCCAGCGCGGCAGCGTGCCGAGCGGCGTCGCGCCCGGCGTGTCGTGGCGCGCTTCATAGGCGGGCAGGCCGCGCGTGAAGTCGCCGAGCGTCAGCAGCGTGACCGCGCGGTGCAGCTTTGCCAGCGTGAGATCGGGGGCGACGCGCAGCGCCTGGTCGAACGCGCGCAGCGCCATCTCGTGCGCACCGAGCGCGTGATGTGCGTTGCCGAGGTTCAGCCAGGCCAGGCTGAACGACGGATCGAGACCGACCGCACGCTCGTAGAAGGGCAGTGCGTCGCGGTGGCGCGCCTGCGCGCTCAGTGCGTTCGCGAGCCCGAACAGCGCGAGCGGAAACGGCGGATGCAGCGCGAGCGCGGCTTCGAACGCGGCGGCGGCCTCGGCATGCCGGCCGACCGCGTCGAACGTGTTGCCGAGATTAAAGTGCGCGGCGACGAAGCGCGGCTGCGCGGCGATCGCGGCCTGGAAGTGCGCGATCGCGTCGTCGGCGCGGCCCATCGCGTTCAGCGCCATCGCGAGGTTGTTGTGCGCTCCCGCATGCCCCGGCCGCAACTCGAGCGCGCGGTGGAACGCGGCGAGCGCGTCGTCGTGGCGGCCCAGAGCGTTCAGCGCGTTGCCGAGATTGTTGTGGATCGATGCATCGTCGGGCGTGAGCCGCAGCGCGCGGCCGAATGCATCGATCGCATCGTCGTGGCGCTGCAGCGCCGCATACGCGTTGCCGAGGTTGTAGTGCGCGAGCGGAAATTCGGGCGCGAGCGTCAGCGCGTTGCGAAAGCGGTCGACCGCTTCGTCGAGCCGGCCGAGCGCCTTCAGCGCGTTGCCGAGATTGAGCTGCAGCGCGGCATCGTCCGGACGCAGCGCGACGGCGCGGCCGACGAGGTCGGCCGCCTCGGCGTGCTGGCCCTGCTGGTGCCGCAGCACGCCGAACAGATGCAGCGCGTCGGCGTTGGCGGGATTGGAGGCGAGCGCGTTGCGATAGCCGTGCTCGGCCTCGGCGAGGCGGCCCGCGCGGTGTGCGGCATACGCCCGGTCGAATGCGGTATCCATGACGCGAAAACTGACGGAAAGGGCGTATTTTCCCACACCGCGCGGCGGTGCCGCGCGTCGGCCGATCGGCATATGGCCCCGTCACGTGGAGCGGCGTAGACTTGCAGGATCGCGTGTCATCGAGGTTCTCATGGCTGACACACTGCCCGATATCCGGCCCGTGCTGATCGTCGGCGCGGGGCCGACCGGCCTTGCCGCGGCGATGAGCCTCGCGCGGGCCCGCGTGCCGGTGCGCATCATCGATCGGCTAAGCGCGCCCGCGCCGCATTCGCGCGCGATCGGCATCCAGGCGCGCACGCTCGAACTGCTGGAGCAGCATCGCGCGGTCGAACCGTTTCTCGCGCTCGGCCATCGTGCGCATGCGGCCGCGCTCCATGCCGACGGCCGCGTGATCGCGCGGCTCGATTTCGATCCGCTGCACACGCGCTATCCGTACCTGCTGTTTCTCGACCAGACGGTCACCGAGCGCCTGCTCGCCGAGCATCTGGCCCGGCTCGGCGTGACGGTCGAGCGCGGCGCGACGCTGACCGCATGCGATGCGGGCGGCGCGTCGCTCGACGTGTCGATCCGCCGCGCCGACGGTCGCGACGAATCGTTCGCGCCGTCGTACCTGATCGCCGCCGACGGCGCGCACAGCACGGTCAGGCATCTGCTCGGCCTGGGCTTCACCGGGCAGGCGTTCGAGCAGACGTTCCTGCTCGCCGATTTCGCGGCGATACCCGACTGGCCGGACGAAGAGATCCACCTGTTCGCGACGCCCGAAGGCATGGCCGGCCTGTTTCCGATGGGCGGCGGCCGTTACCGGCTCGTGGCCGACCGGCCGCCCGGCAGCGACGCGTCGTCCGATGCGCCGGTCCCGTCGCTCGCGGAATGCGACGCGATCGTGCGTGCCCGTGCCGGTGTGTCGATCTCGCCGAGCGATCTCGTGTGGTCGTCCTATTTTCATCTGCACAGCCGGATGGTCGACCGGCTGCGTCACGGCCGCGTGTTCTTCGCGGGCGACGCCGCGCACGTCCACAGTCCGGCCGGCGCGCAGGGCATGAACACCGGCATCCAGGAAGCGTTCAATCTTGGCTGGAAGCTCACGCGCGTGCTCGGCGCGGGCACACCCGAGCGGCTTCTCGACACGTATCACGCGGAACGTCATCCGATCGAGCGCGACGTGTTGCGGCAGACCGGTTTCGTCACGCAGGTCGTCGAAGCCGAGCGCGGCGCGATGAAGCTGCTGCGCGATCATGTCGTGCCGCTGCTGGCGTCGTTCGGGCCGATGCGCGACGCCGTGCGGCGTACGGTCAGCGAGCTCGGCGTGCAGTACCGGAAGAGCCCGCTCACGCTGGAGCGCGTGCTAGACGGCGGGCCGCGCGCAGGTGAGCGGGCACCCGATGCGTTCGTGCGCGTGGTCGACGGGCCGCTCGGTCAGGCGCCCGGCACGGCGCGGCTATACGACCTGCACGATCCCGCGAGTTTCACGTTGCTGCTGCTGGAAGAGCCGCCGGATGCCGACGCCGGCGCGTTGCCGCCGATACCGGCCGATGCGCAGGTGCTCGCGCAGGGGCTCGAACGGATCATGCCGGACGCGGTGCGCGTCTGGCGCGTCACCGATGCCGAAGGCGGGGATGCCGGGCTTGCGCAGGAATACGGCCGCTCGCGGCCGTCGTTTTACCTGCTCCGGCCCGACGGTTACGTGGCCGCGCGCGGGCGCACGGCGACCGACGCGAATGCGTTGCTGCGCCACTGCGAAAGCTGGTTCGCGGGCATGTCGCGGCCCGCGTAGCGGGGCGGTCAGGCCTTTGCCGCGGCAGGCACGAGGGACGCGCGGTGTACGGCGATCGCGTCGCGCACGATCGGCGCCGCGCGTTGCGCGGCCTCGCTTGACGGATCGTCGAGCGCCGCGAGCAGCGCGCGGCGCATCCGCGGCTCCCAGAAGCGCCGGATATGGTCGGCGATGCCGGCCAGCGCTTCGTCGCGATCCGGCATCGATTCGAAGAATGCGCCGATCTGGTTGGCCATGTCGATCAGGTGTCCGTTGTCCATCGCTTCCTCACTTGCCCGTGGTCACGCCGGCGGTCGCGGCCGCACGGCGCTCGAGCAGATCGAGCTGCTCCGCGTTGAAGCGCGCGTAGGCCTGCTGCCAGTCGGACGGCTGCGCGACGGGCAAGACCTGGACGGCCGTCACCTTGTACTCGGGGCAGTTCGTCGCCCAGTCCGAGCTGTCCGTCGTGATCACGTTCGCACCCGATTCGGGGAAGTGGAACGTCGTATAGACGACACCCGGCTGCATGCGTTCGGTCACGAGCGCGCGCAGCACCGTCTGCCCCGCACGCGACTCGATGCCGACCCAGTCGCCGCTGCGGATTCCGCGATCCTGCGCGTCGTGCGGATGGATCTCGAGGCGGTCCTCCTCGTGCCAGCGGACGTTCTCGGTGCGGCGCGTCTGCGCGCCGACGTTGTATTGCGACAGGATGCGACCTGTCGTCAGGATCAGCGGATAACGCTGCGTGACCTTCTCCGGCGACGCGATGAACTGCGTGATCACGAACTTGCCCTTGCCGCGCACGAATGCGTCGATGTGCATCGTCGGCGTGCCTTCCGGTGCGTGCTCGTTGCACGGCCACTGGATGCTGCCGAGCGCGTCGAGCTTCGCGTACGACACGCCCGAGAACGTCGGCGTGAGTCGCGCGATCTCGTCCATGATTTCCGACGGATGCGCATAGTCCATCTCGTAGCCGAGCGCGCGCGACAGCATCAGCGTGACTTCCCAGTCCGCGTAGCCTGCGAGCGGCGGCATCACCTTGCGCACGCGCGAGATGCGGCGTTCCGCGTTCGTGAACGTGCCGTCCTTCTCGAGGAACGACGAGCCGGGCAGCAGCACGTGTGCGTACTTCGCGGTCTCGTTCAGGAAGATGTCCTGCACGACGATGCATTCCATGGCCGACAGTGCGGCCGCGACGTGCTGCGTATTCGGGTCCGACTGGACGATGTCCTCGCCCTGGCAGTAGAGCCCCTTGAAGCTGCCGTCGAGCGCCGCGTCGAACATGTTCGGGATGCGCAGCCCCGGTTCGGGTTGCAGCGTGGCCGACCACGCCTGTTCGAACTGCGTGCGCACGATCGTGTCGCTGATGTGCCGGTAGCCGGGCAGCTCGTGCGGGAACGAGCCCATGTCGCACGAGCCCTGCACGTTGTTCTGGCCGCGCAGCGGATTGACGCCGACGCCTTCGCGGCCGACGTTGCCGGTCGCCATCGCGAGGTTCGCGATGCCCATCACCGTCGTCGAGCCCTGCGCGTGCTCGGTCACGCCCAGCCCGTAGTAGATCGCGGCATTGCCGCCCGTCGCATAGAGGCGCGCGGCTTCACGGACCTGTTCCGCCGGCACGCCCGTCACGTCGGCGGTCGCCTCGGGCGAATTGTCGGCACGCGATACGAATTCGCGCCACTGCTCGAATGCGCGTGTCTCGCAGCGCTCGGCGACGAACGCGTCGGCGACGAGCCCCTCGGTGACGATCACGTGCGCGAGTGCGTTGACGATCGCGACGTTGGTGCCGGGGCGCAGCTGCAGATGGTGGGTGGCCTTCACGTGCGGGCCGTCGACGACGTCGATGCGGCGCGGGTCGATCACGATCAGCTTCGCACCCTCGCGTACGCGCCGCTTCAGCCGCGAGCCGAACACCGGGTGCCCGTCGGTCGGGTTCGCGCCCATCACGACGATCACGTCGGCCTGGCCGACCGACGCGAACGTCTGCGTGCCGGCCGATTCGCCGAGCGTCGTCTTGAGGCCGTAGCCCGTCGGCGAGTGGCACACGCGTGCGCAGGTGTCGACGTTATTGTTGCCGAATGCGGCGCGCACCAGTTTCTGCACGAGGTAGGTTTCCTCGTTCGTGCAGCGCGACGACGTGATGCCGCCGATCGAGTCGCGGCCGTACTTCTGCTGCAGCTTGCGGAATTGCGTTGCCGCGTAGGTGAGCGCTTCGTCCCAGCTGACTTCGCGCCACGGGTCGGTGATCTTCTCGCGGATCATCGGCTTCGTGATGCGGTCCTTGTGCGTCGCGTAGCCCCACGCGAAGCGTCCCTTCACGCACGCATGGCCTTCGTTCGCGAGGCCGTTCTTGTGCGGCGTCATGCGCACGACCTGCGTGCCCTTCATCTCGGCCTTGAACGAGCAGCCGACGCCGCAGTACGCGCAGGTCGTGACGACGGAGTGTTCCGCCTGCCCGAGTTGCACGACCGATTTTTCCTGCAGCGTGGCGGTCGGGCAGGCGGCGACGCATGCGCCGCACGATACGCATTCCGACGCCATGAACGATTCGCTTTCGCCCGCGGCGACGCGCGATTCGAAGCCGCGTGCGGCGATCGTCAGCGCGAACGTGCCTTGCGTTTCCTCGCAGGCGCGCACGCAGCGGTTGCAGACGATGCACTTCGACGGGTCGTACGTGAAGTACGGGTTCGACTCGTCCTTGCGGTCTTTCAGGTGATTCGCGCCGTCGAAGCCGTAGCGCACCTCGCGCAGCCCGACGACGCCCGCCATGTCCTGCAACTCGCAGTCGCCGTTGGCGGGGCAGGTGAGGCAGTCGAGCGGATGGTCGGAGATGTACAGCTCCATCACGTTGCGACGCAGCGACTGCAGCCGGTCCGACTGCGTGCGCACCTTCATGCCCGCTTCGGCAGGCGTCGTGCACGAGGCGGGATAACCGCGCCGGCCTTCGATCTCGACGAGGCACAGCCGGCACGAGCCGAACGGTTCGAGCGAATCGGTCGCGCAGAGCTTCGGGACGTTGACGCCGGCTTCGATCGCCGCGCGCATCACCGACGTGCCGGCCGGCACGGTGACCGGCTGGCCGTCGATTTCGAGCGTGACGTCGGTATCGGCATGCCGTTGCGGCGTGCCGTAGTCGGTATCGTCGAACGGGTCGCGGGCACGCGCTTGCGCGGCGCTCTTGCACGCGCATTGGCCCGAGCCGCAGCCGCCTTGGCGGACGTTGTTCGTGTCGAGGGACATGCAGGGCTCCTTCTGGGTCAGGCCGCAGCCTTGACCGGACCCGACGCGGCATCCTTGCCGGCGGCGAGCCCGAAATCTTCGGGGAAATGGTCGAGCGCGGACAGCACCGGATAGGGTGTCATGCCGCCCATTGCGCACAGCGAACCGGCCAGCATCGTGTCGCACAGGTCGCGCAGCAGCGTGACCTGCCGCTCCGACGTGTCGCCGTGGCGGATGCGCGCGATCGTCTCGACGCCACGTGTCGAACCGATCCGGCACGGCGTGCACTTGCCGCACGACTCGATCGCGCAGAACTTCATCGCGTATTCGGCCAGCTCGGCGAGGTTCGACGTATCGTCGTGGAGCACGATGCCGCCGTGCCCGACGACCGCGCCGATCGCCGTGTACGCTTCGTAGTCGAGCGGCACGTCCCACTGATGGTCGGGCAGGTAGGTGCCGAGCGGGCCGCCGACCTGGGCGGCGCGCGCGGGCCGGCCGCTTGCCGTGCCGCCGCCGAAGTCGAACAGCAGCTCGCGCAGCGTGACGCCGAACGCGAGCTCGACGAGGCCGCCGTGGCGGATGTTGCCCGCGAGCTGGAACGGCAGCGTGCCGCGTGAGCGGCCCATCCCGTAGTCGCGGTAGAACGCGGCGCCGCGCGCGAAGATCACGGGCGCCGTCGCGAGCGTGATCACGTTGTTGATGACGGTCGGCTGGCCGTACAGGCCCGCGAGCGCGGGCAGCGGCGGTTTCGCCCGCACGACGCCGCGCTTGCCTTCGAGCGATTCGAGCAGCGCCGTTTCCTCGCCGCACACGTACGAGCCCGCGCCTTTCGCGACGTGCAGCTCGAACGCATGCGCGGAGCCGAGCACGTGCTCGCCGAGCCAGCCGGCTTCGCGTGCACGGACGATCGCGGCTTCGAGCGTGGCGATTGCATGCGGGTATTCGCTGCGCACGTAGATGTAACCGACCGTCGCGCCGGTCGCGACGCCCGCGATGATCATCCCCTCGATCAGGCAATACGGGTCGCACTCCATGATCAGGCGGTCGGAGAAGGTGCCCGAATCCCCTTCGTCTGCATTGCAGACGATGTATTTCTGCGTGGCGCTGGCTTGCCGGACCGTGCGCCATTTGATGCCGGCCGGGAACGCGGCACCGCCGCGGCCGCGCAGCCCCGATTCGATCAGCGTTTCGCACGCGGCGTCGCCATCGAGCGCGAGCGCGTTCTTCAGGCCGGCGAGGCCCTCGTATTGCAGGTAGTCGTCGATCGACAGCGGATCGGTCAGGCCGATGCGTGCGAACGTGAGGCGTTGCTGGCGCGCGAGATAGGGCAATGCGTCGACGAGGCCGACACCGCTCGGATGCGTGCCGCCGTCGAGCCAGTTTGCGTCGAACAGGGCCGGCACGTCGGCGGCCGACAGGTTTGCATACCCGACGCGGCCGGCGGCCGTGCCGACCTCGACGAGCGGCTCGAGCCACAGCAGCCCGCGCGAACCGTTGCGGACCAGCTCGACGGCGACGCCGCGCCGTTGTGCTTCCGCCGTGATGGCGGCAGCGAGCGCGTCGGCGCCGAGTGCCAGTGCGGACGAGTCGCGCGGAACGTAGATGCGGGTCGTCATGCGGCCTCCGGGGTATGGGCGACCGCCTCGGCAAGCAGCGCGTCGAATTTCTCCGGCGTGACCTTTGCGTGCAGCACGCCGTTGACCGTCAGCGACGGCGATTGCGCACACAGTCCGAGGCAGTACACCGATTCGAGCGCGACGTCACCGGTCGCATGCGCGTTCGCGACATCGCCGTGCGCCGTGTCGAACCGGCAACCCGTGCGGGCTTCCGCATGCGCGGCCAGCGCTTCGCAGCCCATGCTGCGGCACGCTTCGGCACGGCACATCTGGATCGTCACGCGGGCGGGCGGTGCGGTGCGGAAGTGGTGGTAGTAAGTCAGTACGCCGTGCACTTCCGCGCGCGACAGATTGAGCGCCCTGGCGAGCGGTGCGACGCAGCCCGGCGGCACGTAGCCTGCGTCGTCCTGGATCGCGTGCAGGATCGCAACGAGCGACCGGCCGGCGCGCGCATGACGCTCGACGAGCGCGTCGGGCGCTTGGGAATTCGGGGACATCGGTTGTGCTCCTCCAAAGTCTCATATGCGCTCGGGATTCATATAGTGCGCACTGCGACTTCGTTCTGATTGATTTTAACCAACGATAAGCGGAAGATTTGGCGGTCGCAATAGGAAATCGGAGTGCATAATTGATTCGGATCGAATGCGACGCGTATCTGACCGTACGCGACACGGAAGGCCGTGCGGCCAGCCTGTCGGATGTCGCGCCGTTGCTGGAACTCGTGGCCGACACGGGCAGCATCGCGCAGGCCGCGCACGCGAAAGGGCTGTCCTACCGGCACGCGTGGGGCATGCTGCGCGCGCTGGAGGCGTGCATCGGCGGGGAACTGATCGAAACCGCGCGCGGCAAGGGCTCGACGCTGTCGGCGCTCGGGCAGGCAGTCGTCGATGCGCAGCGCCTCGCGCGTAGCCGGCTCGACGGTAACCTGCGGACGCTGGCGGCCGAAGTGGCGAGCGACCTGAACCGGCGGCTCGCGCAGCGCGACGGTGCCGTGCGCATTCACGCGTCGCATGGCTACGCGGTCGCGACGCTCGTATCCGCGCTCGTCGACGCGCAGGCGGCTGTCGACATCAAGTATCGCGAGAGCGTCGAGGCCGTGCAGGCGCTTGCCCGCGGCGAGTGCGACCTGGCGGGCTTCCATCTGCCGCGCGGTGCGTTTCGTGCGCAGTGCGCGCAAATCTACCGACCGTGGCTCGACGATACGCGTCATGTGCTGATCCACCTGACTCGGCGCCAGCAGGGGCTGTTCGTCCCGCGCGGCAACCCGAAGCAGGTTCGCGGTCTCGCGGATCTCGCGCGCAATGACATCCGCTTCGTCAACCGCCAGCCGGGGTCGGGCACGCGCATGCTGCTGGACCTCGCGCTGCGCGCGATCGGCATTGATCCCGAGCGCATCGACGGCTACGCATCGGCCGAGCTCACACATTCGGCGATCGCGGCGTTCGTCGCGAGCGGGATGGCTGATCTCGGCTTCGGCGTCGAGCCTGCGGCCCATCATTTCGGGCTCGATTTCATCCCGGTCGTCGACGAAGACTATTATTTCGCGTGCGAACGCGCGCGGCTCGACGCGCGGCCGCTTGCCGGCGTACTGGCGCTGCTGCGCGACGCGCGCTTCGTCGAGCGCGTCGCGCATCTCGACGGCTACGACCCGGCTGCGTGCGGAACGTTGACGAGCATCGCGACGGGGCTGGCCGGCGGCGACGGCGCGAGTGTGCCGGGCGGCAATTCGCGGTAACGCGCGCGCGATCGAACCGCGCTGCAGCAGCGGGGGATTTGCGCTACGCTTGCCGCTTGACCAACGTTCCAACAAGCACGCCGTTCAAGCGTCATCCCGCCATGAAATTTTCCGTTCCCCTCGCCGCGGCAGCGTTGACCGCGGGGCTGCTGGTCGCTGTTTCGCCGTTTGCGCTCGCGCAGAATTCCCCTGGTGTGCCTGGCGGTATCCTGAGCGAACAGTTTCGCCTGAACGAGCACCCGCAGATGCCGTTCGCAGCGTCGACGCCGTCGCAGAAATACCAGAGCGGCAAGAAGTCGGCCTTGCGCCGCAAGGGCGACCTGGGCGATCCGAACGGCTGCAACCTGAAGTGTCCGATGGATAGCCAGTAACCGGGCGGACGGGCGCGTCCGCAAGGGTCATGCGGCGCCGGTTCGCTTGACGGGCGTTTCGTCCGCGTACTGGCCTGGCCGGTTGACCGGCGACTGCCGGAATCTCGTGCGATTCCGGTTCTGTCCGAGCCCCGCGAAGCGTTGCCGCTTCGCGGGGCTTTTGCTTTCCGGCGAATCTTCATGCGATTCGATGTCGGGCGATGCCTGCATGTGCGCATCGTCGGCCTGGCAGGTGATCTAGGGTTAACCCGTAAATCAGGAAGGATGTCTTCCAGAAAGCTGCCTTATTCTTAAGCATCCGCCTACATAAACTTCGGGTTGTCAGCGATGAACAAGGTGTTCACCGCGAACACAGACAAATCTGGAGGTAGGTCATCATGAAGTCGCTCGTTCAAGCTGTTGTCGTCGCCGCTGCTCTCGTTGCCCCGGTCGTGTCGTTTGCCCAGTCGGGTTCGACGATCACCCGCGCGCAGGTTCGCGCCGAACTGGTCCAGCTGCAGCAGGCAGGTTACAACTCGGCTCGCGGCGAAGATCCGCATTATCCGGAAGCGATCCAGGCCGCAACGGCGCGTGTTGCAGAGCAACAGCGCAGCGCGCTGGCGCAAGCGCAAGGCGCCGACGCCAGCGGTTACGGTGCACAGGCGCAAGGTGCGTCGGCATCGGGTTCGCGTGCAACGGGCGTGCGCCCGGCCACCGCTGAAGAAATGAAGTCGCTGTATCGCGGCAGCTAAGCCGCACATCGCCCGGTGTGCGTGAGTGCTGGTGCGACGACGCGTCCGGCACTGCGGCACCCGGGTCGGCCGCCGCCTGGCGCGATCGATGATCGTGCGGGCGCGGCAGGACATCCGTCACCTCCTGTCGCCGGAATACCGGTGGCATTCCGCCCGGCCCGCCCGTGGCTGGGCGCTTTTTCGGAAGGGGAAGGGTGCATGCGTTTCGGCGGCAACAAAAAACCCCGCAGACTTGCGTCATGCGGGGTTCGTGCGACGAGCGCGGAATTTGGTGGGGCGGCGGCAACGGCATTGTGGCCGCTATGCCTTGTCAGACAATGATCTGCCGCAGTTCGGTGAATAAAAAACCCCCAGAAGAACCCCCTGATTCGTACGGCTACTCTCGATTTCGCCGGTTGCGCTGGTGCCACAGTCCGATCGCGGTGGATGGTCAGGTCGCAGGCGCGCGCCGGCATATACGTGCTGACCATACGGTCACGACTTGCTCAACTCAGAAGCAGTGCTTTTGAGGTTGTGGCTCGGATGCATTGATCTTTCATACGATTGATTTAGCATCGCGCGATGCACTCCAGATCGAGTACCGGGCGTCGCGCCCGGCTATCGCTGCCGAGGAATTCATGCGCTGCCGATACAGGCGCAGGTAACGCGTCCCCGGCTAACGGGGAGGGCCGTTGAACAGGGCCTTCGCATTCTTCCAGCGCATCACGAGCCTGCTCCGCAAGCAGCTTGAGCGAATCGCCTGGTCTTCGGAAGGGGATCACTCCGTTGACGATCTGACGAGCGAAACCTGGCTGATTGTGGACGAGCTCCACGCAGATCCTGACGCAACTCCTGACCCGGACGACGAAGACCTGCGCGACATGATCGTCGCCCGGCTGCAGCGCCAGTTCGGGAAATTTGTCAATCGGAAGGAACGGTTCGCGTTGCGAATCGATCGAGACGATATCGACGACGATGGCGATCTTCTACCCAGTGCTGTCGGCGCGCGACTTGCAGCCCCAGAAAAATACGAGCCGCTCGTTGCGCTCGAGATGCGCGAAGACGCCGCGGCGGCAGCGCGGGCGATCGGTGGCCGATTCTCCGAGGCCATCGCATACCTACGCACGTTTGAACGGTTCGATGGTGACGCGGTGCGCGTGGCGACGTATCTGGCGATCGGAGCGCGGACGCTCAATCGACGAGTGGCGCGAGCGTCACATACCGAGGAAACCCAGCCGTCGATGTTCGATGGTATCGAGGCGATTCCAGATGATTTCGTGCCGCTGGCCGGTCGATGGGCGTCGCCGCCGCTACCGCATCACTATCGACCGGCATGCGCGGCGGCGTGGCCCGTGCAACTGCAGTTCTTCATTCGGTCCAGCAAGCTGTTTTTCTGTCGTCGCCGGCGGAATCAATAGCCGGGATTCTTGTAGCCGCGCTGGCCCGTGTACGGGTTGACGTTCCCCTGCGTCGAATAGTTGTTGTATGGGTTCCCGTCAGGTGCGGAGCGATGATATGGCTGCACGTACGATCCGTCGCTGCGCGTGTAGCCGCTGACGGTCTGATCGGACCCGAAGCCCGTCGAGCCGCCGTACAGGTACGGGCTCGATCGATGGCTCCCATACAGCGATTGGGCAAATGTCGGCGCCGCGGCGATGCAGGCGATCAGAAGCAATGCTTTTTTCTTCATGGTGGTCCCCCGGGATGTGCCGCGCTGGAGCGGCGGAATGGTCACTTGTTTTTCGTGCGGGCGCGAAACAAATCGATCTGCCCGATCGGGATACGGCCGACGCCGTTTAGTCTGAGCTCACCGGTCCGTACCAGCTTACCTACCGTCGCGCGACTCAGCCCGAGCATGTCGGCGGCCCCCGCCTGGGTCACGTGGGGCGGCCGCTTCGGCGCACGCTCGAACTCGGCGATAGCCCGATCGATGAGCAATAGCATCTGCTCTTCGGTGAGCGGGGTATCTCGGCGCGCGTGAGTATCGGTGTGCCGAAGCGCGTCGACTTTTCGCACCAGATCATCGCTTTCACGCTTCAGCCGGGCCGCCGTCGCGCGCAATTCTTCCATCGGGTCAGCCATGACGTTCTCCCCGAATACGAGCCGCCATCTTGCCACGACCGAGCAAGTTTACAAATTCGCTGTTGACGCCTCACGTCCGACAGGGATAACCTGCATTCGTCGCTGAGACAACAGCGGCCGGGTTTGGCGACCTGACGTGTACAAGGCGCAATGAAGCCGCGCCGTCGTTCGACCCGCGGCTTTTCTATTTGCGCTGCCTTTGCACGCCTTCAATGGGCGGGCCTGGGCGGGGAGACCTTCGGGTCTGCCGGTTACCTTGTACGCCGGTTCGCCAACCCTGCTCAGTGCCCGCTCACCCCGTTTGGCGACGGGACAGCGGGCCTCAACCGTACAAGGAGGCCGCATCATGCGCCAAGTTCTCGCTCGTCCCGAGCAACCGCAATCCCCACTCGAAATTATCCGCGCCGCCCTGCGCGCGGCCGCGCTTGCGCCGACCTATCAGGATGCTCTCGACGTCACCGGCGACGCGTTGTGCCGCCTGGCGGAAATCGCTCGTGCGGAGGTGCGCCATGTCTGAAACGAAGCGAGACCATCTTGCACCCAGCTTTCGCGGGGCGTTGACGTGCGACCACTTCGAACTCGATTCGGTCGGCGAGCACGCCACCGTTCCGTCAAACCTGATCGGTGACGTGAATCGCGCCGCCGACGCAATCAGCACAATCGCACGTCTCGTTCACAACAGCCTGTGCGAGCCGGAAATGTCGGGCGCCGAGCCGCTTGGATTGTCCGCGCATCTTGGTCTGTTGAACGCCGCAGACCTGATCGGCAAGTATCTTCGCGACGCTGCTGTAAGCATGAACGATTGCGCGCGCGGGTTCGCGGAACGGGCCGCGGAGGTGAATCATGAATAAGCGCGTGATCGCACTTCGATCCGAATCCGGCGAGTTTTCGGCGACCTACGCGGACGGCGCGACGTCCATCTGCCGACGATACGATCAGCAGTCACCTGACGTGACGCTCGCGTGCGAGACGACGCGGCTCGACGTGTTGGCGTCGGTGCTGCGTCGCGACAGCATGTCGCCGGCGGGCGCAGCGGTCATGTCTGATGACGAGCGAGCCGTCCTGATCGAGATGCTGGCGGACGCCACGGCGGAGGTGCGCCGGCTTGCGCAACTCACCGAAGCGTACGTGAACAGGCTACAGGGGCCGGGCGCTGCGGCTGCGGCATAATCCTTCGGACTGCGCCTAGCTCGACGGGGCGAAAGCCGGGCTCCCTTACCCGGCTGGCGCGGGTCCTCATAAGGGGTTGCGTGAGGGCGCAATGATCGGCAGGAACAAGCGAAAGGACGAGGGGCTGTTACGGTTCCAGACGGCTGAACGAGATCTGCATGATATGCACTTCGAGACTCAGCCCGTGTCCGAAGACACCTTTCTTGCTAACCGGCAGCAGGCACGGATGGGCATCGTGGAGCATCTCGAGGCCTATGTTCGGGGCGACATTCAAGCAGTCGACGAAAGCGTTGCGATGCAACTGATTGCGGCGCTTCGCATGGTTGATACGCGAGAGGAGCCTGGGTTATTGAAGGGTATTCCGAAACCGGGGCCTCGACCTATCACGCTCGTTGCAGCAGGGTGTGTAGCAACCGCCGTGCAATATATCCGCCTCATGAAGGCGGCCCGCGCGTGGTGCAAGGCAATTTCGAATGATCCGCATGTTGACGGCGGCTGCGAAAAATTCGGCACTACGCCAGAGCGGGTGTTGGAGATCATCGCTCTCACAAAGATCAAGCGTCGTCGTCCTGCACCTGAGATGCGAGCGCAATTTGGTATCGATGACGATCCGGTCAAATCTGTCATGGCCTCTTTTGCCGTGGATCGAGACACCGTCGAGAAGTGGCAGAACAAGTATCGGGATCAAGTCCATGACTTTCGAGATCCATTCGTGGATGACGGTGCTCCGGAATTCGGCACAGAGTCGCTATTGCGCGCCAGAAAATTCATGAGCGCGAGCGGGGAGCGCTACAGACGCGAGAAGGGGCGAGGGTGACGCACGCCATGGGGGTAAATTAACGCGAGATTTTCGGGGATTCGCAGAGAACATCCGCGGCCCTAGCATCGACCCTGTTCAATCAACAACAGGGTTTCGCCCATGTCTGCAATCCGCAATGCGCTGTCTGATGATGGCGCCCATCCTGTTCCCAGGGTGCTTCCGATTGACGGCTTCGTCCGTTGGGCCGATCTGAAGCACTTCATTCCGGTCAGCCATGAGACCGTGCGCCAGCGCGAACTGGCGGGCCGATTCCCGAAGCGTGTGCAGCTTGGGTCGGCGCGTAGCGTTGGATGGTCCTGCCGTGAAATCCATCGATGGCTGGCTGACCCGGCCGGCTACCGCGCTCCCGAAACCGCGTGAGGTGCGCCATGACGGCAAACCTTGCGACCCGCGCGCGCCGCGTCGGCGCTATCCAGTTGCGAAGCTGGTCGACGCGCGCCGCCACCGCCTCTGCGGCCGCTCTCGGCCGATCTGTTGATGACCATGCGCGCGAGCTTCGTATTGACGCTCTCGGGCGGCTGATGTGTGCCGCCGGCACGCGCGTGCTGCGCGCTCGCTGCAGCCATCTCATGCGTTTGGAAATCCGGCACCGCAGCGCGGCGCAGATCCGGCGCATGGAGGATGCGATGGGGCTGCCGGTATGACCCGCCCATCGTTCCAGTTTTACCCGGGCGACTGGCAGGCGAACAGCAACCTGCGACGCTGCACCCACGCTGAGAAGGGCGTGTGGATCGACGTGATGTGCCTGCTGCACGACTCGGAGGAATACGGCGTCCTGCGCTGGCCGCTCAAGGAGATCGCCCAGGCGATCGGCGCGCCGCTCGCGACGCTCCGAGCCATCGTCCACAAGGGCGTGTTGAAGGGCGCCGACAACGGGCAGCCGTGCGCCGCGTGCATCTACGTGCCGCGCTCCGGCCGCCGTGACGGCGAGCCGGTGACGCTGGTTGCCGAGCAGGAAGGGCCGATCTGGTACTCGTCGCGCATGGTCAAGGACGAGTACGTGCGTTCGGTTCGTGGTGAATCGTCGCGCTTTCAGGCCGGCGACGACAGCGCATCGAAGGGCGCACCAAAGCCCCCCATAGGTGATAGCACCAAAGCTTCACCAAAGCCCCCCTTGGGTGACGGCTCTTCATCTTCTTCTTCATCTTCATCTTCAAAGAAACAAACACAGCGCGCTCCGCGCTTCGATGCGCAGGCGCATCTCGAATCTTTTGGGGTTCCCTCGGAACTCGCGAAGGACTGGCTCGCAGTGCGCAAGACCAAGCGGCTGGCCCCCACTGCTACGGCGTTCGATGCCGCAAAAGCCGAGGCGGACAGGGCGGGGATCTCGATGGCTGACGCTCTGCGGACGTGCGTTGTCCGCGGGTGGGGCGGCTTCAAGGCTGACTGGCTGGAGAACTCGACCCCGCGTGCGAGCGGCCAGTCCTCAGACAACCCCTTTGCCTGATCGCTATGAGCCTTCGCTATCCATCCAACGGAGCCGCGCTCGTGTCCATGCGCCGAGCTGGCCGCGTACCGGAGCTGCCGGTGCTCGTGGCGCTGGCCGGGCCGCTGCGTTTCGACAATGTGACGCTCTCGGCGGCCGCCGGCCAGCCCTATGACTGGCGTCCTGTCGCCGCGCTCGACGTCGAGGTATTCGCGTCGGCGGACGTGCCCTGGAGCGATTTGCTGCACACGCTCGCTGACATCGCGGCCGCGGTGCCCGACACGCTGGTGCTCACGTTCCGCGAAGGTCCGTGCGTCCACTGTGGCGAGCGGCGCGCGGTGCCCGGCGAGGACTTCGCGCTCTTCGACTGGTTCCCGATGGCGATCGCGCCGATGTGCTGGCCGGCATCGCACACGCTTGCGCGCCGTCTGTTCGATGCGTTGGGCGACACGCTGCCGAATCCCTATGACCACGCGTGCGAGCTCGTAGCGCAGCTCGCCGCAGAACGACATGGAAACACCAAGGAGGTGGCCTGATGGCCCGAACACTACCCGACTCGATCGACTGGGAGGCATACGCCAGAGACGAGGATGACGGCCGCGCGGACGTGCGCCGTGCCAGCGAGTTCATCGAAGACCTTGTCGAGCACCTGCACAGCCCGAAGGAAGTCGCGTCCGGTACGGCATCGCCGTGGTCTAGCGTTGGCGATGCCCTCCGCTTCCGCGAGGGCGAGGTGACGCTCTGGGGCGGCGTGAACGGTCATGGCAAGTCCGCTGTGCTTGGCGAGGCGATGCTGCACGCCATGTCGGCCGGGGACCGCGTGTGCATCGCGTCGATGGAGATGCGGCCGATCGCGACCATGGAGCGCCTGACGCGCCAGGCCGCGGCAACCGCAATGCCGGCGCCGGAATTCATTCGTGGCTTCGGGCGGTGGACGAACGACCGACTGTGGCTGTACGCGCACGTCGGCACGGTTGAGCGGGCGCGCATGCTTGCCGTCGCGCGGTACTGCCGCAAGGAACTCGGTGTGCACCACGTCGTGATCGACAGCCTGCTGAAGTGCGGTATCGCCCCGGACGATTACGCCGGCCAGAAGACATTCGTCGATGCGCTGTGCTCTCTGGCGCGAGATACGGGCGTGCATATCCACCTCGTGCACCACGCGCGCAAGGGCGAGAAGGAAGCCGTCGTGCCGGACAAGTTCGACATGAAGGGCGCCGGCGAGATCACGGACCTGGTCGACAACGTGCTGATCGTGCATCGGAACAAGACCAAAGAGGCGCTGTTGCGCAAGGACACGCTCTCCGATGAGAAGCGCGAAGAGGCCGAGCAGCAGGCCGATACCGCTCTGATCTGCGCCAAGCAGCGTCACCACACGTGGGAGGGCACTGTGCGTCTCTGGTTCGATGCAGCGAGCCTGCAATTTCGCGATTGCCGGGCCGATGGCGCGCGGTATCTGGATCTGGCCTCCGGTACGTGGAGGCATGGATGGAGTCGCTAGTTGTACTCGCCGCGGCCGCCGACCGATCTGTCGGCCGAGCTGCGTGGTTTTGTAACTCGTATGGCCTGAACAGGGCCGCAATGACTTTCGAGGTGTCGCATGTGTGATCCGGTGACGGTATTGGGAGCTGTGACGACTGGCGCGAAACTTCTGCCGGCGGTGGGGTCGGTGCTGACGTCTGCGAGCGGCGCCGCTCAACAGGGCACCGCAGCGCAGCAAGCGGCCGAGTTCAACGCGCAGCAGGAGCTGATGCAGGCCGACCAGACGCAGGCGGCCGGCTACCAGCAGGCGAAGCGCATCCGCGAGCAGGGGCGCACCACGACCGGCCAAGCGACCGCGGCGCTGTCGGCGTCCGGCGTCGACGTCGGGACTGGTACGTCGAACGACGTGCGCGAGCGCATCGGCCAGAACACGGAGACCGACGCGTTCAACACGATTCTGAGCGCCGACACGAAGGCGCAGGCGATGCGCGGGCAGGCTCAGATGACTCTCGCCGCCGGTCAACAGCAGCAGCGCGCCGGCGGCATCGGTGCAATGACGTCGGTGCTGTCGGGGGCGTCGCAACTGATAACCGGCTGGAAAAAACTGACCAGCTAAACCGGAGGACACATGGCACGAATTCCCCTTGGAGATCCGGCGAGCGCCGTCGCGCAGCCGGGCCCAGCCGTTCAGGCAGACCCGAACGCGTTCGGCGCGGCGACCGGGCGCGCGCTGCAAGGTCTTGGCGAGGCCGGCACGCAGGCCACCGTTGACTTCATGCAACAGCAACAAGATCTTGCCCGGACGAACAACGTCGTTGCGTTCCAGACGCATGAGGTGAACGTCAAGGCAGCGAAAAAATCGCTCGACGAGCAGTTGATGAGCGGCGCCATTGACCAACCGACGTACGAGAAGCAGCTCGCCGACGCGCAGAAGCAGTCGTTTGACTCGACGATCGGCGCACAGCCGGACAGCCACTTCAAGAAGGTTGCGACGATTCAGGCACAGGCGCTGGACCGAGCCACGGCTCTGAGCGTGCAGGAGACGCTCACGAAGAACACGCAACAGCTCATCGGGACGAACGCGGAAACGCTGCTCGACACGGCTGGCAAGGATATAGCGACCACTCCGGCCGGCATCGATGGGACCATTGCGCGAGTGCAGGCGGTGTATCCGAATATGGCATCGCTGGCAGGAGTCGCGAAGCCTATTGCGGAGAAGCGGCTGCAGGACTGGAAAGATTCCCAATGGGCAGCGCATGCGCAATCGACGGCGATTACCGCGCGTGCGAACGGCGACCTCCCCGCGCTGACGAAACTGGAGAAGGATCTCACGTCGCCCGATGGCTACTACGCCGGCAAGCTGGACGCCGGCAAGCACAACCAGGTGCTGTCGACGGTCGTGTCGTTAAAGGCACAGATGGAAAACCAGATCGCGTCTCAGAATCTCGCACGGGAAAACGATGCGATCACGGCTGTGAATCAGGCGATCGAGTTCAACGATTCTGGATCGTACATGTCGCCCGAGTACAAAGTCGACTTTCTCGCTCGGACGAAGGGCACCACGATGGAGAAGCAGGCTCAGGAGTTGGTTCGCCTGAACGGCCCGGCCAATGCTTTCTCGACGGCGAGCGCGAGTGAGCGCGCAGCGATGATCCAAGGGATGGAACGGGATCAGGCCAACCCGAAGATCGGTACCGATCCTATCGAGCAGAAGCAGCTCTCAACGTGGCGGACGATCGACAGCCGCCTGAACGACGGATACAAGACGGCACCGTGGGAAACCGCGGCGTCGGTCGGAGCGATTCAATCTATTCCCCAACTGGACCTGTCGAGCCCGACCACGATCGCGAAGTCGCTGTCCGCGCGTTCCGCCGCGGCCGGCGTAGTCGAGCAAAAGGCCGGTCACCCGATCTCGCTTTTGACGAACGACGAGGCGCGGCAGCTTGCGCGAATGCTCGACTCGTTGCCGGCGGATCAGCGAGGGCAGGAGGTCAGCGACATCGGCTTCGCGATCGGGAACGCGGATCGCATCGGTGCGCTCGCCGATCAGTTGCATGACGAGCGACCTGTCGACCGCCTCGCCTTGCTCGCCGGGTCCAGTCAGCTCACGTCGACGGGCGGAAAGCGTATCGCGTCGCTGATCTATCAGGGCGCCGAGGCGATCCGCGACAAGCGCGCGGGTGTCGACGACAAACTGCTGCAGGGCGTCACGGCACTGGCGTCGGCCCAACTGCGCGAAGCCTTCGCGAGCGCGAAAGCCGCCCAGGATGCGATCGACACGACGAAATACCTGTACGCGTACGGGGCAGCCAAAAACAACCTCTCAAACGCGGCCGTCGACGATGGCCAGTTGAATGCGTCGATCAGCGGTGCGACGGGCGGCGTCGTCGATCTGAACGGGCGCAAGACGCTCAAGCCGTACGGGTGGGACGACGCTCGCTTCGACACCTCGGTCAAGGGCGTGAGCGCGTCGAGCATAGTGACCCCGCTCGGCGACGGCAAAGTGCACATCGGACAGACGGAGGTCCCGGTGGCTGACTTCGTAACGAAGCTGCCGGCCGCGCGTCTGGTTCGCATCTCACCGCAGGGCGTGTACGCCGTGACGGCTGGAACCGGCTACGCGACGAACTCGCAAAAGCAACCGATCCTGATCAGGCTGAAATAATGGCGCAGACACTCTTTACCGACCCGTACGCGCAGGACACGCTCCGCGCGATCGATGCCGCGAATTCGAATCCGCTGCCGGAGCCGCAGGTGTCGCCGCCGTTCAAGGTCATCGACACCGTCACGGCGCCGTTCCGTGGTGTCGCTGCTGCTGCTGCCGAGGTCGGGGCTTTCGGGTTCGACTCGATCAAGTCGTTCGGTGATGTGGTGGCCGGGTATACGGCGAACACGGATCCATCCCTGTTGACCGATCCGCAGGCACAGGCGAAGCGTTGGCAGGAGGGCGAGCAGGCTCGTGCGAACCTCGCCAGCGGGGTATCGTATTCGTCAACGATCGGTGACAACCTGTATGGATTCTCCTCTCGTTTGGCACCGGATCCGGCTACCTCGAACATTGCCGAGCAGACGGTATTCGGTGTGTCGCGCGGGCTGACGAAGTACATCGGCCTCACACTCGCCACCGGCAACCCGTTCACCGGCGCAGTGCTGACCGGTGCTAGTGAAGGCGAGACGGTGTCGCAGGGACTTCGCGAGAAGGGTGTTGATCTCGGCACCCGGACGGCCGTTGGCGCAGTGGCTGGCACCGGTGCGGCGCTCGCTGGCGTCATCCCGGTTGCCGGCGGAACGATCGCCCGCACCGTTGCGCTGGGCCTTGCCGCGGGCCCAGGTCTGCAAATCGCGCAGACAGCGATGACGAGGGCAATCCTCCAGTCTGCCGACTATCGGCAGTTGGCCGATCAGTACGACCCGTTCGACCCAATAGCGTTGGCTGTTTCGGCTGCGACGGCGGGTATTTTTGGTGCGCTTGGTTATCGAGGTGTTCGTGCCGAAGCGCAAGCGCGCGCAGCGGCGCCGCAGGTCGGTCCGGGCGCCGCACGGCAGTTGTCAGCGATGAGCCTGAACGAGCGAAAAGCGCTCCCGTTCAACGACTCGCGCCTCGATGCATATGCGGTGCAGGCCGCGCAGCGCGAAGGATTGCCGCCGGAATTCGGCGACCTGATGGTCGCGCTGAAGAATGCCGGGGAGCGCTCGAATTCCGGGCAGGTCTCTCGCAAGGGCGCGGCCGGCATCGCGCAGATGATGCCGGACAACATGCGGAAGTTCGGCGTGACCGACCCGACCGACCCGGTGCAGTCGATCGACGGCATGGCGCGGTACCTAGCCGCCACTCGGCGACAGTACGGGGACAACTTGGCCCTCATCATCGCCGACTACAACGGCGGCCCAAAGCAGGCCGCTGCAGTAAGTCAGGGCAAACAGCCGCCGGCCGCCGAAACGCGTGCGTACCTTCAGCGTGTTCAGCGGTATTTGGCGGACCGCGGCGCCGACGAGGCGCTGCGTCACGCGCAGCCAACCCCGGACCAGGTCGACGCCGCGCGGGTCGTGTACAACCGCCAGCTTCTTGAGCAGGCCAGCCTCGGCCGGGCCGACGACCTCGACGCGTTGGCGACGCATCTGACGGCCTTCCAGCGCACGATCGATCAACTGTCGGTCGGCGATCGTGTCGAAGTCGGCGATTTGATCCAGCCAGACCAGATTCGCCACGTGGACGCGCTGAACGACATGATCGGCCGTTTGGACGATACGCGTGCCGATCTGCTCGCTGATATCGGCAATACGGCCGAGCGAGGGCAGGTGTCGCAACTCCGCGCGCAGCTGGCTGATCTGGAGGCACAGCCTCGCCCCACGCTGCAGGATGTGATGGACTCGATGCAGTCGCGCCGGACGTATTCGGTATCAAAGACGCGTATGGCGCGCGAGCAGGCGCAGATGGAGCGCGACGCACCCGTCGAGCTGCAGTCGCGCATCGATGCGCAGGACGCCCAGATCGCGCGACTGCGCGGCGCCATCGAGACGAACCGGAATGCGGAACTCGCGCGCGCGGCGCTGCCGCAGCTTGACCAGCAACTCACCGCGCTCCGTAACCAGCGCGATGAGGTCGGCGCGCCGCCAAGCCGTCGCACGGCGATCGCGACCGCCGCGCGCGACACGACGTCAGAGGCCGTACCGAAGCAGGAAGCAGCGGCTGTACCAGGGCCGGACGAGGCATCCCTGCCGGTGATGGAGCCGACTGCCTTTCCGCCGGCAGGACAGTTGACCGACTACACGCCCGAGTTCCACGCCGCGAATGCGGATCGTCCAGTGTGGGCGGAATCAAACCCTGAGACGGGGGAAACGACACGGCTGTCGACGCTATCCGAGCAGATGGCCCTGATCGATGCCGAAATGGCGCGTCAGAACGAAATCATCCCGCTGTTCCGCATCGCGGCGCAGTGCTTCCTCGCGAATGGAGAATAAAACGTGAATCCCGCATGCATTGAAGCCGTTTCCCGGGCCGCTGGCCGGGCGCTCGCACGCAGCGAGATCGACGAGATCGACAATCGAATCCGCGACACGGCGCGCCGACTCGCGCGTCAGGACCGACCGAAGTGGATGGCCATGTCGGCCGATGACCGAACGATGGCCGCGGCCGAGCAGGCGGCGGCCGATATGAAGGCGGAGGCCGAGCGCACGTATCGGAATGCGCAATTGGCAGCCCTGAAGACGGTGCAGACCGACACGCGTATTGAGCGGGAACTGGCGCACGGCGGCAAGCGCGCGCATGCGCTCGTCGAGGACATCGTTCGCACGCAGGATAATGCCGCCGCGATCAAAAACGAGTCGATCGGCCAGTTGATGGACTACATCACAGCCGTGAAATCGAAGGAGAGTGCGGGATTCACGCGGCGTATCGCGATGTACCTGTTCGACGCCGACAATCCGTCGATGACGCGTGACCTGTTCCGCGAAATCTTCGCCAACGCAGACGGCAGCAGCGGCAACGCGATGGCGCAGAAGGGCGCGCGCGCATGGCTCGATGTGATCGGCGCGATGCGCGAACGCTTCAATCGAAGCGGTGGCGACGTTGGCCGGCTGGACTACGGGTACACGCCACAACCTCACGACTCCGCGAAGGTGCAGGGCAAGGGCGGTGACGCCGCGCGTGACGCGTGGGTGAACAAGCTGATGCCCAAGCTCGCGCGCGACCGATATGTGAACGAAGACGGGACGCTGATGCGCGACGACCAGGTGACGGAGCTGCTGCGTGCCGCGTGGGAAACCATCAGCACGGACGGCCTGAACAAGCTCGACCCGGGTAACGGAGGCATGCCCGGAACCGGCGCGCGCGCGAATCGCGGCAGCCAGGCGCGGCAGATCCATTTCAAGGATGCCGAGGCTTATCTTGAGTACATGAGCGAATTCGGCAAGGGCAGCGCGTTCCAGGCGATGATGGGCCACCTCGGCCGGATGTCGAAAGACATCGCGCTCGTCGAGGCATACGGGCCGAACCCGAACAGCCAGATGCGCCTGCAGTTCGAGCTTGCGGCGAAGGCAGACGGCCGACCGGTATCGGATTTGCCGAAGAGCTTCGGCGTGCGGCCCCAGACGTATTGGGGGCTCGTCAATGGCGAGCTGTCGACACCGGCGAGCGCCCGGGTGTCGAACATCGCGCAGACGATTCGCTCGATCGAGACGTTCGGCAAACTGCAGGGGACGCTCATCGCGTCGATTTCCGACTTGCATACGATCGCGGTCACGGCGGGTGTCAACAAGTTGCCGTACTTTCAACTGCTGCAGGACGTCGGCGCCGCGGCGTTCCACGGCGAGACGAAGGATTTCCTGACGATGCACGGCATCATCGCCGAATCGCTGGCGAGCGAGCTGAATCGCATCTCGGGCGACCTGCTGAACCCCTCTTTGGCCGGAAAGCTCGCCAATTCGACGATGAAGGTGTCGCTGCTTCAGGCGTGGACCGACGGCTTGCGGCGCGGGTTCAGTCTGTCGATGATGGGCGCGATGGGCAAAATGGGGCAAACGCCGTGGGAACGGCTGCACAACTATGATCGCACGCGGCTGGAGCGCGCCGGCTTCACGCCGGAAGATTGGGGGGTGATCAACCGGACGCAACTGACGGAGTACCGTGGCCGTGAATTGCTCACGCCGGAATCGATCCACGATACCGGCGCGCCGCGCACCCAGGAGGTCGTTCAGAAGGTGCTGTCCTTCATCAACAATGAGGGCGAGACGGCCGTCCTCAATCCCGACCTCGCGACGCGCGGCGTGACGACGTGGGGACTCAAGGCGGGTACGGTGCCCGGCGAGATCGCGCGCGCGGTGATGCAGTTCAAGGCGTTCCCGATCGCGCTGATCTCTCGCCACTGGCGGCGCATGTTGAGCCTGCCGACCGGCTTCGAGGAAGGGCAGCCGCTGATGGCAAACCGGTACGTGTACGCGTCGTCGTTCCTGCTGTCGTCGGTCCTGCTCGGCGCGGTGATCACGCAGGTGAAGCAACTGCTTCAGGGCAAGGACCCGATCGACATGAGCCGCCCGAAGTTCTGGCTGCAGGCTTCGTCCCAAGGCGGCGGACTCGCGTTCGTCGGAGACATGCTGCTGCAGGATCCGAACAGCCAGTTTGGGTCACCGGGGGCGAACGCACTGAAGAGCCTCGCAGGGCCGAGCCTTGGGGCGCTGTTCGATCTGGCAATCGGAATGGGGGTGGCGGGCACCTACAAGGCAGCGCAGGGGAAGCCGACCGACATCGGTGCGCAGGCGGTCAACCTCGCGCGCTCGCACACCCCGTTCGTCAACCTCTGGTACGCGAAGGCAGCGATCGATCATGGATTCATGAATGCTGTGCAGGAGAACCTGTCGCCTGGGTACCTCGGTCGACAGCAGCAGAAGGCGGCGCAGGAATGGGGGCAGTCGTTCTACTGGGCGCCGCAGGAGCATACGCCGCATCGCGCGCCAGATCTCAGTCATGCATTCGGAGGGTGATCGCATGGTCGACAGCGAACGTCTTCGGAAGCTGCGTGCGCTTTCCGATTCGTTGGACGGCCACGCCGCGCGTGCGGTGTCCGAGCCGGTGATCGAACGAGCGCTTGTGCGGAAATCGTCGAGCAGCCGCCCCGGATCGTTACGCGCGGAAGCGTCGTCGGCTCGCAATCTCGCTCATTGCCTGCAACGGGCGGTTGAAGTTCTGTCGAGACAAGCGACACCGCCGGTGCCCAAGCCGACGGTATCCGTGATGCCGGGCAATCAGGCCCTGATCGCGATGGGGCTGACGCGCTGCGCCAGCGGAAGCTGGCGGCACGAACGCGGATTTTCCATCGACCGTCACGACGATGGTATGTGGCAGGTGTCGGAGGCCGGGGCGCTTCTGGCGCTCGGTCAATTCAGGACGGCCAGGGCCGCAGCGATGGCACTCGTTCAGCACATGGAGGCAACCGATGGAAGTCTTGGCACGCGTGCGTAAGAACGACTCGGCGGAAATTCGGATCACGCGCGAGATCTACATGGGCCGGCCTGTGATCAATATCCGTTTGTGGTGCCTTTCGGCCGATGGTGGCGAGATGGTGCCGAGCCGGAAGGGCCTGACCTTCGATGCGGGTAAATGGCCCGAGCTGCTGGAACAGCTGACACATCGGTAGAGCGTGTGGACGCCGTTCGCCTCACGACTTTCGCAGGATGTCGGAGACGGACGGCATACGCTGTACGGTCGGCGCATCACCTGGCGGCTTGCCCGTGACTTGGGTCCACATGCGAAGCAGCGTCTGTCCAGCGTAGTGCTTGGGCTCGGCACCGAGATTCCGGTAGCCGAGCAGCGTGGTGCGCGGGATCTGCGTGTACTGCGCGATCTCGGCGAGGGTATAGTCGGCCCGCCGCACGTCCTCAAGGACGCGGAACCAGTCGACACTGGCGGCGGGCTCGATCGGACGTTTCGTCGGGGCGTCTGCCGAAAGGGATAGCGACATTGCGGTCTCCCTGAGTGGCGATGTGTGGGATTGCGCGAATCACCTCGCGCGCGCACATTTTATATATAAATCCGTCGAAAAGTGATCGGAAATTCCGATAGTGCCGCGTATTCCCCGCTGTTTTGAATACCTTTGCTAAAGGTTGCAAAACATTCCCGTGGCAAATCACTGCACGCTGTTGCGCTCGAGGGGCGGCACGGCGCAACATGAGCGCCTCTCTGCGATGCCGGCGCTCGCGCTCGCGCGCGCGACCGCGATCCGCGACCGGCGCTTCGTCGTGATTCCGTACGATGCGGCGACGCCGGGCCCCGAGAACGTCGCGGCCGTCGAGACGCTCGCCCGCGCGCTGTATCCGGCCGCATTCGCGGCAGCGGCACGATGAGCGTGCGCGGGCAGGCGGCGCGGCCCGCCGTGCGCGTGGTGCTGCCGGGGCTGGCCGTGCTGCTGATCGTGTCGATCGTCGTGTCGGCCGCGTTTGGCCCCGCGCCGATCGCGGTGTCGGACGCGATGCGGATCGTCGCCGCGCACGTCGCGTCGGCGTTCGGCGGCGCCGGCGCGGTCGCGGCGGCGGTGGGCGACGACAGCATCGTGTGGCTGATCCGCATGCCGCGTGCGCTGCTGGCCGCGATCGTCGGCGCGACGCTGGCGGCGGTCGGCGTCGCATTGCAGGCGGCGACCGCGAACCGCCTGGCCGATCCGCACCTGCTCGGCGTGAGCGTGGGCGCGATGCTCGGCGCGATCGCGGTCACGGTGGTGGCCGGCGCCGCGTTCGGCCCGTTCACGCTGTCGGCCGCCGCGTTCGCAGGTGCGCTTGCAGCGACCGCCTGCGTGATCGCGCTCGCTTACCGGAGCGGCCGGCTCGAATCGGACCGGCTGCTGCTCGCGGGCGTGTCGGTGTCGTTCATGATGGCCGCGTTCGGCAACCTGCTGCTGTATCTCGGCGACCAGCGCGCCGCGTCGTCGGTGCTGTTCTGGATGCTCGGCGGCGTCGGGCTCGCGCGCTGGGATCTGCTGCCGGTGCCGGCCGTGTGCGCGGTGCTTGCCGGCGGCGCGCTCCATGCGCGCCGGCGCGAACTGAATGCGCTGATGTCGGGCGACGTCGCCGCCGCGTCGCTCGGCGTGCCGAGCGCGCGGATGCGGCGCGAGGTGTTCGTCGTCGCGTCGTTCGCGACGGGCGCGGTGGTCGCGGTCAGCGGCGCGATTGGCTTCGTCGGACTCGTGACGCCGCATCTGTGCCGTCGCGTGGTCGGCGCCGAGCACGGCCGGCTGCTGCCGGTCGCCGCGCTGGCGGGCGCGATCCTGCTCGTGTGGGCCGATGTCGCCGCGCGCACGCTCGCGGCGCCGGAGGATCTGCCGATCGGCATCGTGACCGCGCTGTTCGGCAGCCTGTTCTTCGTCGCGCTGCTGCGCCGGCGCTGGCGACGCGCGGCCGGCGACGGCGGGCGGGGCCCGCCGCCCGTTTCATCAAAGCGGGACGACGCTAGTCATGCCGCTGCGGCGGCGCGTATCGGCGTGCCGGTTCGCGACGTGCTGCGCGACGTCGAAGAGGCTGTCCGGCAGCGCGCGCACGGGCAGCGTGATCACGAAGCGCGCGCCGCCGAGCGGCGAATCCTCGAGCCGCACGTCGCCGCCGTGCACCTGCGCGCCGCCCGCCCGGTCGATCGGCACGCCGCCGAGCGCGCCGAACCACGCGGGTACGCTCCACGTGGCCGCCGCGACGTATTCGTCGCGGGCAGACGTGATCGTCGTGTAGTTGCTGCCCGCGCGACGCGTTTGGAGTCGGCCGGCCTGAGGCTTAGGCAGCTCCAGAGGCGACGGCGATCGGGATGATGTCGGCGCCTGTTCTGAGCCGGTCAAGGTAGTCGGCCCACTGCTGCATCATTTCGCGCCGGTGCGGCATGTGAGCCGTCCGGTTGTACGCGCGCCCCAGCGGATCCTTCACGGCGTGCGCAAGCTGGGCTTCGACGATTGCGGGGGCCACGCCGAGCACCTCATCGAGAATCGTCCGGGCCATGGCACGAAAGCCGTGACCTGTCATCGTGGCGCCGTCGTACCCGAGCCGCCGCAGCGCGCCGTTGATCGTGTTGTCTGACATCGGGCGGTCCTTCGTTCGAACGCTGGGAAACAGGAACCGACCGGTGCCCGTCAGCGCGTGTAGCTCGCGCAGGATCGCCACTGCTTGGGCTGAGAGCGGAACGATGTGCGCGCCGCCGGCCGCCTTGCCCTGCTTCGTCCGCTTCATGCGTTCGCTCGGGATCTCCCACGTAGCGCCGTCGAGCTCGAACTCGGTCCACTCGGCCGCGCGCAGTTCCCCCGGGCGCTGGAACAGCAACGGGGCGAGGCGGAGAGCGCATTGCACGGGGAAGGTGCCGTGATACCCGTCGATCGCGCGCAGGAGCTCGGCGACCTGCTTCGGATCCGTGAGCGCGGCCATGTGCTCGGTCTGCACCGGCGGCAGGGCGCCGCGGAGGTCGGCGGTTACGTCCCGCTTCGCGCGGCCGGTCGCCACGGCGTAGCGGCACACCTGGCCGATGTTGGCCTGCAGTCGGTGCGCCGTCTCGAGCGCGCCGCGCTTCTCGACGCGCCGCAGGGCGTCCAGCACGTCAGGCGGCGCGAGGTCGGCAACTGGTTTGCCGCCGATCCACGGAAACGCATCGACTTCCAGTCGACGCAGGATGCGGGCTGCGTGGCTTTCGGACCAAGACGGCGCGTACTTTGCGTGCCACTCGCGCGCGACGGCCTCGAACGAGTTTTCGGCGTTGAGGCGCTGGCAGCGCTTCTCGGCCTTCTTCACCTCGCCCGGGTCGATCCCTGCCGCCAGTTTGTCGCGCGCGGCGTCGCGCCGCTTGCGCGCCTCGATGAGGGGCACGGTCGGATATGTGCCGAGCGCAAGGCTCTTCTCTTTCCCGCCGAATCTGTACTTGAGCACCCACCGCTTATTGCCGGTCGGCTTGATGAGCAGGAACAGGCCTCCGCCGTCGAAAAGCTTCTGCTGCTTCTCGGTCGGTTTGGCGTTACGGATCGCGATGTCAGTGAGGGCCATATGCGCGCTGTGGTGCGGGGGCTTCTAGCGAGGCGATCGGGGGTTCTCGATCTGAATTTTCGATGAGAACCCCCGGGAGGACCCCCGATTGGGGGTTGCTGTCAGTTGGAGAGGTTTGGAGAAGTTTGCAACAAAAAACCCCGCTAGGCTAGGCCTGGCGGGGTTCTCTGGTCAAACGTTGGAGACGTTTGGCGGGTATTTGGTGGAGGCGGCGGGAATCGAACCCGCGTCCAGAAGCGCTCCACGACTAGTTCTACATGTTTAGTTCAGTCATTTGATTTAACCGCAGCGACGCGGACGAACACGCTGCACTACGGCGATTCGCTAGGTTTTCGACCCTGGCGTCGCGACGCCGACAGGGCTTAACTGACGTAAATGACCTCTGGCGGTATTGCTACCGGTCTTGCGACACTAGCCCGTCAGTGAACTAGGCAGAGGACGGCGGCCGTTAGGCTGCCAGTGCGAACGTATCGTCGTTTGCAGTTACGATTTTCCCATTGATTAACGAGGTGACGGGTCCTCGACATGCCCTAGCCGCTTCACAACCCCTGTCGAAACCAGGTCGCCCCCGCGGATAAGATCGCCCATTATAGCCCAACATCGCGCAGCAGTTCGCGCAGTTGCTGTGTCGTGTCGACGAGATGCTGCGCTTGCCAGTCGGCCGGTGCGGCGCCGTCGCCGCAGTAGCCGTACGCGGCCGCGATCGTCGCCATGCCGGCGGCGCTGCCGGCCTGAATGTCGCGCAGATCGTCGCCGACGTAGACGATGCGTGCGGGCGCAAGCGTCAACTGGTCGGCCGCATGCAGCAGCGGGGCCGGATGCGGCTTCGGGTGCGGCGTTGTGTCGCCCCCGACGACGCAGGCCGCGCGTGGCGCGAGACCGAGCAACTCGACGAGCGGCGCCGTGAGCCGCATCGCCTTGTTCGTGACGATCCCCCAGCGCACGCCGCGCGCATCGAGTTCGTCGAGCACGTCGCCGATGCCGGGGAACAGCGTCGTATGCACACACAGATCCGTCGCGTAGTTGGCCAGGAACTCGTCGCGCATCGCTTCGTATCCGGGCGTGTGCGGATCGATGCCGAACGCGCCGCCGAGCAGGCCTCGCGCGCCGGCCGAGGCCAGCGGACGCAGCACGTCGAGCGGTGTTTCGGGCAGGTCGCGCACGCGTTGCATCTTGTTGACGGCCGCCGCGAGATCGGGGGCCGTGTCGGCGAGCGTGCCGTCCAGGTCGAACAGCACGGCATCGCAGTGCAGCAGGCGCGGTTCGTCGAGTGCAGCCCGCGCGGTCGAGAGGGGAGTCGTCATGCAGGGTGGAGGGTCATGCGCCGCGGCGGCACGCGACGAGGTAGTTGATGTCGGTGTCGTTCGACAGCGCGAAGCGCTTGCCGATCGGGTGATACGTGATGCCCTTGATCTCCACGATGTGCAGATCCGTCGCACGCACGAAGCCGGCCAGTTCCGACGGGCGGATGAAGCGCGCGTAGTCGTGCGTGCCCTTCGGCAGCATTTGCGCGATGTACTCCGCGCCGATCACGGCGAACAGGTAGGCCTTCAGGTTGCGGTTCAGCGTCGAGAAGAACACCCAGCCACCCGGCTTCACGAGCGTCGCGCACGCGGCAACGACATCACCGGGAGACGGCACGTGCTCGAGCATCTCCATGCACGTGACGACATCGTAGGTGCCCGGTTCACGCGCGGCGATCGCTTCCGCGGCAATGGCTTCGTAGTCGACCGAGATGCCGCTTTCGAGGCTGTGCAGGTCGGCGACGCCGAGCGCTTCGGTCGACAGGTCGATACCTTTCACCTGTGCGCCGAGCCCGGCCATCGATTCGGACAGGATGCCGCCGCCGCAGCCGACGTCGAGTGCACGCTTGCCGGCGAGGTGCGCATGCGCATCGATCCAGCCGAGGCGGACCGGGTTCAGGTCGTGCAGCGGCTTGAATTCGGCGTTCGGATCCCACCACCGATGGGCGAGGTCGCTGAATTTCTGGAGTTCGTGTGGATCGGCGTTGGTCATGTCGGCAAACGGGCTACGAGAGGAGGGCGGTACTGCGATTCGTCAGCCCCGAGTATATAAGAAGCGGACGAGCGGCGAAGCGGCAGGCGCCTGGACGGGCGTCAAAGAAAAAGCCCCGCCGGGGCGGGGCTTTGAAGCAGTCGAAAACCGCGGCTTAGTTTGCCGGAACGGTCGTCTTCTGGACTTCTTGCGTACCAACCACTTCGACTTCCACGCGGCGATCCGGTGCGAGGCAGGCGATGAGTTGCTTGCGGTTCTTCTGGTTGCAGCCCGTCGTGACCGGGTTGCGCTTGCCCTTGCCTTCCGTGTAGATCTTGTTGGCCGGCACACCCTTGCTGACCAGGTACGACTTCACGGCTTGCGCACGGCGCAGCGACAGACGGTCGTTGTACTTGTCCGAACCGATGCGGTCCGTGTAGCCCGTTGCGACGACCACTTCCGTGTTCATGCCTTCGATCTTCGAAGCCAGTTCGTCCAGCTTTTGCTTGCCCAGCGGCTTGAGCGTTGCCTTGTCGAAGTCGAACAGTGCGTCAGCTTGATACGTGATCTTCTGGCTCGAGATAGCCGGAGCGACCGGAGCGACCGGCGGCTGCGGTGCCTGGGCGACCAGTGCGCCATCGCACTTCGCGTTGGCGGTGGCCGGCGTCCAGAACGCATCGCGCCAGCAGAGCTCGTTCGTGCCGTTCATCCACACCCATTCGCCCGTGCCGTTCACCCAGTTGTCATTGACGGCTTGACGCGACGCCGGCACCGACTGTGCCGAAGCGGATGCAGCCATAACTGCGGTAGCTGCAATGAACGCGAGCTTTGAAAGTTTATTCATATTTCTCCTCTCGAAATTGAGATTACCGCAGGTTTACTGCGAGCCTGTTGACGGTGACAAGTCATACATTGCTCGAAGTATAACATTGGTGCGGCACAAAAAACGCGGCACCGCTCTGTGTAGACTTCGAGCAGCGTCTAACTTTCAGTGCGTTGGCATTTTGCCATATCGTTCCCTTCCTACGAAAAAAAATCCTCCCCACCCTAAGATCGCTTCAACTTTGTGGTGCATGCGCAACACCGGCCTGCCGCAACTTTCAGAGATTGTCAAGAGTGTGTCGGCGAAATTGCGCGAATGTGCGTGGTTGTTTACTCGTGCGCGTGAAACAAGTGTGAAGGGATCGCCTGCGGCGTCGAGTCGCGCGCGATTTCGGTCGAATCGACGTGGCCGCGATTTTCGCTATTTATATATAGAGGGGGCGGCGAATTGGCGGCTGATGGGCGCATGTTAGAATCTCGCGTTGCGTTGCGCATGCAGCGCCCACGCGAAAGGCGTTCGCCGTCTTCGCTCCGAAACGATACGGATACATGGATCAATTCGCCAAAGAGACCCTGCCCACCTCCCTAGAGGAGGAAATGCGCCGTTCGTATCTCGATTACGCGATGAGCGTGATCGTCGGACGTGCCCTCCCGGATGTCCGCGATGGCCTCAAGCCCGTGCACCGGCGCGTGTTGTTCGCGATGCACGAACTGAACAACGACTGGAACCGCGCGTACAAGAAATCGGCGCGTATCGTCGGTGACGTGATCGGTAAATACCACCCTCACGGCGATACCGCGGTGTACGACACGATCGTGCGGATGGCGCAGGACTTCTCGCTGCGCTACATGCTGATCGACGGGCAGGGCAACTTCGGCTCGATCGACGGCGACAATGCCGCGGCGATGCGTTACACCGAAATTCGCATGGCGAAGATCGGTCACGAGCTGCTCGCCGACATCGACAAGGAAACGGTCGATTTCGAGCCGAACTACGACGGCAACGAAATGCAGCCGTCGGTCCTGCCGTCGCGCATCCCGAACCTGCTGATCAACGGCTCGTCAGGCATCGCGGTCGGCATGGCGACCAACATCCCGCCGCACAACCTGAACGAAGTCGTCGACGCGTGCCAGCACCTGCTGGGTAACCCGGAAGCGACGATCGACGAACTGATCGAGATCATCCCGGCGCCCGATTTCCCGACGGCCGGCATCATCTACGGCGTCGCCGGCGTGCGCGACGGCTACCGCACCGGGCGCGGTCGCGTCGTGATGCGCGCGGCCACGCACTTCGAGGAGATCGACCGCGGCCAGCGGATGGCGATCATCGTCGACGAGCTGCCGTACCAGGTGAACAAGCGCTCGCTGCTCGAGCGGATCGCCGAGCTCGTCAACGAGAAGAAGCTCGAAGGCATCTCCGACATCCGCGACGAGTCCGACAAGAGCGGCATGCGCGTCGTGATCGAGCTCAAGCGCGGTGAAGTGCCGGAAGTGGTGCTGAACAACCTGTACAAGGCGACGCAGCTCCAGGATACGTTCGGCATGAACATGGTCGCGCTGGTCGACGGCCAGCCGAAGCTGCTGAACCTGAAGGAAATCCTGCAGTGCTTCCTGTCGCACCGACGCGAAGTGCTGACGCGCCGCACGATCTACGAACTGCGCAAGGCCCGTGAACGTGGCCATGTGCTCGAAGGTCTCGCGGTCGCGCTCGCCAACATCGACGAATTCATCGCGATCATCAAGGCAGCGCCGACGCCGCCGATCGCGAAAGCGGAGTTGATGGCGAAGCCGTGGGATTCGTCGCTCGTGCGCGAGATGCTCACGCGTGCCGAGAGCGAGAACGCGGCGGCCGGCGGCCGCTCCGCGTACCGCCCGGAAGGCCTGAACCCGGCGTTCGGCATGCAGAGCGACGGGCTGTACCGCCTGTCCGACACGCAGGCCCAGGAAATCCTGCAGATGCGCCTGCAGCGCCTGACCGGCCTCGAGCAGGACAAGATCATCGGCGAGTACCGCGAAGTGATGGCGCAGATCGCCGACCTGCTGGACATCCTCGCACGCCCCGAGCGGATCACGACGATGATCGGCGAGGAGCTGACCTCGGTGAAGGCAGAGTTCGGCGACGCGCGCCGCTCGAAGATCGAGCTGAACGCGACCGAGCTGAACACCGAGGATCTGATCACGCCGCAGGACATGGTCGTCACGATGTCGCACGCGGGCTACGTGAAGTCGCAGCCGCTGTCCGAGTACCGCGCGCAGAAGCGCGGCGGCCGCGGCAAGCAGGCGACGCAGATGAAGGAAGACGACTGGATCGAGACGCTGTTCATCGCGAACACGCACGACTACATCCTGTGCTTCTCGAACCGCGGCCGCGTGTACTGGGTCAAGGTCTACGAAGTGCCGCAGGGTTCGCGCAACTCGCGCGGCCGCCCGATCGTCAACATGTTCCCGCTGCAGGAAGGCGAGAAGATCAACGTCGTGCTGCCGGTCAAGGAATTCTCGGCCGACAAGTTCATCTTCATGGCGACGTCGCTCGGCACCGTGAAGAAGACGCCGCTCGAGGCATTCAGCCGTCCGATGAAGAAGGGCATCATCGCGGTCGGCCTCGACGAGGGCGACTTCCTGATCGGCGCGTCGATCACCGACGGTGCGCACGACGTGATGCTGTTCTCCGATTCCGGCAAGGCCGTGCGCTTCGACGAGAACGACGTGCGTCCGATGGGGCGCGAGGCGCGGGGTGTGCGCGGCATGCAGCTCGAGGACGGGCAGCAGGTCATCGCGATGCTGGTCGCGGGCAGCGAGGAGCAGACCGTGCTCACCGCGACCGAGAACGGCTACGGCAAGCGCACGCCGATCACCGAGTACACGCGTCACGGCCGCGGCACGAAGGGTATGATCGCGATCCAGACGTCGGAGCGTAACGGCAAGGTCGTGGCTGCGACGCTCGTCGACGCCGAGGATCAGATCATGCTGATCACGACGGCCGGCGTGTTGATTCGCACCCGTGTCTCGGAGATTCGCGAGATGGGGCGTGCCACGCAAGGTGTTACACTCATCAGTCTCGATGAGGGTACCAAGCTCTCCGGCCTGCAGCAGATCGCGGAGGCCGAGGAGGGCGATGGCGAGGCCGACGAGGCGTCGGACGGCGAAGCCTGAAGAACGGATGAGACTCTGGCCGCCGCGGGCGTGAAGCGCCGCGGCTGGCGAGCAACCATTCATATTTCCAAAAGGGAGTGATGATGCAAAAGCAATTCAAGCAACTGGTCCTGCTGGCTGCACTGGTGCCGACGTTCGCGATGGCGCAAGCGCTGTCGAATTCCGCACCGGCGCCTGCCGCGGCAGCTGCGCCGATCGACGCCGACAAGAAGGCTGCGATCAAGGATCTGCTCGACGCGATCGACGCGCCGAAGCTCGTGTCGGCAATCGGCAACAGCGCCGAAATGCAGGCCAAGCAACTCGTGCCGGCAATCCTGTCGGACGCGCTGTCGGAAAACAAGACGCTGAACGACAAGCAGAAGCAGGCTGCCGTTCCGACGCTGCAAAAGAACGCGGTGCCGAAGCTGGTCGACGGCGCAGGCAAGGTGTTCGGTACGCAACAGTTCCAGAACGACGCGATGTCGGCTCAGTACGACGCCTACGCGAAGTACTACAGCACGTCGGAGATCAAGGATCTGACGACGTTCTACAAGAGCCCGACGGGCCGCAAGTTCATCCAGGTTCAGGATCAGGTCGGTCGCGACGTGGTCAACGGCCTGATGCAGAAGTACATGCCGCAAGCGATCCAGGCAACGCGTACGCAGGCTGACAAGGAAGTCGCAGCAGTCAAGCCGGGCAAGTAAAGCCGTCCGGGCACGCCACCGGCCGTTCGGCCGGGTTTGGCGGGAGCCTGACGACAGTGCGATAATGGCCGTTTGCGCGCGAGCGCAAGCGGCCATTTCTTTTCTGGTGCGTTCTGCCGGCGGCGAGCCGGTCGCGTCCCTCCGAGGTTTTCACGATGCGCGTCTTTAATTTCTCCGCCGGCCCTGCGGCGATGCCCGAGGAAGTGCTGCGGCAAGCCGCCGACGAAATGCTCGACTGGCACGGCAGCGGTATGAGCGTGATGGAGATGAGCCATCGCGGCAAGGAGTTCATGTCGATCCACGAGGCCGCGCTGACCGACCTGCGCGACCTGCTCGGCGTGCCGGCAAGCCATCGGATCCTGTTCCTGCAGGGCGGCGGTATCGCCGAAAACGCGATCGTGCCGATGAACCTGCTCGGCTCGCGCAAGACGGCCGACTTCGTCGTGACGGGCTCGTGGTCGCAGAAATCGTTCAGCGAAGCGAAGAAATACGGCACGCCGCATCTCGCCGCAACCGGCAAGACGGAAGACGGCTTCACGCGTGCGCCCGCGCGCGCCGAATGGCAGCTGTCGGACGATCCGGCCTACGTGCATCTGTGCACCAACGAAACGATCGACGGCGTCGAGACGTTCGAGATTCCCGATCTCGGCGACGTGCCGCTGGTCGCGGATGTCTCGTCGCACATCCTGTCGCGTCCGATGGACGTCGCGAAGTACGGTGTGCTGTTCGGCGGTGCGCAGAAGAACATCGGGATGGCCGGTGTGACGCTCGTGATCGTGCGCGAGGACCTGCTCGACCGCTCGCTGTCGATCTGCCCGTCCGCGTTCGAATGGAAGACCATTGCCGCGAACAACTCGCTGTACAACACGCCGCCCACCTACGCGATCTACATCGCGGGTCTGGTATTCCAGTGGCTGAAGCGGCAGGGCGGTCTCGAAGCGATCGAGGCCCGCAATATCGAAAAGGCGAAGCTGCTCTACGACACGATCGATGCGAGCAGTTTCTATCTGAACAAGGTCGAGCCGGCAGCACGTTCGCGAATGAACGTGCCGTTTTTCCTGGCCGACGAAACGCGCAACGAAGACTTCCTTGCCGGCGCAAAGGCGCGCGGGCTGCTGCAGCTGAAGGGCCACAAGTCCGTCGGTGGCATGCGGGCGTCGATCTACAACGCGGTGCCGCTCGAGGGCGTGAAAGCGCTCGTCGAGTACATGAAGGACTTCGAGCAGCGCGGCGCCTGACGGCGGCGCTGTTCAAACAGCACGGCAAAACGCATGGACGACGAACTGAATTCCCGCCTGAAACCGCTGCGCGATCGCATCGACGCGATCGATGCGCAGCTGATCGTGCTCCTGAACCAGCGCGCCGCGGTGGCGCTGGAGGTGGGCGAGGTCAAGAAGCATTTCAACGCGCCGGTGTTCCGGCCGGAGCGCGAACTGCAGGTGATCGCGCGGCTGCAGGACATGAGCGCGGGGCCGCTCGCGAGCGAGCACATCAGCGCCATCTGGCGCGAGATCATGGCCGCGAGCCGCGCGCTCGAGCAGACGATCCACGTCGCGTTCCTCGGGCCGGTCGGCACGTACAGCGAGCAGGCGATGCTCGAGTATTTCGGCCAGTCGATCGAAGGGCTGCCGTGCCCGTCGATCGACGAAGTATTCCGCTCGGTCGAGGCCGGCGCTGCCGCATACGGCATCGCGCCGGTCGAGAATTCGACCGAAGGCGCCGTGTCGCGCACGCTCGACCTGCTGCTGCAGACGCAACTGCTGATCAGCGGTGAGCTCGCGCTGCCGATCCATCACAACCTGCTGACGCAGGGCGGCACGCTCGACGGCGTGAAGCGCGTCTGCGCGCATGCGCAGGCGCTTGCGCAATGCCAGCAGTGGCTCGCGGCGAATGCGCCGCAGCTCGAGCGGCAGGCCGTGGCGAGCAATGCGGAGGCCGCGCGTCTCGCGGCGGCCGATCCGACCGTCGCGGCGATCGCGGGCGACCGTGCGGCCGCGCACTACGGATTGCAGATCGCGTTCTCGCTGATCCAGGACGATCCGCACAACCGCACGCGCTTCGTCATCGTCGGCAAGCAGCCGGCCGGGCAAAGCGGTCACGACCAGACGTCGCTGATCGTGTCGGTGAAGAACGAACCGGGCGCCGTGTTCAAGCTGCTCGAGCCGCTCGCGCGGCACGGCGTGTCGATGACGCGCTTCGAGTCGCGCCCGGCGCGCGTCGGCACGTGGGAGTACTACTTCTACATTGATATCGAAGGGCACCGCGACGATGCGGCGGTAGCGGCCGCGCTCGCGGAACTCGGCCAGAAGGCCGCGTTCCTGAAGATACTCGGTTCGTATCCGCGCGCACGCTGAAACGCGGCGGCCCGTCGCCTGCCCGGGCAGGCGTTGCGGCGAGGCGGGCAGGGCAGGCCGGTCGGCGCTGCCGAAGGCGGGTTCGGCCCGCGTCCGGCGCAGGTTGCGCCGGGTGCGGGCCCGTTGCCCGGAATCTGGAATTCCGCATGCGGGGCGTCGTTCCGCGCGCGTAACTTGGCTCTTGTCGTGTCAGGCTTTGCATTCAACAAACTGGTCATTTTCGGCGTCGGCCTGATCGGCGGATCGCTGGCCCGCGCGCTGCGCGAACGCGCGCCGGGCGGTGCGGGCGAGGTCGTCGGCGTGGGCCGTTCGCGTGCGTCGGTCGAGCGCGCGCTCGCGCTCGGCGTGATCGATCGCGCGGCGGCGCTCGACGATGACGCGCAATTGCGCGACGCGCTGGCCGGCGCCGATCTCGTGCTGCTGGCGGCACCCGTTGCGCAAACGGGCCCGTTGCTCAAGCGCATCGCGCCGTGGCTTGAAGAGGCGACGATCGTCACCGATGCCGGCAGCACCAAGTCCGATGTCGTCGCAGCCGCGCGCGACGCGCTCGGCGCACGCATCGCGCAGTTCGTGCCCGGGCATCCGATTGCCGGTCGCGAGTCGAGCGGCGTCGAGGCCGCGTTGCCGGATCTGTACGTCGGCCGCAACGTGGTGCTGTGCCCGCTGCCGGAGAATGCGCCCGAATCCGTCGCGCGGATCGACGCGATGTGGCGCGCGACCGGCGCCGACGTGCGCACGATGACCACGGAGCAGCACGATCGCGTGTTTGCGTCGATCAGCCATTTGCCGCACGTGCTGTCGTTCGCGCTCGTCGAGCAGATCCTCGGCGAGGCCGACGCGGAACTCAAATTCTCGTACGCGGCGGGCGGTTTCCGCGATTTCACGCGCATCGCGGCGTCGAGTCCGGAGATGTGGCGCGACGTGTGCGTCGCGAATCGCGCGGCGCTGCTCGACGAGCTCGACGGCTATACGCGCGTGCTCACGCGGCTGCGCGCGGCGATCGACGCCGGCGACGGCGCGGCGCTCGAAGCCGTGTTCACGCGTTCGCGCGCCGCGCGCAAGGCATGGCAGGAGCGCGGCGGCGCGCCCGCTGCCGAACCGGTCAAGAAATAACAGGACGATTCCCATGGACTATCTCGATCTCGGCCCGTACTCCAGCGCATCGGGCACCGTGCGCCTGCCCGGCTCGAAGAGCATTTCGAACCGCGTGCTGCTGCTTGCGGCGCTGGCCGAAGGCGAAACGACGATCACCAACCTGCTCGACTCCGACGACACGCGCGTGATGCTCGACGCACTCGGCAAGCTCGGCGTGAAGCTCGCGCGCGACGGCGACACCTGTGTCGTCACGGGCACGCGCGGCGCATTCACCGCGAAGACGGCCGACCTGTTCCTCGGCAACGCGGGCACGGCCGTGCGGCCGCTGACCGCCGCGCTCGCGGTGAACGGCGGCGACTATCGCGTGCACGGCGTGCCGCGCATGCACGAGCGACCGATCGGCGATCTCGTCGACGGCCTGCGCCAGATCGGCGCGCAGATCGACTACGAGCTGAACGAAGGTTTCCCGCCGCTGCGGATCAAGCCTGCGACGATCTCGGTCGATGCGCCGATCCGCGTGCGCGGTGACGTGTCGAGCCAGTTCCTCACGGCGCTCCTGATGACGTTGCCGCTCGTGAAGGCGAAGGACGGCCGGATCGTCGTCGAGATCGACGGCGAGCTGATCTCGAAGCCGTACATCGACATCACGATCCGGCTGATGGAGCGCTTCGGCGTGACCGTCGAGCGCGACGGCTGGCAGCGCTTCGTCGTGCCGGCCGGGGTTCGCTACAAATCGCCGGGGCAGATCATGGTCGAGGGCGACGCATCGTCGGCGTCGTATTTCCTCGCGGCCGGCGCGCTCGGCGGCGGGCCGCTGCGTGTCGAGGGCGTGGGGCGCGCGAGCATCCAGGGCGACGTCGGTTTCGCGAACGCGCTGATGCAGATGGGCGCGAACGTGACGATGGGCGACGACTGGATCGAAGTGCGCGGCATCGGCCACGACCACGGCAAGCTCGAGCCGATCGACATGGACTTCAACCTGATTCCCGATGCGGCGATGACGATCGCGGTCGCGGCGCTGTTCGCCGACGGCCCGAGCACGCTGCGCAACATCGCAAGCTGGCGCGTGAAGGAAACCGACCGCATCGCGGCGATGGCGACCGAACTGCGCAAGGTCGGCGCGATCGTCGAGGAAGGTCCTGACTATCTCGTCGTCACGCCGCCGGAAAAGCTCACGCCGAACGCGGCGATCGACACGTACGACGATCACCGGATGGCGATGTGTTTCTCGCTCGTCAGCCTGGGCGGTGTGCCCGTGCGGATCAACGATCCGAAGTGCGTCGGCAAGACGTTCCCCGACTATTTCGACCGCTTCGCCGCGCTCGCCAAAGCCTGACCCGACTGTTTCCGATGAAATCGACCCGACCCTTTCACCCGACTCCCGTCATCACGATCGACGGTCCCACTGCATCCGGCAAGGGCACCGTCGCCGCGCTCGTCGCCGCGCATCTTGGCTTCCACCTGCTCGACAGCGGCGCGCTGTACCGCCTCGCCGCGCTCGCGAGCGTGCGCTACGGCATCGCGGCAGAGGACATCGACGCGCTGGTGAAGCTGATCGACGATCTCCACATCACGTTCCGGGAGGGCTGCGCGCAGCTCGACGGCGTCGATGTGTCGAACGACATCCGTGCCGAAGCGGTCGGCAACCGCGCATCGGCGATTGCCGTGCATGGGCCGGTGCGCACCGCGCTCGTCGCGCGTCAGCGCGCGTTCCGCAAGACGCCGGGCCTCGTTGCAGACGGGCGCGACATGGGCACCGTGATCTTCCCGGACGCCGTGTTGAAGGTGTTCCTGACGGCCAGCGCCGAGGCGCGCGCGACCAGACGGCATAAGCAATTGATGCAAAAAGGTTTTTCTGCTAATATAGATGACTTGCTCCGGGATCTTCGTGAACGTGATGCGCGCGACAGCAATCGCGCGGCCGCGCCGCTGAAGCCTGCGGCAGATGCCAAGCTGCTCGATACGTCGGCGCTTTCGGTCGATGAAGCGGTCGACCAGGTGCTGCAGTGGTACCGGGCGCTCGGCCAGCCCGCCTGAGAAGGCGGGTAGCGGTAGGTGTTCCGCGTCGCAAGCGCGGAGCGTGTTTCGAACCCTTAACCCCGTGTGGTCATCGATCTGGCCCTTTCAGCCTGCCATTCCGGCCGGCGTGGCACAGCGATCCATGCACAATCAGATTTTTATGTCCGACCTGCAAACCTCCACCCCGAATACTGAATCTTTCGCGGCTCTGTTCGAAGAGTCGCTGACCCGCCAAGACATGCGCGCCGGCGAAGTGATTTCCGCCGAAGTCGTGCGCGTCGACCACAACTTCGTGGTCGTCAATGCAGGCCTGAAGTCCGAGGCTTACATTCCGATCGAGGAATTCCTGAACGATCAGGGCGAGGTTGAGGTGCAGTCGGGCGATTTCGTGTCCGTCGCGATCGACGCACTCGAAAACGGCTACGGCGACACGATCCTGTCGCGCGACAAGGCGAAGCGCCTTGCATCGTGGCTGTCGCTGGAAAAGGCTCTCGACAACAACGAACTCGTCACCGGCACGATCACCGGCAAGGTGAAGGGCGGCATGACCGTGATGGTCAACGGCATCCGCGCGTTCCTGCCGGGTTCGCTGGTCGACACGCGTCCGGTCAAGGACACGACCCCGTACGAAGGCAAGACGCTCGAGTTCCGCGTGATCAAGCTCGATCGCAAGCGTAACAACGTCGTGCTGTCGCGTCGTGCAGTGATCGAAGCAACCCAAGGCGAAGAGCGCGCGAAGCTGCTCGAGACGCTGAAGGAAGGCGCGATCGTCAACGGCGTGGTCAAGAACATCACCGACTACGGCGCGTTCGTCGACCTCGGCGGCATCGACGGCCTGCTGCACATCACCGACATCGCATGGCGTCGTGTGCGTCACCCGAGCGAAGTCCTGTCGGTTGGCCAGGAAGTCACCGCGAAGATCCTCAAGTTCGACCAAGAGAAGAACCGCGTCTCGCTGGGCATCAAGCAACTGGGCGACGATCCGTGGGAAGGCATCTCGCGCCGTTACCCGTCGGGCACGCGCCTGTTCGGCAAGGTCACGAACATTACCGACTACGGCGCATTCGTCGAAGTGGAATCGGGCATCGAAGGCCTCGTCCACGTGTCGGAAATGGACTGGACCAACAAGAACGTTGCTCCGTCGAAGGTTGTCCAGCTGGGCGACGAAGTCGAAGTCATGGTCCTCGAGATCGACGAAGACCGCCGTCGTATCAGCCTCGGCATGAAGCAGTGCAAGCCGAATCCGTGGGATGACTTCAGCCGCAACTTCAAGAAGGGCGACAAGATCACGGGCGCAATCAAGTCGATCACCGACTTCGGCGTGTTCATCGGTCTGCCGGGCGGCATCGACGGCCTGGTCCACCTGTCGGACCTGTCGTGGAGCGAAGCCGGCGAAGAAGCCGTTCGCAAGTACAAGAAGGGCGACGAAGTCGAAGCGATCGTGCTCGGTATCGACGTCGAGAAGGAGCGTATTTCGCTCGGCATCAAGCAGCTCGAAGGCGACCCGTTCAGCAACTACGTTGCAATGAACGACAAGGGCTCGATCGTCGACGGCGTCGTGAAGACGGTCGATGCGAAGGGTGCGGTCGTCACGCTGACGGGCGACATCGAAGGCTACCTGCGTGCGTCGGAAATCTCGCAGGATCGCGTCGAAGACGCACGCAACGTGCTGAAGGAAGGCGACAAGGTCAACGCGATGGTGATCAACATCGATCGCAAGTCGCGCGGCATCAACCTGTCGATCAAGGCGAAGGATTCGGCTGAACAACAGGAAGCGATCCGCGGCCTGCAGTCGGACACCAGCGCTGCTGCGACCGGTACGACCAACCTCGGCGCGCTGCTGAAGGCGAAGCTCGACGGCCAGAACCAGTAAGCCTCACGAGGTCTGCTGAAGTATGACCAAATCCGAGTTGGTCGCGCAGCTGGCATCGCGATTTCCGCAACTTGTCCTCAAGGATGCGGATTTCGCGGTGAAAACGATGCTCGATGCGATGTCTGACGCTCTGGCGAAAGGGCATCGTATCGAAATTCGGGGTTTCGGCAGCTTTGGCCTCAACCGTCGCCCGGCGCGCGTCGGACGCAACCCGAAGTCAGGGGAGAAAGTGCAGGTGCCCGAGAAGTTCGTGCCGCACTTCAAGCCTGGCAAGGAGTTGCGGGAACGCGTCGACGGCCGCGCCGGTGAACCGCTGAAGGCTGACGATCCGGACGACGAGCGTTGAGCGTCACCCGGATTGCCCGGAACCCATCCGGCGAAGGCTGAAAAGAAAAGCGCCCCTTGCGGGCGCTTTTTTCATTTCCGGCGAATGCGACGCAACGGGTGCGAGCAGGATGTGCGCAGCCGCGGAAACGCTTCCTTTACAATACGGGTCGATTCGGCGCGACGAAGGGGAGTCGCGCGCCGCGGCAAACCTCAACAAAGAGAGGGCTTCATGAAGTTTATCGTCTGGCTGATCCGGGTATTGGTGTTCGTACTGCTGCTGGTGCTTGCGCTGGCCAATACGCAAACCGCGACGCTGAATTTCGTGGCCGGCTATTCATGGCAGGCGCCGCTGATCCTGATCGGCCTCGCGTTCTTCGCCGTGGGGCTGCTGGCTGGCTTGCTGTCCGCGCTGCCTTCGATCTTCCGCCTGCGTCTCGAGAACGGGCGCCTGAAGCGCGATCTGCGCGCGGCGCGCGAAACGCCGGCCGTCATCGACCAGCCGCCGATGCCGCCCGTCATTTAACACGGACGCCGCGCGATCATCGCGCGGTTTTCGTCTCTGCTTCGATATTTCGCATGGATCTGGATTTCTGGTGGTTGCTCGCGATTCCGGTCGCGTTCGCGCTCGGTTGGGCGGCGTCACGCTATGACCTTAAGAATCTCCTGTCGGAGAGTGCCAACCTGCCGCGCTCGTATTTCCGCGGCCTGAATTTTCTGTTGAACGAACAACCCGACAAGGCGATCGACGCGTTCATCGAGGTCGCCAAGCTGGATCCCGAGACGGTCGAGCTGCACTTCGCGCTCGGCAACCTGTTTCGCCGCCGCGGCGAAACCGACCGCGCGATCCGCGTGCACCAGAACCTGCTGAGCCGCACGGACCTGCCGGTCAACGAACGCGACCACGCACTGTACGAACTCGGCCAGGACTTCCTGAAGGCCGGCCTGCTCGATCGCGCCGAGGAGGCGTTCCACAAACTCGCCGACGGCGATTACGCACTCGGCGCGCAGCGGGCGCTGCTGACGATCTACGAGATCGAGAAGGACTGGAACAAGTCGATCGATACGGCGAAGCGCATCGAGTCGATGAGCGACAAACCGCTTGGCGTCGAAATTGCGCAGTTTCACTGCGAACTTGCGCAGGACGCGCTGCAGCGCAAGAACGCGGCAGCGGCTGCTGAACAGTTGCGCCTCGCGTTGACCGTGAACCCGCAGAACGTTCGCGCGACGATCCTCTCCGGCGACGCCGCGGCGGCCGAGGGCAACCATGCGGCCGCGATCGAGCACTGGAAGCGCGTCGAAGCGCAGAATCCGGCGTATCTGCCGCTCGTCGCCGACAAGCTGATGAAGGCGTACGTCGCGCTCGGCAAGAACGCCGAAGGTGCCGAGCTGCTGATGGGCTATGTCGACCGCTATCCGTCGAACGACCTGCTCGACATCGCATACCAGCACATCGCGGGCTTGCGCGGCCAGGACGCGGCGCACACGCTCGCGCGCACGCAGATGGAGAAGTCGCCGAACCTGTCGGGGATGCTGCACCTGCTCGATGCGCAGATCGCGGCGGCCGACGAACCGCGCCGTAAGGAACTTGAAATGATGCGTGCGCTGATCAAGCAGCGCACCAAGAATTTGCCACGGTATACGTGCCAGAATTGCGGTTTCCGGGCGCGCAATTTCTACTGGCAGTGTCCGGGCTGCAGCGGCTGGGAAACCTATGCGCCGCGTCGCGTCGATCCTGCGATGCCGGGCTGATCCCGGCACGCGGAGCCAACGCACTGCGGTTGCCGCCGGGTTCGTCCCGGCGGCCAAGTTAGTCAATTACCGGGAAGTACCGGAACATCTATGAAAATCACCATCATCGGCACCGGCTATGTCGGTCTCGTCACGGGCGCCTGCCTGGCGGAGATCGGCCACGACGTCTTCTGCCTCGACGTCGATCCGCGCAAGATCGACATCCTGAACAACGGCGGGATGCCGATTCACGAACCTGGGCTGCTGGACATCATCGCGCGCAACCGCGCGGCGGGGCGCCTGCGCTTTTCGACCGACATCGAGGCAAGCGTCGCGCACGGCGAGATCCAGTTCATCGCCGTCGGCACGCCGCCCGACGAGGACGGTTCGGCCGACCTGCAGTACGTGCTCGAAGCCGCGCGCAACATCGGCCGCCACATGACGAGCTTCAAGGTGATCGTCGACAAGTCGACCGTGCCGGTCGGTACCGCACAGCGCGTGCGCGGCGTGGTCGACGAAGCGCTCGCCGCCCGCGGGCTGGCGGGCAGCGTCGCGCATCGCTTCTCGGTCGTGTCGAACCCGGAGTTCCTGAAGGAAGGCGCCGCGGTCGAGGACTTCATGCGTCCGGACCGGATCATCATCGGCGTCGACGACGACGAGACGGGCACGATCGCGCGCGAGAAGATGAAGAAGCTTTACGCGCCGTTCAACCGCAACCATGAGCGCACGATCTACATGGACGTGCGTTCGGCGGAATTCGCGAAATATGCGGCGAATGCGATGCTTGCAACGCGTATCTCGTTCATGAACGAGATGTCGAATCTCGCCGACAAGGTCGGCGCCGACATCGAGGCCGTGCGCCGCGGGATCGGCTCCGATCCGCGCATCGGCTATCACTTCCTGTACGCCGGCGTCGGCTACGGCGGCTCGTGCTTCCCGAAGGACGTCCAGGCGCTGATTCGCACGGCCGGCGAGAACGGCCAGCCGTTGCGCATCCTGGAAGCCGTCGAGGCGGCCAACCATGCGCAGAAGGACGTGCTGATCGGCAAGATCGAGCAGCGTTTCGGTGCCGACCTGACCGGCCGCGAGTTCGCGGTCTGGGGCCTGGCGTTCAAGCCGAACACCGATGACATGCGCGAGGCGCCGAGCCGCCGCCTGATCGCCGCGCTGCTCGAACGCGGCGCGACCGTTCGTGCGTACGATCCGGTCGCGATCGACGAGGCGCGGCGCGTGTTTGCGCTCGACTTCGATACCGATCCTGGCGCGCTGGCGCGGCTCCATCTCGTCGACACGCAGGACATCGCCGTGACGGGCGCGGACGCGCTCGTGATCGTGACCGAGTGGAAGGAATTCCGGAGCCCCGATTTCACGCGCCTGAAGGCTGAACTGAAGGCGCCGGTGATCTTCGACGGGCGCAATCTGTACGAGCCGGATGCGATGGCCGAACTGGGCATCGACTACTATGCGATCGGCCGGCCGTATGTCGATCCCCAGTCGTCCTCCCGTGGCTGATCACACGATGAATACTCTCCGCGAGGTCGTTCCGGTACCGCGTGCGCAACTCGCGCGCTCGCGCGTGCTTGTCGTCGGCGACGTGATGCTCGACCGTTACTGGTTCGGCAACGTCGATCGCATTTCGCCCGAGGCGCCCGTGCCGGTCGTGCACGTGCAGCGTCAGGAAGAGCGGCTCGGCGGTGCGGCCAACGTCGCACGCAACGCCGTGACGCTCGGCGGCCAGGCCGGGTTGCTGTGCGTCGTCGGGTGCGACGAACCCGGCGAGCGCATCGTCGAACTGCTCGGCAGCAGCGGCGTGACGCCGCATCTCGAACGCGACCCGGCGTTGCCGACCACGATCAAGCTGCGCGTGCTCGCGCGCCAGCAGCAACTGCTGCGCGTCGACTTCGAGGCCATGCCGACGCACGAGGTGTTGCTCGCGGGGCTCGCGCGCTTCGATGCGCTGCTGCCGCAGCACGACGTCGTGCTGATGTCGGATTACGCGAAAGGCGGCCTGACGCACGTCACGACGATGATCGAGAAGGCGCGTGCGGCCGGCAAGTCCGTCCTCGTCGACCCGAAGGGCGACGACTGGGCGCGTTATCGCGGTGCGTCGCTGATCACGCCGAATCGCGCGGAATTGCGCGAAGTGGTCGGGCAGTGGAAATCGGAAGACGATCTGCGCGCACGTGTCGCGAAGCTGCGCGCGGAACTCGACATCGACGCGCTGCTGCTCACGCGTTCGGAAGAAGGCATGACGCTGTTTTCCGCCACCGGCGAACTGCATGCGCCGGCGCTCGCGCGCGAGGTGTTCGACGTGTCGGGCGCGGGCGATACCGTGATCGCGACGGTCGCGACGATGCTCGGCGCAGGCGTGCCGCTCGTCGACGCCGTCGTGCTCGCGAATCGCGCGGCAGGCATCGTGGTCGGCAAGCTCGGCACGGCCACGGTGGATTACGACGAACTGTTTCATTGAGCGCATGCGGCGGCGCGATGAGCGCGCCGCACGCATGGCTCGCACTTTTCAGGCAGGACGATCATGACCCTCATCGTCACCGGCGCAGCCGGTTTTATCGGCGCGAACATCGTCAAGGCGCTCAACGAGCGCGGCGAGACGCGCATCATCGCGGTCGACAACCTGACGCGCGCGGACAAGTTCCGGAATCTCGTCGATTGCGAGATCGACGACTATCTGGACAAGTCGGAATTCGTCGAACGTTTCGCGCGCGGCGATTTCGGCAAGGTACGCGCGGTGTTCCACGAAGGTGCGTGCTCGGACACGATGGAAACCGACGGCCGCTACATGATGGACAACAACTTCCGCTACAGCCGCGCGTTGCTCGACACCTGCCTCGCACAGGGCACGCAGTTCCTGTACGCGTCGTCGGCGGCGACCTACGGCGGCTCGACGCGATTCGTCGAGGAGCGCGACGTCGAGGCGCCGCTGAATGTCTACGGCTATTCGAAGTTCCTGTTCGACCAGGTGATCCGTCGTGTGCTGCCGACCGCGCAGAGCCAGATCGCGGGCTTCCGATACTTCAACGTGTACGGCCCGCGCGAGACGCACAAGGGCCGTATGGCGTCGGTCGCGTTCCACAACTTCAACCAGTTCCGCGCGGAAGGCAAGGTGAAGCTGTTCGGCGAGTACAACGGCTACGCACCGGGCGAGCAGACGCGTGACTTCGTGTCGATCGAGGACGTGACGAAGGTCAACCTGTTCTTCTTCGATCATCCGGAGAAGTCGGGCATCTTCAACCTCGGGACCGGCCGTGCGCAGCCGTTCAACGATATCGCGTCGACGGTCGTGAATACGTTGCGCGCGCTCGACAACCTGCCGCCGCTGACGCTCGCGCAGCAGGTCGAGCAAGGGCTGATCGAATACGTGCCGTTCCCCGATGCGCTGCGCGGCAAGTACCAGTGCTTCACGCAGGCCGACCAGACGAAACTGCGTGCGGCCGGTTACGACGCACCGTTCCTGACCGTGCAGGAAGGCGTCGACCGCTACGTGCGTTGGCTATCCGGCCAGGTTTAAACGGAAGCGTTGCATCGATAGACTGGGTCTCACGGTCGGCAGCCGCCGGCCGTATTCATCGGAGATCCAGCACATGATCAGGAAATGGTTGGCCGCAGCGGCAATGCTCGGCACGATCGCCTCGGCCTGGGCGGCCGTCGACGTCAACACCGCCAACGAGGATGCGCTCGTCGGCATCAAGGGTATCGGCCCGGCGCGGGCAAAGGCGATTCTCGACGAACGCGGCGCACGCGGCCCGTTCAGGAATGCGGAGGATCTCGCCGCACGCGTGAAAGGCATGGGCGGCCATACCGTCGAGCGGCTTCAGCAGGAAGGCCTGACGATCGGTGCGGCCGGCACGGGTGCCGCGCAGCCGGCCCCGGGCAAGCCGGCCGCCGGCAAGCCTGCAGCCGCACCTGCCCGCACCACCACGCAGAAGTAACGCGTCGCGCGCAGCCGACAACAAGCTCCTTCAGTCGCCGTCGTTGCGACGGCTTCCCGCGGCGTGCCGCGGGTTTTTTGCGTGGCCACGGCGCATGGGGCGTCCACGCGTTGCACGGCATGCGTATTCCATCGCCGCAATGGGGTTGCCGGCGCGAGCAGCGGTGCTGGTTTACAATCGATCGATTGATCGGCCTCGTACTCACGGTATATCCATGGCTTACAAAACTATCGAAGACACGATCGGCAATACGCCGCTCGTCCAACTGGTCCGCTTGCCGGACGACGAGATTCGCGCGCGCAACAACGTGGTGCTCGCGAAGCTCGAAGGCAACAATCCGGCCGGTTCCGTGAAGGATCGTCCGGCGCTGTCGATGATCAGCAAGGCCGAGGCGCGCGGGCGCATCAAGCCGGGCGACACGCTGATCGAGGCGACGAGCGGCAACACCGGTATCGCACTCGCGATGGCAGCGGCGATCCGCGGCTACAAGATGGTGCTGATCATGCCGGAGGACCTGTCGGTCGAGCGCCGCCAGAGCATGGCCGCCTACGGTGCCGAAATCATCCTGACGCCGGTGAAGGGCGGGATGGAGCTGGCACGTGATCTCGCGGACGAGATGCAGCGCGAAGGCAAGGGCGTGATCCTCGACCAGTTCGCGAACCCCGACAATCCGGTTGCGCACTACGAAGCGACGGGCCCGGAAATCTGGCGCGATACCGAAGGGCGCGTCACGCACTTCGTGTCGGCAATGGGCACGACGGGCACGATCATGGGCACGTCGCGCTACCTGAAGGAGCAGAATCCGGCGATCGAGATCGTCGGTGCGCAGCCGGAAGACGGTTCGCGCATTCCGGGCATCCGCAAGTGGCCGGAAGCCTATATGCCGACGATCTTCGATCGCAGCCGTGTCGACCGCGTCGAGAGCGTGAGCCAGGCTGCGTCGGAAACGATGGCGCGCCGCCTCGCGGCCGTCGAAGGCATCTTCGCGGGCATTTCGTCGGGCGGCGCATGCGAAGTCGCGATGCGCATCGCGCGTCAGGTCGAGAATGCGACGATCGTGTTCATCGTCTGCGATCGCGGCGACCGCTACCTGTCCACGGGCGTGTTTCCTGCCTGAACGCGGGCAGATGCGCGTCGCGCGTGTACGAAACGAAAGCGCCGCTTGTGCGGCGCTTTTTCATTGGGCGGGCGGTGCTTACTGCGACTGTGTATCGGTGTTACTCGGCTGAAGCGCGCCGCTCGCTTCCATCTGCGCCTTGACCGCCTCGCCAAGCTGGTACACGGTAAGCGCGTAGAAGAAGCTGCGGTTGTAGCGCGTCAGCACGTAGAAATTCTTGAGCCCGAGCATGTATTCGGTCGCGCGGCCCGGCGACGGCAGGTCGACCACCGTCACGGGCGTGCCGGCTTCGGTCGTGATGTTGACCGTCGGCTCGTTCAGCGTCATGCCCGCGCGCAGCAGTTGCGACAGTGCCCAGTGCGGTTCGGGCTGGCCGTCGGCGGCGGCTTGTGCGATCCCCAGGCTGCCCGTGTCGGGCGTGATCTGCCAGACCACCGGGCGGTCGGTTTCCCAGCCGTGCTGCTTCAGGTAGTTCGCGACGCTGCCGATCGCATCGACAGGACTGCTGCGCAGGTCGACATGGCCCGTGCCGTCGAAGTCGACCGCATATTCGCGGATGCTGCTCGGCAGGAACTGCGGGATCCCGATCGCGCCCGTATACGAACCGAGCACGGTGGTCGGGTCGAGCTGGTTGTCGCGGGTCCAGACCAGGAAATCCTCGAGGTTCTTGCGGAACGTCGCCTGGCGGCTGTCACGATTCGGCGTGTCCGGATAGTCGAACGTGAGCGTCGTCAGCGCGTCGAGCACGCGGAAATTGCCCATGTAGCGGCCGTAGATCGTCTCGACACCGATGATGCCGACGATCACCTCGGGCGGCACGCCGAACTGCTCGGATGCACGCTGCAGCGTTGCCTGGTTCGCCTTCCAGAATTTCACGCCCGCGTTGATGCGGATCGGCTCGATGAAGCGCGAGCGATAGACGCGCCAGTTCTTGACCGTCGGCGACGGGGCCGGTTTCACGAGCTTGACCGCCGTCGCCGAATAGCTGATGCGCGAGAACAGCGCATGCAGGCTCGCGGAGTCGAAGCCGTTGCGGCTGACCATCTCGTCGATGAACGCGTCGACCTTCGCATTGTTCGCGTAACGCTGCGGAACGATTTCTTCTTCGAAGGTCTGGCCTTGCGGCGTCGGCTGTTGCGGCTGGGCCTGTGCGACGAGCGTGCCCGCGGGCTTCGCGGGTTGCGTCTGCGCGCCGGCAGGCGCGGTGCCGAGGGCCGCGACGGCAGCGGCCGCGACGAGCGGAACGCGAACACGGAACAGCGCGGAGAGAAGGGCGGCAGGCTTGCTGGAATTCATGTCGAAGCGGGCGGACAGGGCGATTGGGTTCGGCGCAGTATACCCGACGGATCCGGCGCGCCGGGGCGTGGCAGGCCACCGTTGTGGTAAGTTAGCGGCGAATTCGCGGCAGACGATGGACATCATTGATGGAGACCTGCGGCGCACCGTGCGCCGCGGATGACAGCTTATGGCAACCGCTTTCTATACGCACCCCGACTGCATGCTGCACGAGATGGGGGAATGGCATCCGGAATGCCCGGCCCGCCTGTCGGCGATCCAGGATCAACTGATCGCGAGCCGCATCGACGATCTGATCGTGCACGAAACCGCGCCGTTCGCGAGCGAGGTGGCGCTGGGCCGGGTGCATACGCAGGCGCACATCGACTACATCCGGAGCATGACGCCGGTCGACGGCTACGTCGAGATCGATCCCGATACGCTGATGAACCGCGATACGTGGCGCGCGGCGCTGCGTGCGGCCGGCGCCGCGATCGCGGCAACCGACGCGGTGATCGAAGGCCGCTATGCGAATGCGTTCTGTGGTGTGCGTCCGCCCGGCCATCATGCGGAGCCTGCGCGTGCGATGGGTTTCTGCTTCTTCAACAACGTCGCGATCGCCGCGCGACATGCGCTCGACGTACACGGTCTGGAGCGGGTCGCGATCATCGATTTCGACGTGCATCACGGCAACGGCACCGAGGCGGCGTTCGCGAACGACGAGCGGGTGCTGATGTGCAGTTTCTTCCAGCATCCGCTGTACCCGTTCTCGGGCGTCGATCACCAGGCGCCGAACATGGTCAACCTGCCGATGCCCGCGCGCAGCAACGGGATGGCGATCCGCGAAGCCGTCGACATGTTCTGGCTGCCGCGCCTCGATGCGTTCAAGCCGCAGATGCTGTTCGTGTCCGCGGGTTTCGATGCGCATCGCGAGGACGACATCGGCAGCCTCGGCCTCGTCGAAGCCGACTTCGAATGGTTGACCGCGCAGATCGTCGAGGTGGCGCGCCGGCATGCGCAGGGGCGCATCGTGAGCTGCCTCGAAGGCGGCTACAACCTGTCCGCGCTCGGGCGCAGCGTCGTCGCGCACCTGCGCGTACTGGCCGGCATCTGACGATCGCGTGACCGACCGGGCCGGGCGCACTCAGCGCGCCGGCACGCGCGCGTGAATCCACGCGATCAGCGCGTCGATCACGCGATCGCGTTCGAGATCGTTCATCGTTTCGTGAAAGCCGCCTTCGTACAGCGTCAGCGTGCGATCGGGCGAGCCGACGTGCGCACCGAACGCACGGCTGCCGTCGGGTTCGGTCAGCTTGTCTTCGGTGCCGTGATAGACGAGCACGGGAACGCGCAGCCCGCCGCGACCGCTTTCGATGCGTGCCATCGCGTCGAGAATCTCCGCGCCGGTGCGCGCGGGCACCGCGCCGTGATGGACGAGCGGATCGGCGCGGTTGGCTGCGACGATGGCCGGATCGCGCGACAGCAGCGCGGCATCGATCCTGATTGCGGGGAAGGTCGGCCATATGCGGCTGATGACGCGGCTCACGGCGAGCATCCAGCGCGGTACGTCACGTCCCGGCGCGAGCGCCGGGCTCGACAGCACGAGGCCGGCCAGCGCGTGGCCGCGTGCCGGCGCGCGTTCGATCGCGTACAGCGCCGCGACCGCCCCGCCCATGCTGTGCCCCATCAGGAACAGCGGCGAATTGCCGCGTGCGGCTTCGGCGCCCAGCGCATCCGCATCGTTCAGGTAGCCGTCGAAGCGCTCGACCCAGGCGCGCTTGCCCGGTGACTGGCCGTGCCCGCGCAGGTCGATCGCGAGCACCTCGATGCCGGCCGCATTCAGCCGGCCGGCGAGCGCGGCATAACGACCCGCGTGTTCGGCAAGGCCATGTACGAGTGCGATCGTCGCGCGCGGCGGCTCGGTGCCGTCGCCAGCCGGCCAGCGGTACGACGCCAGTTCGAGCCCGTCGGCGGTACGCAGGCGGCCCATCGTCGGCGCGGGTGGGGACCATGGTGCCGGTCCGGCGGTGGCAGGTGCGGCGGCCGGCGTGGTAGTGGCGGTCATCTGGCGTGTCCCCTGTCGGTTGGTCGGTGTTCCGGATCATAGTCGCGGCATCGTCGTGACGCGCCAGCGGCGTCCCTCTAATTTCGTGCGGTTATGAAAAGATCGAAATCGATTATTAAGGGGAATGAGGGGTTTGCGGTAAAATCGTCGGTTATTCCAGATGCATCGGCGGCCGACTGGCGGGCCAACTCGCCAGCCGGCCGCCGTTTTGTTTACATGATCGAATTACGCAATCTTTCGCAGCGATTTCCCGGGCCGGGCGGCTGGGTCGAGGCGCTGCGCAACATCAACCTGACGATCCCGCAGGGCGAGGTGTTCGGCATCATCGGCCGAAGCGGTGCCGGCAAGAGCACGCTCGTGCGCACCATCAACCTGCTCACGCGGCCGACTGAAGGCAATGTCGTCGTCGGCGGGCTCGATCTCACGCTGCTGTCGGCTGGCGCGCTACGCGAGGCGCGACGCGAGATCGGCATGATCTTCCAGCACTTCAACCTGCTGTCGTCGCGCACGGTGTTCGACAACGTCGCGCTGCCGCTCGAGCTGGCCGGCGCAAGCCGTGCCGACATCGAGGCCGCGGTGCTGCCGCTGCTCGACCTCGTCGGGCTGTCCGCGCAGAAGGATCGCTATCCGTCGCAGATCAGCGGCGGGCAGAAGCAGCGCGTCGGCATCGCACGCGCGCTCGCGAGCCAGCCGAAGGTACTGCTGTCGGACGAAGCGACATCCGCGCTCGATCCCGAGACCACGCGCTCGATCCTCGACCTGCTGAAGCGCATCAACCGCGAACTCGGCCTGACGATCGTGCTGATCACGCACCAGATGGAAGTGATCAAGCAGGTGTGCGATCGCGTCGCGGTGCTCGATGCGGGGCGCGTGGTCGAGGAAGGCCGCGTGATCGACGTGTTCCTGCAGCCGCATCACGAGGTGACGCGCGCGCTGATCGGCGACGTGATCGCGCAGGAGTTGCCGCCCGCGCTGAAGGCGCGTGTGGCCGAGCGGCTGAAGACCGGCAGCGGTCATCTGCTGCGGCTTGCGTTTACGGGCTCGGGTGTCGACCAGCCGATCCTGTCGGAAACGATCCGTCGGTACGAACTCGATTTCAACATCCTGCACGGCCAGATCGACGAGATCCAGGGGCAGGCATTCGGTTCGCTCGCGGTGCTCGCGGGCGGCGAGCCGGGCAAGGTCGGGCAGGCGCTCGCGTTCCTGCGCGAACAAGGTGTGGTGGTAGAGGAGCTTTCGTATGTTGAGTGAGATGTTCGATATGTTCGTGCAGTCGTTCTGGGAGACGCTGATCATGGTCGGCATCTCCGGGGCGGTCGGCGCGCTCGTCGGCCTGCCGCTCGGCGTGCTGCTCTACCTGACCGACCGCCAGGGTGTGCTGCAGAACCTCGCGGTGAATCGCGTGCTCGGCGGCATCGTGAATGCCGTCCGCTCGACGCCGTTCATCATCCTGCTGGTCGCGGTGATTCCGTTTACGCGGCTCGTCACGGGTTCGTCGATCGGCACGGCCGCGGCGGTCGTGCCGCTGACGCTCGCGGCCGCGCCGTTCATCGCGCGTCTCGTCGAGACGGCGCTGCGCGAAGTCGACCGCGGGCTGATCGAGGCCGCGCAATCGATGGGCGCGACCACGTCGCAGATCGTCTTCAAGGTGCTGCTGCCCGAATCGCTGCCGGGTGTCGTCGCGGGCCTGACGATCACGTTCGTGTCGCTGGTCGGCTATTCGGCGATGGCGGGCGCGATCGGCGGCGGCGGGCTCGGCGATCTCGGGATCCGCTATGGCTACCAGCGCTATCTGCCGGAAGTGATGTGGACGGTCGTTGCGATCCTGATCGTGTTCGTGCAGATCGTGCAGTCGTTCGGCGACTGGCTCGTCCGCCGGCTGAGCCACAAATAAGACGAAATTGAACCGTTAGGGGAGACAGACGATGCAACGACGCTTCATGCTGAAGTTCGCGGTGGCACTCGGCGCAGCCGCGCTGTTCGCGGGTGCGCACGCTCAGGCCGAAACCATCAAGGTGGGCGTGACGGGCGGGCCGCACGCGCAGATCATGGAAGCGGTGAAGAAGGTCGCGGCGAAGAGCGGCCTCGAGATCCGCATCGTCGAATTCTCCGACTACGTGCAGCCGAACGCGGCGCTCGCGTCGGGCGACCTCGACGCGAACAGCTACCAGCACGATCCGTATCTGCAGGCGCAGGTGAAGGATCGCGGCTACAAGCTGATCAAGGTCGCGGATACCGTCACGTTCCCGATGGGCATCTATTCGAAGCGCGTGAAGTCGCTGACCGAACTGAAGCCGGGCGCGCGCGTCGCGGTCCCGAACGATCCGACCAACGGCGGCCGTGCGCTGCTGTTGCTGCAAAAGCAGGGTCTCCTGAAGCTGCGCGCGGACGCGGGGCTGAAGGCGACGCCGCTCGATATCGTCGACAATCCGCGCAAGCTGAAGATCGTCGAGCTCGACGCGGCGCAGATTCCGCGCTCGCTCGGCGACGTCGATGCGGCCGCGATCAATACCAACTACGCGATGGAAGCGGGGTTGAAACCGAAACAGGACGCGATCGCAATCGAAGGGCCGAACGGGCCGTACGCGAACATCCTCGCGATCCGCGAGGCGGACCGGAACAAGCCGTGGGTCGCGAAACTGATCGCGGCCTATCATTCGGCCGACGTGAAGCAGTTCATCGAAGGCAAGTTCGGCGGCGCGGTCGTTGCCGCCTGGTAACGGGCAGAGCACGGAACGCCCGGCGGGATTAGAGTCGATGATCGAAAACCCGGGCTTTGCGTCCGGGTTTTTTCTCTTTTAAAATAGAACGATCGTTCGCTATCATTGGCGCGTCGTCAAGAAGCGGTATCCTCGACAACCATGATGGTTGGGTCCGCTTGGCCGCGCAGTCATGAGGCCTCGCTATAGAATGGCCTCTGGTCGTATTCGTAACTTTGGAGCGTGTGCATGAAAATCCTGGTGCCAGTGAAAAGAGTGGTCGATTACAACGTGAAGGTCCGTGTGAAGTCGGACAACACGGGCGTCGATATCGCGAACGTGAAGATGTCGATGAACCCGTTCGACGAAATCGCGGTTGAAGAAGCGGTGCGCCTGAAGGAAGCGGGCGTGGCGACCGAAGTGATCGCCGTGTCGGTGGGCGTCACGCAAGCGCAGGAAACGCTGCGCACGGCGCTGGCGATCGGCGCGGATCGCGCGATCCTCGTCGAGTCGAACGACAGCGTCGAGCCGCTGGCCGTCGCGAAGATCCTGAAGGCGCTGGTCGACAAGGAACAGCCGCAACTGGTGATCCTCGGCAAGCAGGCGATCGACGACGATTCGAACCAGACGGGTCAGATGCTGGCCGCGCTGGCGGGCCTGCCGCAAGCGACGTTCGCATCGAAGGTCACGATCGCCGACGGCAAGGCAACGGTCGCGCGTGAAGTCGACGGCGGCGCGGAAACGCTGTCGCTGACGCTGCCGGCGGTCGTGACGACCGACCTGCGCCTGAACGAGCCGCGTTACGTGACGCTGCCGAACATCATGAAGGCGAAGAAGAAGCCGCTGGAAACGGTGAAGCCGGAAGACCTCGGCGTGGACGTCGCGCCGCGTCTGAAGACGCTGAAGGTGGCCGAGCCGCCGAAGCGCGCAGCCGGCGTGAAGGTGCCGGACGTGAAGACGCTGGTCGAGAAGCTGAAGACCGAAGCCAAGGTGCTGTAAGAGGGAGCGGAAAGAAATGACGATTCTGGTGATTGCAGAACACGACAACGCGTCGATCAAGGCCGCGACGCTGAACACGGTGGCGGCGGCAGCGAAGATCGGCGGTGACATTCACGTGCTGGTCGCGGGCCACAACGCGCAAGCGGCGGCCGATGCCGCAGCGAAGATCGCAGGTGTGTCGAAGGTGTTGCTGGCCGACGCGCCGCAGCTCGAAGCGGGCCTCGCGGAAAACGTCGAAGCGACTGCGCTGAACATTGCGAAGGACTACTCGCACATCCTCGCGCCGGCGACTGCGTACGGCAAGAACATCGCGCCGCGTATCGCCGCGAAGCTGGACGTTGCGCAGATTTCGGACATCACGGCGGTTGACAGTGCCGACACGTTCGAGCGCCCGATCTACGCGGGCAACGCGATCGCGACGGTCCAGTCGAGCGACCCGATCAAGGTCATCACGGTGCGCGCGACGGGTTTCGATCCGGTTGCAGCGGAAGGCGGCAGCGCAGCGGTCGAGAAGATCGAAGCGGCGGCCGATGCAGGCAAGTCGCAGTTCGTGAGCCGTGAAGTGACGAAGCTGGACCGTCCGGAGCTGACGAGCGCGAAGATCATCGTGTCGGGCGGCCGCGGTCTGGGCAGCGGCGAGAACTACACGAAGGTGCTGGAGCCGCTGGCCGACAAGCTGTCGGCGGCGCTCGGCGCGTCGCGCGCGGCAGTCGACGCCGGCTACGTGCCGAACGACTACCAGGTCGGCCAGACCGGCAAGATCGTCGCACCGCAGCTGTACATCGCGGTGGGCATCTCGGGTGCGATCCAGCATCTGGCCGGCATGAAGGATTCGAAGGTGATCGTCGCGATCAACAAGGATCCGGAAGCGCCGATCTTCAGCGTGGCCGACTACGGCCTCGTCGGCGATCTGTTCGCGCTCGTGCCGGAGCTCGTGAACGAGCTCGGCTGACGCAGTGTGACGCTCAGGCGGTAAGCACACGAGAAGAGGGGCGCGACGAGCGCCCCTTTTTTTTCGCCATCGACAGAAGAGAGAAGAGGGAGACACACCATGAGCTATAACGCCCCTGTCAAGGACATGCTGTTCGTGCTGAAGGAACTCGCGGGCATCGACACCGTTGCGCAACTGCCGGGTTTCGAGGACGCCGGTTACGACACGGCGCAGGCCGTGCTCGACGAGTCCGCCAAATTCTGCGGTGAGGTGCTGGCGCCGTTGAACGTCGAAGGCGACCGCAATCCGAGCAGCTGGAAGGACGGTGTCGTGACCGCGACGCCGGGCTTTGGCGAAGCGTTCCGCCAGTTCGTCGAAGGCGGCTGGCAGGGGCTGCAGCACCCGTCCGAATACGACGGCCAGGGGCTGCCGAAGCTGATCGCGACGCCGTGCATCGAGATGCTGAACGCGGCGAACCTGTCGTTCGCGCTGTGCCCGCTGCTGACCGACGGTGCGATCGAGGCGCTGCTGACGGCCGGCACCGACGAGCAGAAGCAGCGCTACGTGCCGAAGCTGATCTCGGGCGAATGGACCGGCACGATGAACCTGACGGAGCCGCAGGCGGGCTCGGATCTTGCGCTGGTGCGTTCGCGCGCCGAGCCGCAGGGCGACGGCACGTACAAGGTGTTCGGCACGAAGATCTTCATCACGTGGGGCGAGCACGACATGGCGGACAACATCGTCCACCTGGTGCTGGCACGCACGCCGAACGCGCCGGAAGGCGTGAAGGGCATTTCGCTGTTCATCGTGCCGAAGTTCCTGGTGAACGACGACGGCTCGCTGGGCGAACGCAACGACGTGCACTGCGTATCGATCGAGCACAAGCTCGGGATCAAGGCGAGCCCGACGGCGGTGCTGCAATATGGCGATAACGGCGGCGCGATCGGCTATCTGATCGGCGAAGAGAACCGCGGCCTCGAATACATGTTCATCATGATGAACGCGGCGCGCTTCGGCGTCGGGATGCAGGGGATCGGCGTCGCCGACCGCGCGTACCAGAAGGCCGCGGAATTCGCGAAGGAGCGCGTGCAGAGCCGCCCGGTGGACGGGTCGGCCAAGCAGTCGGTGACGATCATCCATCACCCGGACGTGCGCCGGATGCTCGGCACGATGCGCGCGCTGACCGAAGGCGCGCGCTCGCTGGCCTACGTGGCTGCGGCGCACAGCGACATTGCCCACCGCCATTCGGACGAGGCGAAGCGGGCGCGTCATCAGGCAATCTACGAATATCTGGTGCCGGTCGTGAAGGGCTGGAGCACGGAGATGGTGAACGACGTGGCGAGCCTGGGCGTGCAGGTGCACGGCGGGATGGGTTTCATCGAGGAAACCGGCGCGGCGCAGTATTACCGCGATGCGCGGATCCTGGCGATCTACGAAGGCACGACCGCGATCCAGGCGAACGACCTGGTGGGCCGCAAGACGCTGCGTGACGGCGGCGCGGTGGCGAAGGCGCTGATCGCCGAAATCGGCGAGACTGTCACGACGCTGGGCAAGCTGGACGGCGCAGCGGCCGCATCGATGAAGGTGCAGCTGGAGAAGGGCGCGAAGGCGCTGTCGTCGGTGGTGGATTACGTGCTGGCGAACGCGAAGCAGGACCCGAACGCGGTGTTCGCGGGCAGCGTGCCGTACCTGAAGCTGGCGGGCGTGGTGCTGTGCGGATGGCAGATGGCGCGTGCGCTGGTGGCCGCGCAGGCGAACCGCGCGAGCGACCCGGCGTTCTTCGGCGCGAAGATCGCGATCGCGCAGCTCTATGCGGAGCAGGTGCTGGTGCAGGCAGGCGCGCTCGAGGCGTCGATCGTCGGCACGAAGGGCAACGAGGGCGTGCTCGCGTTGACGGAAGACCAGTTCTGACCGGCTGACGGTCGGGACGCAGGAGGAGACAGGATTTTGACCACACAGGACTTGCTCGCGCAGTACGGCCCGCGCGAATCGATGGAATACGACGTCGTGATCGTCGGCGGCGGCCCCGCCGGGCTGTCGGCGGCGATCCGGCTCAAGCAGCTGGCCGCCGAGAAAGGCACCGAGATCGGCGTGTGCGTGCTCGAGAAAGGTTCCGAGATCGGCGCGCACATCCTGTCGGGCGCGGTGATGGACCCGCGCGCGATCACCGAACTGTTCCCCGACTGGAAGGAACGCGGCGCACCGCTCGACGTCGAGGTGACGGAAGACCGCTTCCTGTTCCTGTCCGAGAAAAGCGCGGTCACCACGCCGAACTGGGCGCTGCCCGCCAACTTCCAGAACCACGGCAACTACGTGATTTCGCTGGGCAACGTCACGCGCTGGCTGGGCCAGCAGGCCGAGGCGCTGGGCGTCGAGATCTTCCCGGGCTTCCCGGCCGCGGAAATTCTCTACAACGACGACGGCTCCGTGAAAGGCGTCGCGACCGGCAACATGGGCGTGGGCAAGGACGGCGAGCCGACCGAGAACTTCCAGCTCGGCATGGAGCTGCACGCGAAGTACACGCTGTTCGCCGAAGGCTGCCGTGGCCATCTCGGCCGCCAGCTGATCTCGAAGTTCAAGCTCGACGCGAACGCCGATCCGCAGGCGTACGGGATCGGCATCAAGGAGCTGTGGGAAATCGATCCGGCGAAGCACAAGCCGGGCCTCGTGATCCACACGGCCGGCTGGCCGCTGAAGTCGGACACCTACGGCGGCTCGTTCCTGTATCACATGGACAACAACCAGGTTGTGGTCGGCTTCGTGGTGGGCCTGGGCTACACGAACCCGTACCTGTCGCCGTTCGAGGAATTCCAGCGCTACAAGACGCACCCGTCGATCCGCGCGTTCCTCGAAGGCGGCAAGCGCGTGTCGTACGGCGCGCGCGCGATCACGGCGGGCGGTCTGCTGTCGCTGCCGAAGACGGTGTTCCCGGGGGGCGCGCTGATCGGCGACGACGCGGGCTTCCTGAACGCATCGCGGATCAAGGGCAGCCACGCGGCGATCAAGACCGGCATGCTGGCCGCCGATGCCGCGTTCGACGCGGTGCAGGCGGGCCGCCAGTCGGACGAACTCAACGCGTATCCGGATGCGTTCAAGCAATCGTGGCTGTACACGGAGCTGTACCGCGCGCGCAACTTCAAGCAGTGGATGGCCAAGGGCCTGTACCTCGGCACGCTGATGGTCGGGCTCGAACAGAAGGTGATGGGCGGCAACGTGCCGTGGACGCTGCATCACAAGCACGCGGACCACGAGATGCTGAAGCCGGCGTCGCAGTGCGAGCCGATCGAGTACCCGAAGCCGGACGGCAAGCTGACGTTCGACCGGCTGTCGTCGGTGTTCATCTCGAACACGAACCATGAAGAGAACCAGCCGGCGCACCTGACCTTGAAGGATGCGAACGTGCCGGTGAACGTGAACCTGCGCACGTATGCGGGGCCGGAGGGGCGTTTCTGCCCGGCGGCGGTGTACGAATTCGTGAAGAACGACGATGGCAGCGATCGGCTGGTGATCAACGCGCAGAACTGCGTGCACTGCAAGACCTGCGACATCAAGGACCCGACGCAGAACATCGTGTGGGTCACGCCGGAAGGCGGCGGCGGGCCGAATTACCCGAACATGTAACGCAACGTATCCCCGCGCCTGCGGGCGCGAACGAACCGGAGTGAGACGATGAGCAATGCAGCGAAAGAAGTCGTGGTGGTGAGCGGTGTCCGTACCGCGATCGGTGATTTCGGCGGCAGCCTGAAGGATTTCTCGCCGACCGACCTCGGGGCGAAAGTCGTGCGCGAAGTGCTGTCGCGCGCGAACGTGTCGGGCGATGCGGTCGGGCATGTCGTGTTCGGCCACGTCGTGAACACCGAACCGAAGGACATGTATATCGCGCGCGTCGCGGCGATCGACGGCGGCGTCGCGCAGCACACGCCCGCGCTGACCGTGAACCGCCTGTGCGGTTCGGGCCTGCAGGCGATCGTGTCGGCCGCGCAGACGATCATGCTCGGCGACGCCGACGTCGCGATCGGCGGCGGCTCGGAAAACATGAGCCGCGCGCCGTACACGGTACCGGCCGCGCGTTTCGGCCAGCGCATGGGTGACGGCAAGCTCGTCGACATGATGCTCGGCGCACTGCACGACCCGTTCCAGACGATCCACATGGGCGTGACCGCCGAGAACGTCGCGGCGAAGTACGGCATCTCGCGCGACGCGCAAGACGCGCTGGCGCTCGAATCGCATCGTCGCGCGGCGCGCGCGATCGCGGAAGGGCGCTTCAAGGACCAGATCCTGCCGATCTCGATCCGCACGAAGAAGGGCGAGGTCGCGTTCGACACCGACGAACACGTGCGTCACGACGCGAGCGCGGACGATTTCACGAAGCTGCGCCCGGTGTTCAAGAAGGAAGACGGCACGGTGACGGCCGGCAACGCGTCGGGCATCAACGATGCGGCCGCGGCCGTGCTGATGATGAGCGCGGACGCCGCGCGCGCGCAGGGCGTGAAGCCGCTCGCCCGGCTCGTCGCGTATGCGCACGCGGGTGTCGATCCGGCATACATGGGCATCGGCCCCGTGCCGGCCACGCAGAAGGCGCTCGAACGCGCGGGCCTGAAGATCACCGATCTCGACGTGATCGAGGCGAACGAGGCGTTCGCCGCCCAGGCATGCGCGGTCACGCAGGAGCTCGGCCTCGATCCGGCGAAGGTCAACCCGAACGGGTCGGGCATCTCGCTCGGTCACCCGATCGGCGCGACCGGTGCGCTGATCACGGTCAAGGCGCTGTACGAACTGAAGCGCATCGGCGGGCGTTACGCGCTCGTGACGATGTGTATCGGCGGCGGCCAGGGGATTGCGGCCATCTTCGAGAACATCTGATAATCGACCGCTCAGCACCCGAACACACAGGAACTACATGGCCATCGAAATTGTCGGCGTCGTGGGCGCCGGAACCATGGGCAACGGCATTGCGCAGACCGCCGCCGTTGCGGGACTCAACGTCGTGATGATCGACGTCAGCGACGCCGCGCTCGAGAAGGGCGTCGCGACGCTGAAGGGCAGCCTCGAGCGGCTCGTGTCGAAGGGCAAGCTCGACGCAGCCGTGCGCGATGCGGCGCTGGCGCGCATCACGACGTCGACCGACTACGCGCAGCTCGCGTCGGTCGATATCGTGATCGAAGCTGCGACCGAGAACGTCGAGCTGAAGGGGCGCATCCTGAAGCAGATCGAGGCCGTCGCACGGCCCGACGCGATCATCGCGACCAACACGTCGTCGATCTCGATCACCGCGCTCGCTGCGCCGCTCGCCGATCCGGCGCGCTTCGTCGGCATGCACTTCTTCAACCCGGTGCCGCTGATGCCGCTCGTCGAGATCATCCGCGGGCTGCAGACGAGCGAAGCGACCGCATCGTCGGTGCGCGAGCTGACCGAGCGTTTCGACAAGTCGCCGATCGGCGTGCGTAACTCGCCGGGCTTCGTCGTGAACCGGATTCTCGTGCCGATGATCAACGAGGCGTTTTTCGTGCTGGCTGAAGGCATCGCGTCGGCCGAGGAGATCGACGCGGGGATGAAGCTCGGCGCGAACCACCCGATCGGGCCGCTCGCGCTGGCCGACCTCGTCGGCCTCGACGTGTGCCTCGCGGTGATGGACGTGTTCGTGAAGGACTTCGGCGACCCGAAGTATCGCGCGTGCCCGCTGCTGCGCGAGATGGTGACGGCCGGCCGGCTGGGGCGCAAGACGGGGCGGGGGGTGTACGACTACAGCAAATAAGCAGAAGGCTGGAAAGTCTTCAACGCGGGTGGCGAGTCGTGTCGGATGGTGTCGTTCATCCGGTGCGGTTCGCCATCCGCGTTTTTCATTTATGGAAGTGGCTCGCCGAATCCTGTCCGCCGGTTGAATTATTTCGAAAATCGATTTTAATCGTCAAATAGTTAAATCAATTAGCGTGGATATTTTCATATCGATTAAATTGACGTTTCAGTGTGTAATGTTATATCTTGGTTGCGCAAATGCAATCGAGAGAAAATAAAGCGGCAATAGGTTGTTGCATAAATCGGGCGCGCGTGGGCGGCTGACATTTACGTACAACAGCGGTTCGGGTTCCTGCGTAGATTCGCGCTGGTTTTCTGAAAATGGATCCATTGCCATCGCACTTACTAAAACACGATTTCTGATCGTGCGGATGTCGTTCGCCTATTCGCTTTCAAGGACGTGAAAAGCCGGCGCGAATCGGCGGGGCGCGGTCGTCCGTTCGTCCGGACCACGGCGCCATGGTGTGCGCCCGTCGGCAACGAGGGGCGCGTGGTTTCCTCTCTCACTTCAGGATGGATACATGCAACCTAAAGCTTGGGTTATCGCAGTGGCGACGTCCGTTGCCGCGCTTTCCGCTCATGCACAGCAGGCGGACGGCGTCGCGCCCGCTACGGCTCAGGACGAGATCGTCAATTACCAAGCGGTCGGCAATGCCGCCGGCGTGACCAAGATCTATCGTTCGATCCGCACCACGGATCCCACCGATGCGCGCAGGACGGTCGTCATCGAACAGGTGCTGAAGCAGATCGCGCCGGGCCGCGTGAGCTTCGTGCGCGGCGAGCAGCCGGCCGAGGCGACGCGGCATCGGCAGCAGCAATGCGCGCAACGCGGCGCGGTCGATGTGACCGACGAGTCGGACGTGACGATCGACGAGCGGGTTCTCGATTTCGCGCTGTGCCGCAGCACCGCCCCGATGCCGGCCGAGGTCGCCCGCGCCGCGAAGGCCGGCGGGACCGCGCCCGCGAAGGCGATCGCCAACGACCAGGGCATCACGATCATCGTGCCGGGGATCCTGGCCCATGTCCTCCAATTCACCGACTTGCCGGTCCACCTGTGGGTATCGACGGCGCAGATCGGGAACGTGCCCATGTCGCTCTACTCCGAGCCGTTCGGTGTCGTCAACTTCACGGGCTATACGAACGGCGGGGTCGTGCTGTTCCAGCCGGTCTTTTCGGTTCGCGCCGTCAAGCTCGGCGAGTTCGCGATCAACGCGCGCGCTTGCGGGCCCGGCATCGGTTGCTTCGACGACTCGCGCGGCCGGATCAACGTGGTGCGTTAAGGATGGTCGGGGCCGGGGCCGTGGGGGCCCTGTCTCCAACATGACGGCCGCGCGGCGCAACCGGGGGCGTGTCCGTCGCGTCCGAATGGCGGCGACCCGAAGTATCGCGCGTGCCCGCTGCTGCGCGAGATGGTGACCGCCGGGCGGCTGGGGCGGAAGACGGGGCGCGGGGTGTACGACTACAGCGCCTGATGCGCGAGCCGGGCGCCGGTTGCGTGGAGGCCCCTGTGTGAATCCGGGGCATTCATGAAACCGGCGAGCAGTACGGCGCGCACCCGCACCCCGGAGACTGGGCACTGATCCAGCCTCCGGGGTGTTTTCTCGATGCGATTCACGGCCGTCGCTGCGTACCGCATGGCGCCGAACGGACCGTCAATCGGCAACAGCGGTATCGGCAACGTAGTTCGCGATACTGAAGAACCGATAGTCGCTCAGCAGATCGGGCGCCGGGAACCCTTCCGGATGAATCCGCCCGTAAATCGGGCTGTCGGGGCGCAGGCCGGCCAAGGTCAGCGCGAGCGTGAATTCGTTGAAGGGCGCCATGAACTGGCGCGACACGAAATGCATGCCCCAGTTGAACACCGACGGAAGCTGCTCGGTGCGCAACCACGTGTCCGGGCCGCCCGGCGCCCGCGCGCACAGGTTCTCCGCCCACGGGCTATGTCCTTCCACGATGAGAAAGCCATGCTTCGCGTGGGGCTTCCAGCGGGTCAGGAAATCGATCAGGTCCGCAGCCGCCACGTAACCGGGAACGAGCCCTTCCGCGTCGCTGTACGCGACCTTGAACGCGCGCTTGATCTGTTCGAGCCCGATCGGCAACGCTTCCTGATCCGATACCGTCAGGGCCCCCGCATAGTGCTGGTCGATCACCGCGCGCAGGCGTGCCCGATCGACGGTGCGGAGATGACGCTCGAGGATCGCTTCGGCGGCGTCCGTGCGCCGGACGCCCAGCCGACGGTTGTGGACCAGGAACATGAAGGTGTGCAGCAGGTCGCTGAGTCGCGCCGGGCGCACGCTGCCGTCGGGCTGCGTGACGGTCAGGCCGCTGTCGGCCACGGCTTCGTCGTAGCGGTCGGGCTGGGAGATGTCGGCGGCGATCACGCGTACCTGCACGCCTGGAATGTCCTTCAGCGCGGATAGCGTCGCGGCGGCGCGGCCGCGCGCGGATTCGTTGTAGTCGGCGCCGATCACGAGCAGCGGATAGTCCGCGAGGTGCCGGCCGCGCCGCGTCGACGTGATGACGTATTCCGCCAGGCGCTTCACCGCGCTGCCGTCGCCGCAGCCCATGTCGGCGATGCCGGCGGGCTGGCGATCCAGCGGCGTGTCGTCGAACAGCTCGCGCAGGATCTTCGTCGTGATTTCCTGCGACGCCGGCCCCGACCCGGCGCCGCTCGACGCATACACGTTCATCACGCGATCGATGTGGCCGTCGCTGTCGATATCGAGCGGATCGGGGTTGCCGAACAGGAGCTCGTCGAGCAGCGCATACGAACGCAGATACGACGCGGGCAGCCCCGCATAAGGCGCGGCGATCGGACGGTGAATCCGGCCCGACTCGGTGAGCCGCACCTTTCCCTGGTCGATTTCCACCATGCCGAACTTGCCCATCAGCGCCCATGCCGCGTCCAGGACGACCGGGTCCGCCTGTGTCCAGGCGCCCACCGCGACCCCGCCGGGCTGCTCGACGAGCTTGCCGAGGATGCCGGGCGCCGACTGCGCGTACTGGCCATCCGGCTGCCTGTCGAACACCGGCATGTCGAGCGCGACCCAGGTCGGGCCCAGCAGCAGGCCGTCCATCGCCGTGCGCAGCTGTCCGTTCGCCTGGCGCTCCAGGTCGGTGGCCGGAGGCGCAAGCTCCGGCCAGCCCGCCACGCAGGCCCGCACGAGCCGCGCATACAGCAGGCTGTCCTCGGCCGCCACGCGCGTTCGATGACACAGTGCGTGCAGATGCTGGAGCACCGACGTTGCATCGGCCAGTTGCCCGAACAGCGGCCGGGCGTGCTCGACGCACGCGACGACATATTCGCCGGCGGGCGTGAGCGCATAGTCGGCGTCTTCGTCGCCGCGATCGAGGGTCAGCCAGCCGGCCAGGCTCAGCAGGTTGAAGGCGCCCCACAGAATCCCGAGGTTGCGGGTCGGGTCGGGCTGGCGGGATGCCGCGAACGCGCGCATCGCGCGGGGCGCTCCGGCCCGCAGGCCGTCGAACGCGCCGGCAAACACCAGGCGCGCCAGCGTCGGCACCAGCACGATGCCGTTGGCCCAGTTGCAACTGCGCGTGTAGGCCATCACGCGCTGTGCGTCGTGCCGGCCGATGCGCAGCGTGGCCGCATGCGTGTGTTGTTCGAGCCTGACGGGCAGTTCCTCGTCGAGCACCTCGACGCCGATCGCGGCGCCGGCCGGCAGGCCGAGCAACGTGCGCGTTTCGTCGGGATAGGCGTCGAGATAGTGTTCGAGCTGCCGGGCCAGCGCGGTGGTGGAATCACCAAGGTCGTATCGGGCGTATCGGGCGTGCATGTTGGACGGTCTCACAGGATCGAAGGTTGGGCTGCATGGGATGAAGGGGCATCCGGATCGGCGTGCGCCACGATCGGCGCCGGCGCGGTGCCGCGAGTACGGGGCGCGAGATGGGCGGCCAGCGCGCGAATGGACGGGTAGTCCCAGACCGCGGACGGATCGACGCTCACGCTGAACGCCTCGCTGAATACGATCGTCATTTCGACGGCGAGGATCGAGTCGAAGCCGATCTCGGCGAACGTCGACTCGCGCGTCAAGCGAAGCTTGCGGTGCTTGAGGCGCTCGCCCAGCCACGCGATGAGCCATTGTTCGACGGCATGAACCTGCTGGCGATCGAGCAGGCTCGCCGGCTCGCCCGCGATCGGGGCCGGCGCCGGACCGGCGTCTTCGCCGGCCGGCGTGTCGGGTGTGTCGGGAGTGTCGGGCATGCCGGCGGCCGCGTGCTCGCCGGGATTGGCGTCCAGCAACGGATCGACGAGTTGGCTGGCGCCCGGGACCGTTTGCTCGATCGCGCCGATCTCGAGCCCGATCTGCGCGGCCCAGTCGTTCAATTGCGCCGACGTGGTCAGTGCGGATCGCAGGCCGACCTGCCGCTGCGCCGCCTCGATCGCGAGTTCGTACCGGCGCTGCGCCCAGCGCAGCGCGCCGTCACCGATGCGCTGCTGCGCAGCCGCACGTTCGGTCACCGCGAGCAGCAGTCCCCATTGCGCGATCGTGCCGAGCCAGTAATTGACCCAGACGGCGGCATGCGCGGCGCCGCCGAGTTTCGCCGCATTGGCGAGCCCGTCCTGCGACAGCCGGGCGCTGAGCTCGCGCAGCTCCGTGGCCAGCACGCCGGCGCCCAGCGCGCTTTCCAGATAACGCGGAAGCTCGTCGCTTCCGTTCAGCAGACGGCTGCCGAGGTGAACCAGCAGCGTTTCGGTCGGCCCCTCGAAGATGCGGGTCAGGCGCGCGTCGCGGAAGATCTGCGGCGCGAAGTTGGTCTCGATGTAACCGCGGCCGCCCAGGAACTGCATCAGCTCGTCGGCGGATTGCGACAGCAGCTCGGAGCCGAGAATCTTCGCGATCAGCAGGCAGTCTTCAGGCAGCGCGACGCCGAGGTCCAGCTCGGTGGCCAGGTGCTCGACCAGCGCGTCGAGCCCGTCGATGCGGTCCCGCAGCTCGCCCAGGCGCAGGCGGCTCAGCGGATTGTCCAGCAGGAGCCCGGTGGCGACCTCGCGCCGCGCCCCGTAGCGATGCATCAGCTGCGCACAGCGCTTCATTCCGCCCACGCTGACGGCGGCGATGCCGAGGCGCGCGATGTTCATCGCGTGCTGCGCCACGGACAGGCCCTGGCCGATGTCGCCGAGCCGGCATGCGTCGTCGATCCGCGCCCGATTCAGATGCAGCGAATTCTGGATCATGCCGCGCACGCCCATCGTCAGCTCTTCGGCGCCGATCCGCACGCCCGGCGTGCCGGGTCGCACCGCCAGGCCGACCATTCCCGTGCCGTCGGCCTGCTTCGCGAACACGTTGATGATCCCCGCCCACGCGGACGAGCCGCTCCAGCGCTTGGTGCCGCTGACCAGCCAGTCGCCGGACGCGGTGCGCTGCGCGCGGGACGCGATCGCGCGGACATGCGAGCCCGCGGCCGGCTCCGTGATCGCGAATGCGGCGAGCATTCGGCCGCTCGCGAGGCTCGGCAGCAGTTCGTCGCGCAACGCGGGTTGCGCGTGCTGCATGATCGGCACGATGCCGAGCGTATTGTTCAGGGCGACGAAAAAAGCCAGCGTCGAATCGATCGCGGCCAGTTGCGCAAACACGCGCGCCATTTCGCGGTGGCCGAGCCCGAGCCCGCCATGCGAACGGTCGATCGGCATGCCGAGCAGGCCCCGGTTGCCGAAATCGAGGACGACGTGCGGCGGAATGGTGCGTCGCTCGTCGATGGTGCGCGAATCGATCCGCGTGCGGGCGTAGTGCCTGAGCCAGTCGTTCAGTTCGTCGACGGTGGCGCCGTCGTCGCGCCGGCGATCGTTGGCCGCCGGCTGGTCGACACCGGCGGCCGGGCGCGCGGGCTGCCCGCGATCGGGCGCCGGCGTTTGCGTGCCGGCGTCGACGTCCCACTGTGCGAGGATCGTCAGCGCGCCGTCGTGCAGCTGCGCGCGGCACGTGCTGCGGCGCACCTTGCCGCTCGACGTCTTCGGCACGCTGCCGGGCGACACCAGCACGATCCTGCTCGGCCCGATGTCGAGGCGGTTCCAGATCGCCTGGCGAATCGCTTCGATGAAGCTGTCGAGATTGCCCTTGCGTTGCGTGCGCTCGACTTCGGCCACGACGATCAGGCGCTCCGCGTCGGCCTGGTCGTCCATGAAGGCCGCGCAGCCGTTCGGCACCAGTTCCGGCACGCCGACGATCAGCGCGTATTCGATGTCTTCCGAGTAGTAGTTGCGGCCGGCGAGGATCACCATGTCCTTGAGCCGGCCGGTCACGTACAGTTCGTCATCCAGAATGAAGCCGAGATCGCCGGTGCGCATGAATGCCTGGTCCCGGTCGCCGGCCAGCGTGTGCCGGAAGGTCGAATGCGTCTGCTCGTCCAGCCGCCAGTAGCCGGCGGCGACGCTCGGGCCGGCCACGCAGATTTCGCCGATGGTCCGGTCGTCGCATCGCGCGTTGGTCTCCAGGTCGCGCACGATCACCTGCTGTTCGCCGTCGGTGCGGCCCACGCCGACCAGAACCCGCTCGCCCGGGCGGTCCAGCGGCTGCGGCGACACGCCGAGGGTCTCGTTGCGCAACACCACCGATTGCCGCTGGAGCGCGGCCTGGTCGACGCACAGCGTGCGGACCGGGTGCCGTTCCGTGCGGCCGGCGACGTACAGCGTGCCCTCCGCGAGCCCGTAACACGGCAGGAACCCGTCGGCGGCGAAGCCCGCTGCCGCGAAGCGCTGCGAGAAATCCGTCAGCGTGCTGGCGCGCACCGACTCGGCGCCGTTGTACGCGGCGCGCAGGCACGACAGGTCGAGCGTCGCCAGCTGTTCGTCGGAGATTCGCCGGCAGCACATCCGGTACGCGAAATCGGGCGCGCCCGTCAGGTCCGCGCGGTACTGGCTGATCGCGCGCAGCCACAGGTACGGATGCTGGATGAACCGTTCCGGGGCCATCAGCACGCTGCGGAAGCCGCCGTACAGCGACGTCAGGATCACCCCGATCAGGCCCATGTCGTGATACGGCGGCAGCCAGCTGACGATCGTGCTCGACTCGTCATACGCAAGCCATTCGCGTATCAGCCCCAGGTTGTGGATCAGGTTCGCGTGACTCACCATCACGCCTTTCGGTGTGCCCGTCGTTCCCGACGTGTATTGCAGAAACGCGATGTGGGACGGCTGCACGCCGGCGGGCGAATCCACGGGAGCCAGCGCCTGCGCGCCGCCGACGTCGAGCAGCGTGCTGCCGGACGCGTCGGTATCGGCGAGCCAGGTCGAGCAGCGCGCGTGGTCCTCGGCCGAGCACAGGATCGTGTCGGCGCCCGCGTTTTCGACGATGCCGGCGATCCGCACCATATGCTGCCTGTTGCGCGGCGGGTAGGCCGGCACCGCGATCGCGCCCGCATACAGGCACCCCATGAAGGCGCCGACGTAATCGAGGCCCGGCCGGCACAGCAGCAGCACGCGGTCGCCGACGTCGACCGCGTTCTGCCGCAGCAGCGCGGCGACCCGGCGGGCGCGCACGTCGAGCTCGGAGAAGGTCATCGATTCGGCCCGTTCCTGCTCGGGCGGCCCGCTCAGGAACACGTAGGCGGTGTGGTCGCCGCGTGTGGCGGCGCGGTTCTGAAGCAATTCGCCAAGCGTAGTCGGCAAGGTCGCAGTGGTCATGATGTCGTCGGAAGAGGAATGAAAACAGCGAGCAGGGGCCTCGCACCGGCCGGTGCCCGTGCGTTGCCGCGGCGGACATCCGGATACGGCTATTCGGCGCGATGGAACAGGTCGATCATGTGCGTCATGCTTTTGAGGTGCAGGAAACGCGGCACGACCTTTTCGCTTCTTGCCGCGTAACGGGCCGTCCACTGATGGGCCAGTGCCTGCGTGGCGGCGGCGTTGCCGCGAACCGCGCGTGCGTCGGCCTCGCGTGCATCGAGGCACGCGCGCGCATGCCGTGCGGCCGACCGGGCGAGCTCGCCGGTGAGGATGCCGTGGTGCCCCAGGGCGAGCCGCGGTGCATGCAGCTGTTCGATGACGTCCAGCGAGTGCCGGTACGCAAACAGGTCCTGAAAGACCAGCGGCAGCCAGTGGGTGGCGTCCTGAAACTCGCCGAGCGCATCCGACACGAAACCGATGTCCAGCTGCGGGCAGTAGTAGCCGAACTGGCAGCGGCTGTGGCCCGGCAGCGCGATCGTGCGAATCTGCATCCCGTCGCCGATGTCGAGTTGCGCGCCCGGATTGACCGGGTAGAACGGCAGGTCGGCCAACTCGGTGAAATCGGCGCCGGCGGCGGGTTCCCACGACCGAGACGCGTGCTCGTCGAGCTGGCGGATGGTGCGGCAGGCCGACGGGCTCTGGAACGCATCGAACGCGTCGGGCGAACCGGATACATGGAGCCACGGCATGCGCGACTTGAGCGTCATCAGCAGGCTGCAATGGTCATAGTGCGAGTGGGTTATCAGCCAGTAGCGCAAATGCCGGATTCCGCCGAAGTCCCGCAGCAGGTCGTGAAGCTGCTGCCATACGAGCGCCGTCATGCCGCTCAGGCCGCCCTCGATCAGCGTCGCGGCCTCGTCGTTGACGATCACATACAGCGGCACGTCGGCGGTGCCGATCAGCGCCAGCCGCGGCTCGATCCACCCGGGGGAAGCGTTCAGCATGTCGTTCAGCTCCGATAGAGCGCACAGGCCCATGTCGCGCCCGCGCCGTAGGTCACGAGGAGGTTGAGCTGGCCGGCCGGCATGCGGCCTTGCTCATGGGCGAGCGAGAGCGCGACCGGAAACGCCGCGCTCGCCATGTTGCCCAGTTGATCGACCGAGATCATGCAGCGCTCGCGGGGCAGCCCGAGCCGCTCGATGACCGCGTCGAGGATGCGCAGGTTCGGCTGGTGCGGCACGACCAGGCCGATATCGCCGATCGTCAGCCGATGCTTGTCGAGCATCTGGCGGCATGCGTCGACGATGCGGCGCGTCGCGTCCTCGAACATCGGCGCGCCTTTCATCCGGAAGTGGTGGCGGCCGGCCGCGATGTCGTCCGCGTCGATGAAGCGCGGGCGTCGCGCGCCGGGCGCCTCGGTGGCGAGCAGGTCGAACTGGGTGCCGTCGGCGCCGAGCGTCAGGTCGATCAGCCCGCGCGCCGGCTCGTCCGTCGCCTGCAGCAGCAGCGCGGCGGCGCCGTCGCTCAACAGGATCGACAGATTGCGCCCGGCGTTGCTCGCGTCGATGCGCCGCGATAGCGCCTCGGCGCAGACCAGCAGCACGTTGCGATACAGGCCGCTCGCGAGGAAGTGACGCGCGATCTCGAGCCCGTAGAGCCCGCCGCTGCATTGCGCGCGGATGTCGAAGCACGGCACTTCCCGCAAGCCGAGCCGGGGCTGGATGTAGCACGCCTGCGACGGGTCGTGATGATCGGGCGACAGCGTGTTGACGATCAGCAGGTCGACGTCGTGCGCCGTGACGCCCGCGTCGGCCATTGCGCGTTCCGCGGCCGGGCAGGCGAGATCCGCCAGATCCTGATCGGGGCCGAGATAGCGTCGCGCGACGACACCGGTGCGTTCGCGAATGAACGCGTCGCTGGTGTCGATCATGCCGGCGACTTCGTCGTTGCCGACGATTCGCTCGGGCAGCGCATGGCCGAACCCGGCGATGACGAGACGGGCGCTCATGCGTGACCCTCCTGTTCCGTCACGACGGCGACCGTGCCGCCCGCATCGGACACGACGGTTTCGCCCCAGCGCCACAATTGCGCGCCGAAGCCCCAGCCCGCGCCCGCGCCGGCAATCACGACCTTCGATCCCGGCCGGATCACGCCCTGCCGGATCGACTCGGCCAGCGCGAACGGCACCGCGGCCGACACGAGGCACGCGCAATCGGCCACGCGAATCACGTACTGATCGGGTCTGAGCCCGAGCCGCTGCGCCCATGAGCGCACGAGCAGCGCCGACGGCTGGTGGAACACCATCGCATCGACGTCGGCGATGCCGGTGCCGCTCCGGTGCAGCAGGCGCTCGACGATGTCGGGAATGGCCACCGGCATGAAACGCGAGATCGCTTCCTGCGCTTCGGGCTTGAGCGTGAAATACACGCCGAACGGGTTGTCGGCGCCGGTTTCCGCGTCGTCGTCGGCCGTGGCCTGCGCATTGCGCCACTGCATCGTCACGAGGTCGTAGCGAGTGGCGTCGCTGTGATACGCGGCATCCAGCCAGTCGGCGCCGTCGGGGTCGGCCGGCTCCGCGACGAGCACGGCCGCGGCCGCGCCGTCGCCGAAGTTCGTCGACGACTTGCTCGTGTAGTCGACCACCGCCGACATGCGCTCCGACGAGCACACCAGCGCCCGTTTCACGCGCCCCTGCTTGATGAGGTTGGCGGCGAGCTGCAGTTGCAGCACGAAGCTCGCGCATTCCATCTCGATATCGGCGTCGAGCGCGCGTGTGGCGCCGAGCCGGTCGCGCAGCGCGCGCGAGAGCCGCGGCGCGAACCGGCGCCGGCCGTCGGCGAGCGACACGAACGGCGACGTCATGTTGAACAGCACCAGGTCGAGTTCGGCGGGTTCCACGCCGGCACGCGCGAGGGCGTCGCGGGCCGTGCGCTCGGCCAGCGCGAGTTCGGATTCGCCGGCATCGGGGTCGATCATGTGGCGCGATTCGATGCCCCAGAATTGCCACCATTCCGCCGGAATGGGCTCGACGCCCGCGAAGACGGGATCGTCGTTGGGTACCTGGCGGGCCGGCAGGCGGCAGGCGAGACTTGCGATTCGGACGTTGTGCACCGTCAGACCTCCATCGTGCTGCAGGCGATGCGCGGCCGGAACGGATCCAGTGTCATGGCGATCACCGTCCGTTCATCGTCGCGCAACGAAATCGAATCTGCGACGCGCGACGCGAGCCACGCGGGCAGCTGGAACGGGTTCGGAATCTCCGCCGCACCGGTGACGACGTCGACGCGGAAAGCATCCCGCGCGCCGGTGGCGATCGACGGCCATCCGCCCAGCCACGATTCGCAGAACAGCGTGGCGGCACGCCGGTCGATGCGGCTTTGCGCCGCGTCGAGCATTGCGTTGACCGCGGCGCCCGCATTGGCCGGTTCGGCGTCGAAGCGGCCGGTGGCGCGATCGAACCGGCTTTCGAAGCGGGCCAGCGACAGGCTGCCGTTCACGCGCCGGGGCGCGAGCGCGTCGAGCGTCGCGAACGGCGGGGAATCGAGATCCGCGTAGCGGCTCGCATAAGCGCGGTCATGGCCGGACGGCGTCAGCACGATCGCGCCCGCACCGTCGGCGAAGCCGCTCTCGGCCACCTGCTCGACGTCCGCGAGCGCTTCCGCGCGAACGACGAGGGCGCGCCGATAGCCGAGCTGCCGGCAATGGCTTTGCGCGAGATCGAGCGCGAGCGTCCAGTCCGCATCGAGCAGGTCGAACACGGCCGCATGCCGCGCACGCAGGTCGCGCTGCACGGGGTGCGCCAGCCGCGGGCCCGCGATCGACGGCGCGTCCGCCATCCGGCTGGGGGAGATCGACAGGCTGACGATCAGATCCAGTTCCGACGGCAGGCAACCGGCTTGTTGCAGTGCCTGCCTGGCCGCCTTGATCGCGTAGTCGTTCGCGCAGGATTGCGCGGTGGTCGCGGGGGCCGGAATGGCCGCCGCGGCGCCGAGAATTTTCATAGGATTTCTTCGCTTTGGACTGCTTGATTCAGGGAACGCGCCGCGCCATGACCGGCCTGCCGGAGCACGGCGCGCCGCAATTTGCCCGACTCGTTGCGCGGCAAACCGGCGGCGTGATAGGCCACGCGATGCGGGCACTTGTATGGCGCAATCACGCTTTTCACGTGCTGCTGAAGCTGCGTCGTCAACGCATCCGAGCCGTCGACGCCCGGGCGCAGCACCACGTGCGCGCAGATGAGCGTGCCGCCCCGTTCGTCGACGTGCCCGACGACGCCGCATTCGGCGATATCCGGATGGCGCAGCAGCGCCTGCTCCACTTCGCCGGGCGACACCGTGTAGCCGGAGGTGATGATCATGTCGTCCGCGCGGGCCTGGTAGAACAGGTAGCCGTCCTCATCCAGGTAGGCGCTGTCGCCCGTCAGGTTCCAGCCGTGCTTGACGTAGTCGCGTTGCCGCGTGTCGTTCAGGTAGCGGCATCCGGTCGGCCCCTGCACGGCCAGGTAGCCGATCTCGTAGGGCGGCAGGCACTGGCCGTGCTCGTCCACGACGGCAACGCGGTAACCGGGCACCGCCTTGCCGATCGCGCCGTCCTTCGTGCCGGTATCGCCGGTCGACGCGAAGATGTGCAGCATCTCGGTCGACCCGATGCCGTCGATCAGGTGCAGGCCGGTGCGGATCTGCCACGCATCGCGCGTCCACGGCGGCAGCGCCTCGCCCGCCGACACGCATTTGCGCAGGGACGAGATGTCGCACGGGCCGCGCTGGTCGAGATGATCGAGCATGGCCCGATAGGCCGCCGGCGCCGTAAACAGGATGCTGACCCGATGCCGTTCGACGGCGGCCAGCAGCTGTTCCGGGCCCGCTTTCGGCAACAGCACGACGCTTGCGCCGACGCTGACCGGAAACAGCAGCAGCGCGCCGAGGCCGAACGTGAACGCGAGCGGCGGCGATCCGCAGAAGACGTCATCGGCCGTGGGCCGGAGCACGTGCTGCGGAAAGCAGTGGCAGGCCGCCATCACGTCGCGATGAAAATGGACGGTTGCCTTCGGTTCGCCGGTCGTTCCCGACGTGAACGCGATCAGGCAGGGATCGTCCGCGCGTGTTTCGGCGGCCGCGAATGCCGCCGAATGGCCGTCGAGCCAGCGCGCGTGCGGATGCGTGTCGTCCGTGTCGTAGCGTCGCACGTCGCCGCGCCACTGCAGGCTCGCCATCGCCGCGTCGAGTTCGGCGGACAGCCCGGCTTCGCAGATGACGTGCGTGACCCGGGCCCGCCCGATGATGGTCGACAGTTCTCCCGCGCGCAGCTTCGGCATCGTTGCGACGGCGACGCCGCCGGCCTTGACCACGCCGAACCACGCGGCGGCCAGCATCGGGTGATTCGCGCCGTGCAGCAGCACCCGATTGCCGGCCACGAGGCCCCCGTCATGGACGAGCAGGTTGGCGATCCGGTTGGCGGCATCGCGCAATTCGCGATACGACCACGTGATGCCCGACCCGGTCGTGATCGCCACCCGATCGCCCCAGCCGCGCTCGTCGACGGCGGTATCCAGCAGCGCGGCGGCGCAATTGAGAAACGGCGGAAACTGCAGCCCCGGCAATTCGAAGACGAACGTCGGCCAATCCTCGGCAGGGGGCAAATTCGCGCGGCAAAAGTCGTCCATCGTCAGCGCTCGCAAGAGTGTGAGTTCGAAGTTCGTGATAGCAGTGCGGTGCCGCGCGGGCCGTGCGCCATGACCGGGCGCGGCCCGCGAAGCCTGAATCGCGATGCCAAAGAGATGTGGTCGGGGCGGCAGGCATCTGGCGCCGAGCGACGCACGGCGCGCCGGGTCAACCGGATGAAGGCTGGCCGGTTTCGGTGGAGTGATATCGTCTCATTTGATTTTCAAAATAAACAATAATCGATCGGTTTAATTCAAATGCGCCTGGATCTGAAATTCATCGATCAATCTGGGTGGTGTCAAAAAAATATTGGCGCAAGCTTAACGGAATAAATATTGAAAAGTAAATGGAAGAATCGAAGGGTGATTGTGGTTATCGATTGAAATCGATTCCATTGATCATCGTCATTTTTTAATTAATCTGTTCCGGTAAATCATCTGGCGATTTGTTGACGCCGGCGGAGTCTGGCTGCTGCAATGCATAAATAATGCGTCGCGGAGTTCACCGGTGCGAAACGCGAGTCGGTTCACGAAGCGGATTGCGCTGCGCAAAAAAAGAAAGCCCCGCGCTTTCGAGCGTAGCGGAGCTTTGGGTCGGTTTGAATGGGGAATCAGGAATGCAGGCGCCGCGGTCTCGCGCTGCGCCCTTGGGGATTCTTGTAATTATATTGGCGAATATTCAATAACGAGCGGGGAATGGGAATTTCCCGGTTATGAAATTCGTGCGCGCCCTAGCTGTCGAGCACGGAAAGATTTTCCGGCAATGTTTGCTTGAACATCGCGAGAATCCTGCGCGCCGCCTTCGGCGGCAACTCGATCGCATGTCGTACCGCCGCGGCGATCAACACCATCGTCAATTCCGAGAACGCGGCCAACTGCACGTCGGGCACCGCCGGTGCGAGTTCCCGCAGCGCATCCGCCAACAGCCCCGCCAGAAACTCGCCGTCCGCCCGGTCGAGCGCCTGCAGTGCGCGGTCGGCCTGCGTGGCCCGCCAGATGTCGCGCATCAGCGGCTCGTCGATGAACATCCGGTAATAGCTGTCCGTGATGCGGGCGAGCGTGGCGTGCAGGTCGTCGAGCGACTTCATCGCGGCGAGATCGCGCCGCACGCAGTCGTGCCCGGCTTCGTTGTAGCGCTCTGCGAGCGTGCCGATCACGGCCGCCTTGTCCGGGAAGTACTGGTACAGCGAACCGAACGAGATGCCCGTGCGTTCGACGATGTCGCTCATCCGGAACGCGTCGCAGCCTTTCTCGATCATCACCTCCGACGCGCTCGCGAGAATGCGCTCGAACCGCTCGCGGCTGCGCTGCTGCGTCGGTACCAGCCGCGCGCGCGCCGGCGCATCCGCTGCCGCCGCCTCGGGCTGGTCGTTTTGCCCCGATTTTTGTCGGCCCATGCCGCCTCCGGAAAAACTTGACGTTGCTAATGCGAGAGTCTATCGTGTTTTCAAAATACGAGAAGTTCTCGTATTTAGTCAAAGGAGACGGTCATGTCGGCACTTCCCATCCTCATCGTCGGCGGTTCGGGCAAGACGGGCGCCCGCGTCGATGCACGGCTGCACGCGCGCGGCATCGCGACCCGGCCCGTGTCGCGCACGTCGGCCGTCCGCTTCGACTGGACGACGCCCGAGACGTGGCCCGCCGCGCTCGCGGGCGTGTCGGCCGCGTACGTGACCTACCAGCCCGATCTGGCGGTCGCGGGCGCGGTGGACGCGATCGCCGCGTTCGCGCGGCTGGCGCGGGAACGCGGCGTCGAGCGCGTCGTGCTGCTGTCCGGGCGCGGCGAGCCGCGCGCGCAGGCTGCGGAGGCCGCGCTGCAGGCGTCGGGCGTGGGCTGGGGCGTGGTGCGCGCGAGCTGGTTCAACCAGAACTTCTCCGAGGGCTACCTGATCGACGGCGTGCTGGCCGGCGAAGTCGCGCTGCCGGCCGGTGCGGTGCGCGAGCCGTTCGTCGATGCGGACGACATCGCGGACGTCGCGGTGGCCGCGCTCACCGAGGCGCGCGTCGCGAACCGCGTGATCGAGGTCACGGGCCCGCGCGCGCTGACGTTCGCCGAAGCGGTCGGCGAAATCGCGCGGGCCGCCGGCCGGCCGGTCGTCTATCGCGAGATTCCGGCCGATGCGTTCTTGGCCGGATTGCGCGAGGCCGGCGTACCGGAGCCGGTCGCCGCGCTGCTCGACGATCTGTTCGGCGTGGTGCTCGACGGGCGCAACAGCGCGGTGACGGACGGCATCGAAGCGACGCTCGGGCGGCCGGCACGCGACTTCGCCGACTATGCGCGCGCGACGGCCGCGACCGGCGTGTGGAGCGCACGATCATGATCGCGTTCGTGACGCCCGTCCTGCTGTGGGGCTCGGCCGTCGGCTGCGGGCTGATGGCCGGCGTGTACTTCGCGTTTTCGGCGTTCGTGATGACGTCGCTCGGACGGATCGCGCCGCAAGCCGGCGTGGCCGCGATGAACGCGATCAACGTCGACATCGTGCGTTCGCCGTTCATGCCGCTGTTCCTCGTCACGACGCTGATGGCGCTGGCACTGGTCGTGATCGCGCTGCTCGATCGCGGCCAGCCGGGGGCGATGGCCGCGCTCGCGGGCGGCGTGCTGTACGTGTTCGGCATGTTCGCGGTGACGATGGCCGTCAACGTGCCGCTCAACGATGCGCTCGCCGCGGCCGATCCGTCGACCGCGCCCGGCGCCGCGCTGTGGACGCGTTACGTGCACGACTGGACGAGGTGGAATCACGTGCGCACGGTCGCGTCGGCCGCCGCGTGCGTGTTCTTCATCGCGGGGATCGCGGCGCGGTAGCGCCCCCGTCGCGCACAGCCGCGCGCTACGCGTAAAACGCCGACGGCGACACCCCGAAATGCCGCTTGAACATCGCCGAGAACGCGCTCTGGCTGCTGTAGCCGTGATCCATCGCGACGGTCAGCACCTTCTCGCCGTGCGCGAGGCGCTTGAGCGCGAGCAGCAGGCGGGCCTGCTCCCGCCAGCGGCGGAAGCTGAGCCCCGTCTCGCGCCGGAACGCGCGATGCAGCGTACGGACCGACAGGCCGAGCCGGTCGGCCCATTCGGCGATCGTGCGCGGATCGTCGGGCGCGGCGACGAGCGAGTCGCAGATCGTCCGCAGCCGTGCGTCGTGCGGCCACGGCAGGTACAGCGGCAGCAGCGGCGCGACCGTCACCTCGGCGAGCAGCAGGTGCATCAGGTGATCGTGGCGCGAGCCCGGCGCATAGTCGAGCGGCACGTCGACCGCGGCGAGGATCAGCTCGCGCAGCAGCGGATGCACTTCCACCACGCAACTGCGCGCGGGCAGGTGCTCGACCGTGCCCGGTTCGACGAACACGGTGCGCATCTGCACGTCGCCGCTCATCTGCACCGTATGGTCGAGGCCGGCTTCGAGCCACACGCCGCGCGTGGGCGGCACGACCCACGACGCGCCTTCGGACTCCACGTGCATCACGCCCTCGATCGCATAGAGCAGTTGCGCGCGGCGATGGCAGTGCGTCGGTATCGACGTGCCGTGCGGGTACGCCGCCGCCATCGCCGACACGGGCATCGGCGTCGATTCATAGCGCAGGTGCGCAAGCGGCGGGGTGGGCTCGAGTGTCCGATTGGCGACAGGTCCTGACATTTTGGCGTGAGACAGGCAGTTGGGCGGGCGGGCACGATGGCGTTCCGATTCACGCCCGCACCCTGTCACGATATTAATCCGTCAAACGCGATGAACAAGCCTCCTTTTCTGTTTCCCTTCTGCGCGATCGCGCTGTGGGCCGGCAACGTGGTCGTGTCGAAGCTGTCGGCATCGACGATCGACCCGTCGGCGATCACGTTCTACCGGCTGCTGCTCGCCGTCGCGCTGATGAGCGTGTTCACGCTGCGCCCCGCGTGGCGCAACCGCGCGGCGCTCGTCGCGCACCTGCCGAAGCTCGCGGTGCTCGGTTTTCTCGCGATGGCGCTGTTCCAGAGCCTGTCCTACGAGGCCGCAAAAACGACGAGCGCGACCAACATGGCGATCATCACGGCGCTCGTGCCGCTGATGACGATGGCGCTCAGCTCGCTGCTGCTCGGCGATCCGCCGGGGGCCGGCATGATCGGCGGCGGGGTGCTGTCGCTCGCGGGCGTCGTCTACCTGATCGCCGAGGGGCACCCGACGACGATCGCCGCGCGCGGCGTGCATGCGGGCGACCTGCTGATGCTGGCCGCGTCGGCCGCGTATGCGCTGTACGGCGTGCTGCTCAAGCGCTGGCGCATCGGCGCGCTGCCGGCGTGGCAGTCGACCTACGTGCAGGCGCTCGCCGCGCTCGTCTTCATGGTGCCGATGCTGCTGCGCCTGCCCGCGCAGGCAGCGTGGCCGACCCGCGCGAGCGTGCCGCTGATCCTGTATGCCGGCGTGCTGGCGTCGGTCGTGCTGCCGTACCTGTGGATGCAGGGCGTGCGGCTGCTCGGCCCGAGTCGCTGCGCGATGTTCATGAACCTGCTGCCGGTGATGACGGCCGGCGGCGCGATCGTGCTGCTCGGCGAATCGCTGCGGCTGTATCACCTGATCGGCGGCGGCGTGGCGCTCGTCGGCGTGGCGATCGCGCAGCGGTTCCCGTTCCACGCGAGTGCGTCGCAGGGAGTACGGCAATGAGCGGCGACCGCGACATGCAGAACCTGATGGCCGCGCGGCCGGACGCGCACGCATCCGTCGACGGTCCGGCGCTCGCGCATCAGCTCGAACGGATCGCGACCGCGCTCGAGGCACTCGCGGGCACCGGCCGCCCGGCGGCCGTCGATTTCGACGCGGCCGTCGCGTTCCGCTGGCGCGGTTTCGACGGCGGGCCGCGCACGGCGCCGCTCGAACCGGTCGCGGCGCCTGCGCTGACAACGTTCGATGCGCTGCGCAACGTCGAGCGCCAGGTGGCGATCGTCGAACGGAACACGCGGCAGTTCGTGCGCGGGTTCGCGGCCAATCACGTGCTGTTGACCGGCGCACGCGGCACCGGGAAGTCGTCGATCGTGAAGGCGTGCCTGCACGCGTTCGCGCCGCACGGGCTGCGGCTGATCGAGGTCGGCAAGGAACGGCTGAGCGATCTGCCGGCGATCGTCGAGCTGGTGCGTGCGCGGCCCGAGCGGTACATCGTGTTCTGCGACGACCTGTCGTTCGAGGCCGGCGAGACCGGTTACAAGGAACTGAAGACGGTGCTCGACGGCTCTGTCGCGAGCGACCTGTCGAACGTGCTCGTGTACGCGACGTCGAATCGCCGCCACCTGATGCCCGAGCAGGCGAGCGACAACGCGAACGTGTCGCGCGCGGAGAACGGCGAGCTGCATCCGGGCGACGCGGTCGAGGAGCGGATTTCGTTGTCCGAGCGCTTCGGGATCTGGGTGACGTTCTACGGGTTCACGCAGGATGCGTACCTGGCCGTCGTCGAAAGCCGGCTCGTGGAAGCCGGGTTCGATGCGGAGCAGATCCGCGCGGCGCGCGAACCGGCGCTGCAGTGGGCGCTGGAACGCGGTGCGCGGTCGGGGCGGATTGCCGGGCAGTTCGTGCGGGATTATCTCGGGCGGCTGGCGGACGAACGCGACGCGGACGAACCCGCGCACGCCCGGCGCGCGGGTTGAGCGGGGCGTTACAGCACCCGCTCCGACAACACGCGGAACGCCACATCCGGCACGACGAAGCACAGCGGTTCGCCGGTCGCGCCGATCCGTGCGAGGAGGGCGCCGCCGCCGACCGGTTCGACCGGTTTCAGCGGCCGGACCGCATCGATGTCGATCGGCAGGTCGATCGACGCATGGGCGAGGCCGTCGCAGTCCGCGACATGCGCGACGGCCGCGTGCTGCAGCGACAGGTAGGCGACGGCGTCGCGCCAGCTGCCGAAGAACGGCGCGAACGCGGCGGGTAGCGTGTCGTCGTTCGACACGGCCGCCGAGCAGTGGAAATCGGGCGCGCTTCCGGTCCCGCCTGACAGCAGCGTTCGATAACGTCCGTCCTGCACGGCATGGGTGAAGCGCGCGGCGAGATGCGACGGCAGCGCGTCGCTGAAGAGCCGGCTGCCGAGCGCATAGAGCGGATGATCGAACACGTTCTTCACGAACAGCACCGTGCGATCGGCCGGCACGCCACCCGGCAGCGCATCGACGTACAGCCGCCAGTTGCTTTGCAGCGGCGACGGGAACACGCGTCGCAGTGGGCCCGCGATACGCGGGCCGAAATGGCGGTGCGCGTAGGTGAGGATCGTGAACGGCGTGCGGCCGTCGCGGCTCGCGAGCGTGACGCCGCGCGGCACCAGGTGCGCGACGGCGGCGACATCGACGAGCCACGTGCAGTACACGACGTTCTCGACTTCGCTCGCGAGTTGCAGGAACGGCAGCCGCGACAGCAGCGCGCGGCGTGCGCGCAGCAGCGGGCGGCTCGCGACGAGCCGGTTGGCGAGGCGGCCGACGGGGCCGGCGGACGGGTAAACGAAGGCGTTGTCTTGGCGCATGACCGGCATTGTGCCGATGTCGCCGAGCGGGAGGAAGGGGCGCCTTCGTCGAAACTGCCGGTGCCTGCCTTTGCCGGTCGGAAATCATGCCGTTGAAGGCAGGTTCAATGTCGAGCGGTCACGGCCTCGAGCGCAACGTCACATCGGCATTCGGTGTCGCGCCAACCTTTTCGAGTGCGGCCACTGCGGCGTCGTTGCCTTGCAGGATCGCGTTCTGCAGCGCGGTGCGGCCGAGCGCATCGACGTGATCGGGGTTCGCGCCGTGTGCGACGAGCACCGGCAGCATGTCGAGGCGGCCGAACAGCGCGGCGAACGCCAGCGCCGTTTCGCCGGCGTGATTGGTCTGGTCGATCGGGCAGTGCGTATCGGCCAGCCGCTTCGCGATCGCGGTCTCGCCCTTGAACAGCGCGCCCATCAGGGCCGTGTTGCCGTGACGATCGCCGAGACACGGGTCCGCGCCGATGCGCAGCAGATAGTCGAGCGTTGCAGGCTGGTCGCGATAGGCGGCCAGGATGACCGCCGTATAACCTTCGCGTGTCGTCGCGTCGATCGGATAGCGCGCGTCGACGAGTGCCTGCAGGATGTCGATGCGACCGAGGCGCGCGGCGGCGAACCATGCGTCGTCGTAGCGGCGCAGGTCGGCGTGCGCATCGGGGTGCGGCACGGCCGCGGGCGGTGCGGTTGGTGCGCAGGCCGCGAGCACGACGGCTCCGGCGATCGCGAGCGCGCGGGAGAGGGCGGTTCGGAGTCGATTCTTCATCAGCAATGCGCGCCGCGCATGGCCGCGCGGCGCAATCGGATCGATGGGTCGGGACGCGAAGGCCGCACCGGCAGCCTTCGCGGGATTGCCCGATCAGTTCTCGACGAGTTTGTCGGCGAGCGATTTCACGCGGGTCAGGTCGGCATGCGTGGCACGCGCCAGGCGCGTCCCGTAGTCCGCATCGGCCTTGTAGAAGTACGACAGCATCGCGTACTTGTTCGCGTCGTTCGTCACGTGGTTCAGGTCACCCGACAACGCGGTCACCAGATCCTGCCGCTCCTGCGCGGGCAGCGTGCGGTAGTACTCGCCCGCCTGCCGGAAGTTCAGCGTCTTGCGGATCGCGGCTTGTTGCGTCGTGCCGGCAAGCGGCGTCTGGACCGACTTGTACCGCGGGTTCTGCGCGAGTTCGTTCAGCGCCGACGGCTCGTAGTTCACTTCGCCCTTGCGGTCGCCGAAGTTCATCGCGCCGTCCTGGTTGTTGTTCGTGACGGGCACGCGCGGACGATTGATCGGCAACTGGTTGAAGTTCGCGCCGAGGCGATACATTTGCGTATCGGCGTACGAGAACATCCGGCCCTGCAGCATCCGGTCTTCCGACGGCTCGATGCCCGGCACCATCCGCGACGGGGCAAAGGCGGATTCCTCGGTCGACTCGAAGTAGTTGTCCGGCACACGGTTCAGCGTCAGCGTGCCGATCTTGCGCTCTGGCACGCCGGTCCATACCTTGGTGTCGTCGAGCGGGTTGAAGTCGAACGCGTCGAGCTCGGACGGCTTCAGCACCTGGATATAGAGATCCCACTTCGGCGCGTTGCCCGCCTTCAGTGCGCCGTACAGGTCGTTCGTCATCAGGTTCCAGTCGGCACCGATCGAACCGGGAATGTCCTTCGGGCGCAGCCCGTGCATCCCTTGCGCGCTCTTCCAGTGAAACTTCACGTACGTGTACTTGCCGTCGGCGTTGACGAACTTGAATGCGTGCACGCCGTAGCCGTCCATGTTCCGGTACGAATCGGGCATGCCCTCGATCGAGTACAGCCGGGTCAGCATGCTGGTTGCTTCGGGCGCGTGCGCGAAGAAATCGAACGCGAGGTTCGCATCCTGCACGCCGGTGACCGCGCTCGGCTTGTTCGCATGGACGAAGTCCGGGAACTTGATCGCGTCGCGGATGAAGAAGATCGGCAGGTTGATCCCGACCAGATCCCAGTTGCCCTGTTCCGTATAGAACTTCACGGCGAAACCGCGCGGATCGCGCGCCTGCTCGGGCGAGCCGCGATAACCCATCACGGTCGAGAAGCGGACGAATACGGGCGTTTTCGTGCCGGGCGTGAAGACCTTGGCCGTCGTCAGGTCGCTGATGTCGGCGCTCGGCACGAATTCACCGAACGCGCCGGTGCCGCGGGCATGCACGACACGCTCGGGGATGCGTTCGCGATCGAAGCGCTGGAGTTTTTCGATGAGATGCGAGTCTTGCAGGAGCACCGGCCCGTTCGGCCCGGCTGTCTGCGAATTCTGGTTGTCGCCGACGGGCGAGCCGTTGTCGCGCGTCAGTTCGGCAGCGTGTGAGGAAGAGGCCAATGCGACGCAGGCCGCGGCAATCATGCTCTGCAAGAAGCGATTCGCGGTGTTTGACATATCGATGAGGTTCCTTGGATGAAATTCGGGGGAAGACCCCGCCGAACTGTAGTCTCGTCGACATGCGCGATGCCAATTGAATCTCTCTAATTGAGTGATAGGTGATCGTTGGTTCTTGCGGATGATTCGGTTAACTAAGTTATTTTATGGCTGGCCTCCGGGTGGCAGACTAACCCGATACGGGCCGGGGATGCTCCATCGATCTGAAGCAGCGCAGTACGTGCGTGGAACCGGATCGACGACGCGACGACCATGCCGACTGCCATGCCGCTGAAAATGATCGACAACGCGCGCGGTAGCAACCGCGGCGGCGCGAAGCGCACCACCGCAGCCGTCAGCGCCCCGCGTCGTCAATACGCCGATTCGCCGCCGCCCTGGTCGGCGACGATCGCCACCCCCGAGCTCGTGCCGAGCCGCGTCGCGCCGGCCTCGATCATCGCCAGCGCGGCCGCGCGGTCGCGCACGCCGCCCGATGCCTTCACGCCGAGCACGGGGCCGACCGTGCGGCGCATCAGCGCAACATCCGCGAGCGTCGCGCCGCCGTGGCCGAACCCTGTCGACGTCTTCACGAACGCGACGCCGAGATCGCGGCACATTTCGCACACGCGCACCTTCTCGTCGTCGGTCAGCAGCCCCGTTTCGAGGATCACCTTGAGCGGCACCGCACCGCAGGCGCGGTGCACGGCTTCGATGTCGGCCTTCACGTCGTCGGCGCGGCCGCTCTTCAGCGCGCCGATGTTGATCACCATGTCGATCTCGCCGGCGCCCGCCGCGATCGCGGCGGTGGCTTCGAATGCCTTGGCGGCCGACAGCCCCGCGCCGAGCGGAAAACCCACCACGGCGCAGACGAGCACGCCGGTATCGGCTAGCTCGCGCGCGGCGAGCGGCACGTTCGCCGAATTCACGCAGACCGAGTAAAAGCGATGCTCGGCCGCCTGGCGGCAGAGGTCGCGGATCTGTGCGTCGCTCGCGTCGGGCGCGAGCAGCGTGTGATCGATGGTTTGAGCGAGTTGGGCGTTGGAAAGCGGCATGTTTCAGGACTCCACGGATCGTGTGCCGGAAGGGCACACGGAAAGTTGATGTTTTCACATCGGTTTGTTACAAATACGACATTCCGGCCGGGCCCGCGCGCCCGGCACGACAAGCGACGGACGCGGCGCGCACGCAGGATACTGGCATGGAAACGAAGAAGGGCGAACGAATCAAGACGCTGATGAACGTGCTGCAAGGGCAGAACGCGATTCATCTGAAGGAAGTCGCCGAGCTGTTCGGCGTATCGGAAATGACGATCCGCCGCGATCTCGCGGACAACCCGCACGGCCTCAGCCTGATCGGCGGCTACGTGACCCGCCACTTCGCCGCGCAGCGCAGCGACATCGGCGAGTACGTGGTCAGCGCCGAGAACAACCGGCAGACGGAGGAGAAGCGCCGCATCGGCAAGCTGGCCGCGCAGTTCGTGACGACCGGCGACACGATTTTCGTCGACTGCGGCTCGACCACGCCGTTCGTCGTCGACTTCATTCCGGACGACCTCGAATTCACCGCCGTCTGCAATTCGCTGAACGTGTTCGCGAAGCTGCAGCAGAAGCCGCATTGCAGCGTGATCCTGTGCGGCGGTGCGTACCATCGCAAGAACATGGTGTTCGAGTCGGTGGCCGAGACGGGCATCCTCGATACCGTGCGCGTGTCGAAGGCGTTCATCTCGGCGGCCGGCGTGAGCGACCGCTGCGGCGTGACCTGCTTCAATTTCCACGAAGTCGACGCGAAGAAGAAGGTGATGGAACGCGCGCAGAACCGCTTCCTGCTCGTCGACCACACGAAGTTCGACGAAGTGCGCGCGGCTTATTTCGCCGAGCTGACCGACTTCAACTACGTGATCTCGGACGGGCAACTGAGCAGCCGCTACGAAACGGCGATCCGCGAACACGGGATCGCGCTCGTGACCTGACGCCGCGCGGGCGGGCATCGCGCTTCGCATCGCCTCAGGCATGGCGGGCTTCCGCCGCGCTCAGGTAGCCGGTGACGACTTCGAAGCGGCGCGCCGCGCCCGGCGCGAGGGTCGCGACATGGCCCTTGCGGCGCTCGGCCTGATAACCCTCCGGCTCGCAGGTCGACGGCAGCGCGAACGCGGCGACCTGCTGGTCCGCGTTGTGCAGGATCCACCGCGTCGCATGCGGGAATTGCTCGGGGCGGTACGCGGTGTGGAATGCGCCGCCGTCCGGATGCTCGAGCCGGAAATGCGCGACACCGCTGGCATCCGTTTCCGCATCGTTCATGAAGAACACGATCTCCGGGTCGTACAGCGCGGGCGCATCGAGCATGTGAAGCCGTTGCGGTTCGCGCGCGAGCGTGGCCGTGTAGTCGCGCCACGCGGCGGTCGGCTTCACGTGCGCGGGCACGCTGTCGCGCAGCCGCAGCCCGTTGTGCGGCAGCGACTGCACGAAACGGCCGCCGGGCACGTACGCGTAGTTCAGGTGCGCCATGTACATCAGATCCATCGGCGTGCCGCCGAGATTCGTCACGTCCATCGAGATCGTCATCTGCGCGTCGTGCTCCGCAAGCCGCACCGACGGACGTGCCATGTAGTGGCTGCCGAAACCCTGCACGTATTCGTACTCGCCAGTCACTTCGACGAACGCACCGCGCGCATCCGCGCCGATGACCAGGCTCGCGCGGTCCATCGGCGCGCACGGCATCTCGCCGTGCAGCGCGTGCGTGTCGTCCGGCCCCGGGCAGCCGTTGCGCAGCAGCCCGCTGTGGAACATGAAGCAGCCGTAGGTATCGATGATCGAAGCCGCGCGTTTCGGTTGCCGGAACATGTGCTTCATCGTCAGGTCGCGGCCGTCGAACGCGGCGGCCCAGATCATCTGGCCGAGATACGGCAGCACGACGAGATGGCCGCGCCGGTTCTCGAGCTTCAGCGCCTCGACACCGGACGGATACGCGAACGCGGTGACGGTCAGGCCGTCGGTGCGGTACAGCGTGCGCGGCGTGTCGCGGAAGTCGTCGCGCCGCAGTTCGATTTCGCCTCGCATGCTCATGCTCCCGACGTGTTGCGCGTGGCGGCGTAGCGCGCGGATGCGTGGCCGTCGGCGGTTGGGTCGGGCGTTGCGGCCGGCAGGTGGCGCAGGCAGTAGAAGCCGTAGTAGACGATCACGACGAAGCAGGCGAGCGGCACGACGAACGCGAGCTGCATGTTGCCGCCGGTGTGGTCGGAGATCAGCCCCTGGATCAGCGGCACGACCGCGCCGCCGACGATGCTCATCACGAGGATCGAGCCGCCGTATTCGGTGTCCTTGCCGAGCCCGTCGATCGTGAGGCCGTAGATGGTCGGCCAGCACGGGCCGAGGAACACGCTCACGCCCACGGCCGCATAGACGGCCGTGATGTTGTGCACGCTGATCGTGTACGCGAGCAGCGCGATGCACAGGATGCCGTAGACGATCAGCACCTTGGCCGGGCCGACGCGCTTCATCACGAGCGTGGCGACCAGCTTGCCGACGAAGAACGCGAAGAACGTCGCGAGCAGGTAGTGCGACGCGCCGCGCTCGGTGAGGCCGCCGATCTGCATCGCGAGCCGGATCGTGAAGCTCCACACGCCCACCTGCGCGCCGACGTACAGGAACTGCGCGACGACGCCCGCGACGAAGCGCCGGTTGCCGAACAGGCGCGCGAGCGTGCCGCGTGCGTCGATTCGGTGCGTGGCCGCGCCGGGGCCGTTGCCCTTGCAGGCCGGGTAGGGCGTGAGCGCGAACACGATGAACACGGCGACGAGCACGACGATCAGCCACTTGTACGGCTCGAGCGTGGCCTGGATCATCGCGAGCTGGTGCACGTGGGCTTCGGCCGCCGACATCGCCGCAAGCTGCGCGTGCGATGCATCGCCTTCCTTGAAGATCAGGAAGCTGCCCATGTAGACGCCGGCCATCGCGCCGAACGGATAGAACGTCTGCGAGATGTTCAGCCGCCGCGTGCTGGTTTCGCGCGGGCCCATCAGCGTCGAATACGAGTTCGACGCGGTTTCGAGGAACGACAGGCCCGCCGCGATCACGAACAGCGCGACGAGGAACATCCCGTACTTCGCCATCGACGCGGCCGGGAAGAACAGCAGGCAGCCGGTCGTGTAGAGCAGCAGGCCGACCAGGATCGTCGTCTTGTAGCTGAACTTCTTCACGACGGTCGCGGCGGGAATCGCGAGGAAGAAGTAGCCGAGATAGAACGCGGACTGCACGAACGCCGATTCGAAATCGGACAGGAAGAACGATTTCTTGAACTGAGCGATCAGCACGTCGTTCAGGTTCGCGGCGGTGCCCCACAGCGCGAACAGGCAGCACAGCAGCGTGAAGGCGAAGAGCGGCGTGCGGTTCAGGTAATAGCCGTCGGGTGTGTGTTCGATTCTGGCTCGGCCCATGGGTGTCTCCTTCCTGGTTGTCTCGTCGATGAAGGCGCCGTTCAGATGCCGGCGTCGCGGAGGAAGCGTTCGAACGTCGCGGTGTCGGCGTACGACTTCTGCGTGCCGAGGCCCGTGACCGAATGCGCGGCATACGCGGACGCGTAACGCATCGCGTCGAGCGCGTTGCGCGATGCGGCGTAGCAGCGCGCGAAGCAGCCGATATAGGCGTCGCCGGCGCCCGTCGTGTCGCGCGCGTCGACCGGCACGCCGGGCACGTGCCGCACGCCGTCGCGCGAGACCAGCAGCGAACCGTCGCTGCCGAGCGTGACGAGCACGTGCTTCAGCCCGCGCGCGACCAGCGCTTCGGCGGCGCGTGCCGCGGTGTCGCGCGAATCGACCGGCATGCCCGACACGATCGCGAGTTCGGTTTCGTTCGGCACGAAGAATTCGACGGTGCGGATCCGCTCGAAATCGAGGTCGGCGACCGCGGGCGCGGGGTTCAGCAGCACCGGGATGCCGTGGCGTGCGCCGAATTCGATCGCGTGATAGACGGTGTCGAGCTCGATCTCGAGTTGCAGCACGATCAGTGCGCATTCGGCGAGCTGCGGCGCGGCCGCGTCGATGTCGGCCGGCGTCAGGTGGCGGTTGGCGCCCTTGACGATCAGGATGCTGTTGCTCGAATCGGGCTCGACGAAGATCGGCGCGACGCCGCTCGGCACGCCGGCGACCTTGCGCACGTGCGTGGTGTCGATGCCTTCGCGCGCGAAGTTGCGGATCGTGTTGTCGGCGAATACGTCGTCGCCGACCTTCGTGACCATCACGACGCGCGCGCCGAGGCGGGCGGCCGCGACCGCCTGGTTCGCGCCCTTGCCGCCGCAGCCCAGTTCGAAATTCGGCGCCTCGAGCGTTTCGCCCCGGGCGGGCATGCGTGCGACGTAGGTCACGAGGTCGACCATGTTGCTGCCGATAACGGCGATTGTCTCCATCTGCGTCTCTTCCTTGGTATGGGGTGCGCCGCGCGGGTGGTGGGCGGCGGCATGCACGATGTGATAATAAAATCACATAAGATGTGAAAATGCAATCACATGATGTTTGAAGGGTTACGCATCGGCGCGCGATGCGGATGGGGCGGTTTCTCGGGGAAATCGACGTGTTGGCCGGTTTTGCCGTCGGATGTCGGATGAATTCGACGCGGCAGGGCCCCGGCGCTGCGGAGTGCCGTTCGGGTGTGGGGAGAGTCGCCGGGCGTGACGTGACGGGCCGGCTCGACCGATCCGGCGGCGGCGATGCGGGCGCTTTCGTGTGTTCTTGCCCGGCGCTTACGCGTACTCGGCGATCAGCGTATCGAGATTGCGCTGCGCGAGCGGTGTGAGCGGCGCGAATTCCGCCGATTGAAACAGCGGGGCCTGCGCGCGCAGGCGTTCAAGCGCCTGCTTGCGACCCTCGCGGAATGCAGCCGACGGCGCATCGGGGTCCTGTGCCCACTCGCATGCGATTGCGCGATCGTATTCGCGCAGTCGATCGGGCGCGGCCGCGAGGATCGCGAGATCCGCGTCGAGAAAAAGCCGGCCGGCGCGTTGGAGGTCGGGGGCGGACGCGAACGCATCGGGCAGCCGGTGCGACTTCGTCGCGAGTACGAGATCGTGCGCAACGGATACATGCGATGCGTGCGCACGCAACCAGGATGCGCTGCAGTGTGCGTTCGTGACCTGCACGAGCCATTGCGCGCTGCGTGCTTCGTTGTCCGCATGATCCGGCAGGGTCGTCGCGTACACGAAGTCGTGCGCCCATACCGCAAGCTCGATCGCCGGCCACAGCGGTTCCGCGCGATACGGTGCGAGATGCGCGAACAGCTCGGCCAGGTGCGCGAGCGTGTGGTAGTGGCGTTGCGGTTCGCCATACGCGTGCTCGACGAGCGGCCAGACGGCGGCCGTGCCGAAGCAGGTATCGCAGGAGGCGTGCAGCGTGCGGGCGAGGTCGGGGGCGAGGGCGTTCATGAGCGGCGATCGGCTCGGGCTGGCGATGCGCGCAGCATAACAAACGCGGCGGCGTGTGCCGTGCTTGCTGCGTATCGATCCGGAGATAGCCGCGGACTTTGTCGTCGGCATATCGCGGCGTGGCGGGCGGGGCGGCCGCACCGCACTTCCGATCCGGCGGTGGCCGGACGGTAGTGGCCGGTTCGTCATCGCAACGGGTTGCCTGCGCGCGGCGCGATGCTGAAGATCGCGGCGATATTTCCGCCCGGCGTGTCTACACGTCGACGACGCCGCGCCCGAGTTCGATCACGCGCCCGCCGACACCGATCTTGCCGTCTGCACTGGCCGACAATCGCAGCAGGCAAGGCCGACCGACGGCTTCGCCTTGCTCGACCCGAAACGCGGCGGGCAGGTCGCGGTTCATCGCAAGCAGCCACCCGCCCAGGTTCGCGCAGGCCGATCCCGTCCCCGGGTCTTCCGACACGCTGCCTTGCTTCACGAAGAAGTAGCGCGACACCACCGTGCCCGGCCGCTCGGCATCGAACGCGAATACATACGCGGTCTTGCGGCCGAGGCTGCTGGTCGGCCAGACGCCGATGCCCGCGCTGTCGGGCTGCGCGCGGCGCACGGCGGCGGGGTCTTTCAGCGCGACGAGCAACTGGTCGGCGCCGGTATCGACCCAGATTGGCGGGGCGAGCAGGTCGTCTTCCGTCAGCCCCAGCAGGGCCGCCGTCCGGGCGTCGGACAACTCGCAAGCCGCCGTCTTCGGCATGCCGGCATGCGGCGCGGTAAACGTCCACACGTCGTCGTGCGCGCCGACGTCGACCACGCCGGCCTTGAATTCGAGCGCGAGTTCGTTGCCCGCGCCCAGAAGGTCGCGCACGACATGCGCGGTGCCGAGCGTCGGATGGCCGGCAAAGGCCATCTCGTAGCCCGGCGTGAAGATGCGAACCCGCGCATGCGCGCGCTCCGACGGCAGCACGAAGGTCGTTTCGGACAGGTTGAACTGCACGGCGAGCGCCCGCATGGTCGCGTCGTCCATGCCGCGCGCATCCTCGAATACGCAAAGCGGGTTGCCGCCGAACGTCGATTCGGCGAATACGTTCAGCAGGCGGAAGGCATAGGCGGTCATTGGACGTTCGCGTCAGTGTGGTGATTCACGTACCGGGGTGGAGTGCGCGCCGCGCGCCGCGCGGGCAGCCGTGCAGGGTCGCACGGGTCAGCTCGCGTTGTCGAGCGGCGCAAGCATCGCCTGCATGTCGGGATGCTTCAGGACTTTCCGGTACTCCGCCGGGCTCATCGCGTCGATCAACACGCGCCCGCTCACGTCCGCCTTGATGTACTCGACCGCGAGCAGCGCAATGACCGGGTTGGTCGTCAAGGTGGCGTGATCGGGCGAATGATCGCCGAATTCCGCCACCACGGCCTCGGTGTTGTCCGCCACGGCGACGGCGAGTCGGCGGCCGGACAGCCTGAGCCGCGCGCTGGCGCCGCATTTGGCCATGTCGTAGTGGCGCGGCCCGTTGAGCGTGCGATTGCCGTAAATCGCCACGTGCGTGTCGACGCCGCGTGCCGCGGCGGCCTCGAGCAGCGGCCCGAGGGCGTCGATCTCCTCGTCCCAGACGCCCGCGAAGATCTGGGTTTTCGCGTTGACGATGACGCGCGCGAAGGCGCTGGCGATCGCTTCCCGCCCGCTCAGCGACCAGACGAGCCCCGGCTCCTGTTGAACCGGCAGCCGGTCGAGCGCGCCCGCGGCCGTTTCGAGATCCGCATTGAAGCGCTTGCGCAAATCCTCGAGCAACGACCGGTGGGGCACGGCCGCGTAGCGGACGGGCTCGGAACGGTTGACGAGCACCGCACCGCGCGCCTCCAGGCGCCCCAGCGTTTCATAGATCTTCGAAGGCGGCATGCCGGCGCGCCGGCCGACTTCCGCCCCCGTCAGCGCGGCCTGCCCGACGAGGGCCGCGTAGGCCTGCGCTTCGTACTGGGTGAATCCAAGCCGGATCAACGACGTGATCAGCTCCGTGTTTTCGCTCATGTGTATCGGCTCCGGCTCTTGCGCCCACGGCGACTTGCATGGGTCTGCTTGATTAACTACTGGAGTAGTATACAATCGCTTGAACTTACTACCCAAGTAGTAGGCGATGCTTCTCAACCTGACTGGAGAGATTTTCAACATGCGAAAACGGATCAGCACCGGCTCCCCGTGGGAGCCCAAGGTCGGCTACTCGCGCGCGGTGGTCGTCGACAACACCATCTACATTTCGGGGACGGCCGGCAAAGGCGCGGACGTGTACGCGCAGACACGCGATGCGCTGGCGACGATCGACCGGGTGCTGGCGGACAGCGGGTTCTCGTTGTCCGACGTCGTCCAGAGCCGCCTGGTGGTCGCGGACTTCGACAACTGGGAAGCCGCCGCACGCGCACATGGGGAGATCTACGGCGATATCCGGCCGGCGTTTTCGCTGGTACATGCGCTTCCGTTCGTCGATCCGGAGATCCTGGTCGAAGTCGAGGCGATCGCGGTCAGGGCCGCGGCATGACCGACGCCGGCAACCGCGGGCCGCTGTCCCGCACCGCGACGGCCGTGCTTGCGCTGGCGGCCGGCGTGGCGATCGCCAACGGCTATGCGTTGCAGCCGTCGCTGTCGGCGATCGCGAGCGAGTTCGGGGTGGCGGCGTCGCGCATGGCGGCGCTCGCGTCCGTGACGATGCTCGGTTATCTGGTCGGCCTCGCCGTGCTGGTGCCGCTGGTCGACCGCTTCAGCCCGCGCGTGCTCGTCTCGATGCAGATGGGCGCGCTCGCGTTGTTGCTCGCGTGCGCGTCGTTGTCGCCCGGGCCGTTCGTGCTCGACGCCGCGTTTTTCCTGGTGGGCGCGGCAACCACGGTGGCGGCCCAATGCAGCGCCGTCGCCGGAAAACACGCGGATCCGCAACGGCGCGGCGTGGCGATGGGGGCCGTGTCGGCGGGCATTTCCGCGGGAATCCTGCTGAGCCGTTTCGCGGGCGGCGTGTTGTCGCAATGGTGCGGATGGCGCGGCGCGTTGCTCGTGCTGGCCGGATGCGTTGCGCTGGCCGCCGTCGGCGGTGCTGTGCTGTTGCCGGGCGGCCGGCCGGAAGGGCTGCCCGGCCGTGCGAACGCGATCGGTGCGATTCCGCGGTTGCTGCGCGACAGTGCGCCGTTGAGGCGTCGTACCTGCGCCGGCATGCTGTGGTTCTTCGCGTTCAACCTGGTCTGGGTGGGGCTCGCGCTTCGTCTGGCCGAGCCGCCGTATAACCTGGGTGCCGCCGCGATCGGTGCATACAGTCTCGCGGGCGTGCTGGGCCTCGGCGTGACGCGCGTTGCCGGAGAACTCGCCGATCGATTCGGCGATCGCGCGGTCATCCGGGGCGGGCTTGTCGTGGCGGCCGTGTCGACCTTGCTCCTTGCCGTTGCGCTCGGACGTCCCGGATGGCTGGCTGTCGGGCTGGCGTTGTTCGATGCCGGTTGCTTTGCCGCGCAGGTCGCGAACCAGACGCGTGTCGTCGCGATTCAGCCGGCCCGCGCCGGGGCCTTGAGCGCAGCGTACCTGACGCTGTACTACGCGGCCGGTGCCGGCGGCGCCGTCGCGGCCGGGCTGCTCAACGCGCGGGTCGGGTGGGGCGCGATGATGATCGTGGCGGCAGCGGCCATCGCGGCGGCCGGGTGGATCGGAACCGCATCGGCGCGCATCGATGCGCGGAGCGAGCCGACATCCGTCGCCTGAGCGAGGACGCGACGTGCGCGCGAGGTCGAACGGAATCCCGTTTTTTCGTGCATGATCGGTTTCTCCGTTGATCTACGGCGATCGGGTTTCGGCATTCAATCATCCGCAACGCCGGCGGATATCTTTAAGCCGGAGCAGACAGTCGCGCACCCGCGCGTGTCATTTGCGATCGCATGCGAACACCCGTTCATCGGAATGACCACAACGACGCCGTGCCCATGCAACACGTGTCGGGTTCAGTGTCGTGCAGCGTGTGCAGGTGCCGCACGCAGGAGGCAGACATGGAACCAGACAGAGGCGTCGTGAATACCGGCGCCGGGTTGGCAAGCGCGCACGCGGAAGCCGGCTCGCCGCAGGCCGCGCTGGAAGCGATCGTCCGTGGCGTCGAAGGTCACGGCATTCCTGCCGGCACCGACTGGCCGACGGCGAAGCAATTCCTCGCGGACAACGACGGCCAGTGGAAAGTCTCGGCGGTGCTGGTCGCGATCGTCGCGCGGCGCGAGCCGACGATCCTGTTGACCCGGCGCGCGTCGAATCTCAGCGAATACTCGTCGCACGTGAGCTTTCCGGGCGGACGCCCGGCGGAAGCCGACCGCGATATCGGCGCGACCGCGTTGCGCGAGGCGTTCGAAGAGATCCGCCTGGCGCCCGGCGCGGTCCGAGTGGTCGGCAGCTTGCCGATCCATAAAACCAGAAAGCGCCACCACGCGATCTTTCCCGTGATCGGCATCGTGCCGGAAACGGCGACATGGGAGGCGGCGCCCGCGGAAGTCGCGGAAATCTTCGAGTTTCCGTTCGCCGCGCTGCTGAATCCGGATCTGCCGCGCCAATACACGGACGGCGAACGCATGGGCGCGTGGTATTGGGCGGAGCAGACGCAGGACATCTGGGGCGTGACGGCCTTCATCCTGAATTCGCTCGCGAGCCTGGCACGCGATGCCGCGCACGGCGAGCCGGCGCGTCGCGACTAGTGCATGCACCGGGCCTGCGTCCGGCAAGGGTGTTTCACGGAGATCGTGGAAACGTTCGGCGACGAAGGATTCGACATCCCTCGTCGCTATTTTGCGGCCGTCGCGATTCTGGTCGGCGTATTCATGTCCGCGCTCGACAGCGCGATCGCCGCGCTGTCGTTCTTGGCGAGCGTCGCGCGCATCTATCGGCAGCGGGGTCGAATGTGGCCGACGACATTCGGCGCGCGGGCCTGGCGCGGTACCCGATTCAATGCGACGACACGAACACCGCATCGTCGAATGCCGCCGGAATGGCGAAGCTCTCGCGCATGCGCTGCGTTTCCTTCGCCGGCGTCAGGCCGAACAGGCGTTTGAATTCGCGGCTGAACTGCGACGGGCTCGTATAACCGACCGCGTAGCCGGCCGCCTCCGCCGTCAGGTCCTCGCGCACCATCAGCAACCGCGCCTGATGCAGGCGTGTCGACTTCAGGTATTGCATCGGCGATACCTGCGTGATTGCCTTGAAGTGGCTGTGAAAGCTCGGCACGCTCATGCCGGCTGCGTCGGCCAGTTGCGGCACGTCGAGCGGCTGCGCGTAATCGGCGTGAATCACGCGCAGCGACCGGCCGATCCGGCCGAACTGCCCGCGCATCGCCAGCGCGCTGCGCATCGCGCTGCCCTGCGCACCGGTGAGCACGCGGAAATACAACTCGCGCAGCAGCGCCGGGCCGAGCACCGCGGCATCGAGCGGCCGGCCCATCGCCTCGACGAAACGCAGCACCGACGCGTGCATCGTTGCATCCATCGGCGTCGACATCATGCTCCTGGGCGCCTGCACGGGCTCCGCGATCCCTTCGCGGTCGATCTGTGCCGCGAGTTCGGCGGCCATCGTGAAATCGAGGTGCAGATACAGCGCGAGCAGCGGGCGCTCGGGCGTGGCGTCGGTTTCCATGCTGAACGGCACGGGCACGGACACCGCCAGGTAGTGATGCTCGTCGTACAGGTAGCGCTCGCCGCCGAAATAGCCGCGCTTGCAGCCCTGGCACACGATCACGATGCCCGGGTCGTACAGCACCGGCGTGCGCGACAGCGCGCGGTTCGACCGCAGGATGCGCACGCTCGGCAGTGCCGTCAGGTTGTAGCCTTCGTCGGGCGCCAGCGCGCGCAGCAGCGTCACCAGGCGCTTTCGGTCGCGCGGCGGCAGCGACAGGGATCGGGCAGAGGCTGTCTCGAGGCTCATAGTTTTGTGCAAGAAAATCAGCGGAATCGGGCTTATTCGACGGGGTTCGTCAGACTAGTATGCACGCTCCAATCGACATTCGGGAGAAGCTCACATGGCATCCGCAAACCTCATGCTCATTACCGGCGTCAGCAGCGGCTTCGGCCGCGCGCTCGCGCAGGAGGCGCTTGCCGCAGGTCACACGGTGGTCGGCACCGTGAGAAGCGCGCAGGCGGCGCAGGCTTTCGAAGCGCTGTCCGCGCGGGCATTCGCGCGCGTGCTCGACGTGACCGATTTCGATCGCATCGACGGTGTCGTGGCCGAAATCGAGGCGAACGTCGGGCCCGTCGACGTGCTGGTGAACAACGCCGGCTACGGGCACGAAGGGATCATGGAAGAAGCGCCGCTCGCGGAGATGCGCCGGCAGTTCGACGTGAACGTATTCGGCGCGGTGGCGATGATGAAGGCGGTCGTCCCGTTCATGCGCGAGCGGCGGCGCGGGCGCATCCTCAACATCACGTCGATGGGCGGCCACATCACGATGCCGGGCATCGCTTACTACTGCGGCAGCAAGTTCGCGCTGGAAGGCATTTCCGAAGCCGCCGGCAAGGAACTCGAGCCGTTCGGCATCGCGGTGACGGCCGTGGCGCCGGGTTCGTTCCGCACCGACTGGGCCGGCCGGTCGATGGTGCGCACGCCGCGCTCGATCGCCGATTACGACGCGATCTTCGACCCGATTCGCCAGGCGCGCGAGGAGAAGAGCGGCAAGCAACCGGGTGATCCGGTGAAAGCGGCGCGGGCGATACTCGCCGTCATTGCGGCACAACATCCGCCGGCCCATCTGCTGCTCGGCAGCGATGCGCTGCGGCTCGTGCGCGGCAAACTCGCGGCGCTGGACGAGGAAATCCGGGCGTGGGAGGCGGTGACGGTCTCGACGGATGGTTGAAGGGCGTAAGTCGAGATGTGAGCTGTCAGGCAGTCGGCGTCGGGTCGGGTCTGGGATTGCTTCGTCAGGGGGCGGGATCGGCGCAGAAGCGGTCTTTCGTGCTTCATCACCCAGCGCCTGCGTGTCATCCCGAATCAGCCACCCGGACGCACAATTGGGAGCGCGTGGAGCAAGATCGTTGCCACAGAAAGGCTCTGTCGATGGGTGAATTTTGTCTGGCCCAAAATCTCTGTGATCCAAGTACCGGCAGGTCAAATTCAACGGAGCGCTGAATGACGGTCATCGCACAACTTTCGGATATTCATGTCCGGCCTCACGGTGTCCTATATCAAGACGCTGTGGACTCAAATGTCATGTTTTCGGCAGCCGTCGATTCGCTGAACCGCATTCGACCTGAGCCAGACCTGATTGTCATCTCAGGCGACCTTACGGACGAGGGCACCGAAGACGAGTATCAAAAACTTCGCGAATTGCTTGTCGAGTTGAGGCGACCGTTCGTGGTTCTGCCGGGTAATCATGACGACCGTGGCAATTTGCGAGCCGCGTTCTCGGATCACGCGTGGCTTCCGAACGAGGGTGCACTCTCGTTCGCGCTAGACGTGGGCGAACTACGCCTCGTGGCGTTGGACACCTCCGTTCCTGGACTACATCACGGCGAACTGGACGCCGAAACCTTGGCGTGGCTCGACAGTGAACTTACCGAGCATCGCAGTCGAACCGTGGTTATCGTCATGCACCATCCACCGTTCATGACCGGCATTCCTTATCTGGACATCTACGGGTTGCGAAATGCGGATGCATTTGCCAGGGTTCTTGCGCGGCATAGCAACGTGGATCGCATTCTCGCCGGGCACGTCCACCGGTCAATGCAGACGCGTCTTGGGAGCGTTCCGGTACTCACCTGCCCGAGCACGACCACCCAGATTGCGCTGCGCGTTGAAGCGGACGCGCAGCCCGCTTCTTTTCTCGAACCACCTGCATACATGCTCCATCGCTGGACAGGTCGCGGTCAGTCAGCGGTCTCCCACTTGTGTTACGTGGGCCATTTCGAAGGCCCGTTCCCCTTCGCGTAAGCGCCCTCGTCAAGTACACAGCGGTCGATGACGTACGAGGTATTCGCATGCTGTAGGCAGGCGGCGACCGCTTGTTACCACTGATCAGACATCTCGACTTTCGACGCCAAGCTCCGCAACGGGTTGCCTACCGCCGGTCGAGCCGCACCGAGCGCCAACCGGCGACTTCCGGCCAGCATTGGACCTTCGATATCATGGTCAGGATGGGCGACAATCGCCTGCCACCCAAGAACGTGAACTATGCATTTTCGCTCGCTATTTCGATCGACCGGCTCGAAACAAGCTGCGCAGCAGCGGACCGATTCTATTCATAGAACCGTTGATTGCAAGCGGTTTGCCCATCCGGAATTCCAGATTCAGGTCACCAACGGTGCGATCCCCGATCAGGACATCAGTTGGCTGCTACGCTTCCTTGAGCAGCGTGTCGCCGACGGCGAGCGATTTCGCGCGGGCGAGACCCTGCAGATCGGCTGGATGCTAACGATGCTCGATGGAGGGGCGACAGACACACTGCGCATCACCGAACCCGATATGAAGGAGATTCCGATCAGGTTCATCGATTCTGTCAACAGCACGCTGATGCACCTGCGCAATCAGAAGGACGTGGTCGGAAGCGTCGCCACGGATCTGCAACCTGACTTTCCTTCGCTACGGCAAAGTGCAGTTGTGCACGCCGAATACAAGAGCGCGTGTCGTGTACTGCTGACTCGTGATCTCGCTCATGAAACAGACTCTGGTTGGTCGCTCACAGATTTGAATGATGAACTTGGTTTGCAGAATCCCGGGCAATTCATCAGAATTTCGCTCTATCAATTGGGCGTAGATAGACCCGATTTGATCAAATTCTTTGCCTTGCCGCCGGGGCTGCAAGTTGCCGTCAATGATCCGCAGATTCGTGTGATAGGGCCTGACGGCGAGATGCAACCAATACCCGGCTCATTTCTCGAGGCGTTGAATAATCGCCACCTACAACGTCACAGTGAGTGACTGCTTCGGGAAAGGCGCGCTGTCCGCTTCGGGCCGAACTGCGCCGCTCGCGCGTTGTCGAGCGGCGGCTAGCCGCGTTCGACCAGCCGGGATGAAACATCGGCAGGCCGCTTCGATCGATCGAGCGGCCTTTCATCGTCATCTCTTCAAATGGGCTGCGCCGTCGAGAATGCGTGTGCCGCAGCCATCGTATCCAGTGCTTCGCGCAACAGCAGGATTTTGCCGTCGCGTGCCACCAGCCGCCCTGCGTACAACTGGCGATAGATTTTCCCCGTCGATGGAACGAGCGCTTCGACTTCATATTCGGCGAATACCTGCTCAGGCGTTTCGATCAGCAGCCGCACGTTTCGGAACGCAAAATCCGGCACTTTCGCGAGCAGCGAGGCAATGAAGCCTTCGACCGCTTTTGGCCCCTGTGCTCGCCCGTCAATGCCAAGCGACTTCAGATAAGGGAGTTCCAGCACACCATCGTCGGCAAACAGTGCGCCGGCCGCGCGTGGGTCACGAATCGATTCGAGGTAAGCGAAAAGCAGTTGTTTGGCGTTGTTCATGATCGGCTCGATAAAGGCGTGAAAGGATGCGATTCATTGCAGACGCGTCTTCAACGCAGTCGCCATCTCCTGCACGGCAGCGCGCGTCGGTGCGTCGGCAGCAAGCACGTTGAGCAGGCCGAAGTCGTGGATCGTGCCTTTGTACCGGGTCGTCGTCACGTCGTTGCCCGCCTGGTCGAGCCGATACCCATATGCCTCGCCTTCGTCGCGCAGCACGTCGAACTGCGCCGTCTGGATGAGCGCGGGCGGCAAGCCCTTCAATTCGTCGAGCGACGCGCGCAGCGGCGACGCATAGCGTTCGTTGCGCTCGGCTTCGTCGATCGTGTAGGCATTCCAGAACCACTTCATCAAGTCGCGGCTCAGGAAGTAGCCATTGGCGAAGGCGTCATACGAGGCATTGTCGAATGCGTGGTCGGCCACCGGCCACATGAGGCCCTGGAAGCGGAGTGCCGGGCCGGTGGCGCTGTTCAGCGCGTCGAGGAAGGCAACCGTCGCGGTATCGGGCGTGTTCGGTGTGACTTGCGTGTTCATCGTGATTCTCCTTTGCCTGGTCGAGTGGCTTGCGACGTAATGTCGTGCAGCCGGTGGAAAGGAGAATACGGATCGGACGTTATTGTCGAAATAGAATCGTTTGAAATCCATCATTGCATGAATGCAACGATGGACGCCGGCTGATCAACTGCGCCGATGGATCATTTCGGCCACCGCCATGTTGGCTCGGAAAGGCGCTCGGCAAAATAATCCGACAGCGCCGCGACTTTCGCGGGCCGCGCGCGCGCCGACGGCGTAACGAAATAAAGACCGCCCTTCGTCAGCGACCAGTCAGTCAGGATCGCCTCGAGGCGGCCATCGGCCAGGTATTCGCCCGCGATGAATTCAGGCAGCTCGGCGATCGCGAGGCCATCGAGCAGCGTCGGCAGCAGCGCATCGGAATTGGTCACGCGCAGCGGGCCCGCCGGCATCACCGGTTCCTCTTCGCCTCGGTCGTTCGTGAAGCGCCATACAGCGCTACGCGCGCGGTACGCGTACGAGAGACAAGGACGATCCGCCAGTTCGCGCGGATGCGTGGGCCGTCCTTCACGCCTCAGATATTCGGGCGACGCCACCACGAATTGCGTCACTGCGCACAACCGCCGCGCGACCAGGGATGAATCCGGAAGCGCGGCGATACGCAGCGCGGCGTCGAACCCATCGGCGACCAGATCGACCGACGCATCCGACAGATGCAGGTCGATCGACACCTCCGGATAAGCGCGAAAAAAGCCCGGCAGCAACGGCGCAACCCAGCGCAGCCCGTACGACATCGGCACGGCCAGACGCACCAGCCCGCGCGGCTGCACCGACATTTCGCGCGCCGAGCTTTCCGCTTCCTCGGCCTGTCGATAGATGTCGCCGGCTTTCTCGCTGATTGTCCGGCCGAACTCGGTGAGCGAGAGCTGGCGCGACGTGCGATTGAACAGTCGTGCGCCCAACCGCTCCTCCAGGCGGGCGACACCGCGCGAGACCGTGGCGACCGACACCCCCGTCGCACGCGCGGCAGCCGCAAACGACCCGTGCTCGGCCACCTTCGCGAACATCGCCAGCCCCTCGAAATCAGGTAGTTGAGCCATTTCCCCTCATCATTTCATTTATGCAACGTTTGATTGCGATTAATTCTATTTCGAAAAGATCGGGCCGTCGATATTCTCCTCACATCGCAGCACGCAACACCGAACGCAGTGACCCACTTACCAACCGCAAGGAGAATCACCATGGCACGCAAACTCGACAACAAGATCGCACTCGTCACCGGCGCAACCAGCGGTATCGGTCTCGCCACCGCTCAACGCTTCGCGGCGGAAGGCGCTCATGTCTATCTCACGGGCCGCCGCCAGGCCGAACTCGATGCCGCCGTGCAGGGCATTCGCGAAGCCGGCGGCAAGGCGACCGGCGTACGTTCGGATTCCACCAGGCTGGATGAGCTCGACGCGCTGTATGCGCAAATCAAGGAAGAACAGGGGCACCTCGACGTGCTGTTCGTGAACGCCGGCGGCGGCTCGATGCTGCCGCTCGGCAGCATCACCGAAGCGCACTACGACGACACCTTCGACCGAAACGTGAAGGGCGTGCTGTTCACGGTGCAAAAGGCGCTGCCGCTGCTTGCCGAGGGCGCATCGGTGATTCTCACCGGCTCGACGGCGGGTAGCGCAGGCACCGCGGCGTTCAGCGTGTATTCGGCTTCGAAAGCGGCGGTGCGGGCCTTTGCACGCAGCTGGATTCTCGACCTCAAGGAGCGCCGCGTCCGTGTGAACACGATCAGCCCGGGCGCGACTCGCACGCCCGGCCTGCTCGACCTCGCCGGTGACGACGCCGCGCAACGGCAAGGGCTCGCCGATTACCTCGCTTCCCTGATTCCGATGGGGCGCCTCGGTGAACCGGAAGAGATCGCCGGCGCGGCGCTGTTCCTGGCCTCGGATGACGCGAGCTTCGTGAACGGCATCGAATTGTTCGTCGACGGCGGCCAGCAGCAGATCTGAGCCAGGCTGAGCGCGCGGGATGTGGTGGACGCGGTCTTCGACGATCGCGATCCACGCCCGGCGCACTCGAATCGATCATTGCCATGATTGAACATCGGCCATTTCCTTCGCTTGACGCAATCCGGCGCGACGGCGTCGATGTCCGCCAGCATTTCCGCGCGGGCGACGTCGGGCACGCCGACCATGCGCCGCTCGGTCCGCTCCATATGTGGAACGACATCGAATTCGCGCAGCACGCGGGACTCGGGCTTCGTGCTCACCGCGACGTCGAGATCGTCACGTGGGTACGTTCGGGGGCCATCACCCACGAGGACGATGCGGGCAATCGCGCGCGCCTGGTTGCCAACTGCGTCCACGTGATGAGTGCCGGCACGGCGATCCATCATGCCGAGCGCAACGAGGAAAACATGCCCGCGCGGCAGTTCCAGGTCTGGCTCCGTCCGCACACACCTGCCGGTACACCGCGCTGCGCGACGCGCGTCTGTTCGCCCGGATGTCGCGAGGGTCGATTCGTCACGCTGGCGAGCGGCGATCCGGAGGATGTCCGCGTCGGCGCATTGCCCATTCACGCCGACGCACGTTTGCGTATCGCGACGCTGCGCGAAGGCACGGCAATGCAGCACGTTTTGCCGATGCCCGGTTCGGCTTACCTGGTTGCGGATCATGGGCGACTGGACGTAGGGCCGATCAGGCTGGCGCAACGCGATGGCATTGCCGTTCGCAATGAAACGCGGCTCGTGTTGAGGGCGCGAGACGACACCGATGTCGTGATTGTCGAGCTCTTACGCTAGGACAACGGCTCCATCAGGGCGTGCCGCAGCCCCATTCATTGCTGTTTCTGCGTTCGGGAAAACGCGCCTGTGAGCGTTGGGTGGCTGTTTTGGGGTGAACAGCAGACGTTGATACCGACGTTGCCGGTGGCGGAGATCGGCCGAACTGACTCAGCCGATCTGACGCCGTCTATTTGGCCCATTCCAGCCTTTTACAGCTGACGCAGCCCCATCGTTCGCCCTTCGTGGCAGCGACCATGTTGACCCGATTGCCGACGCTCGCTTGCATCGTGGCGTCATCGTTTAACAATACTGTCCGATAATGGCTCCCGGCCAGAGTGCCATGTTCATCCACGTCACAGGAGCATCGCGATGCCATACGTCACAACGAAGGATCACGTCGAGATTTTCTACAAGGACTGGGGCCCGAAGGACGCGCAGCCCATCATGTTCCACCATGGCTGGCCGCTGTCGAGCGACGACTGGGATGCGCAGATGCTCTTCTTCGTCCAGAAGGGCTATCGCGTGATCGCGCACGACCGGCGCGGCCACGGCCGGTCGGCGCAGGTGTCGGACGGCCACGACATGGATCACTACGCGGCCGATGCGTTCGCGGTCGTCGAAGCGCTCGACCTGCGCAATGCGGTGCATATCGGTCACTCGACCGGCGGCGGCGAAGTGGCACGCTACGTCGCGAAGCACGGCGAGCCGGCCGGCCGCGTCGCGAAGGCGGTGCTGGTCAGCGCGGTGCCGCCGCTGATGCTGAAAACCGATTCGAATCCCGAAGGCTTGCCGCTCGAGGTGTTCGACGGCTTCCGGAAGGCGCTCGCCGACAATCGCGCGCAGTTCTTCCTCGATGTCCCGAGCGGCCCGTTCTACGGGTTCAACCGCGAAGGTGCAACCGTGCATCAGGGCGTCATCCGGAACTGGTGGCGGCAGGGGATGGAAGGCAGCGCCAAAGCGCATTACGAAGGCATCAAGGCGTTTTCGGAAACGGACCAGACCGAAGACCTGAAGTCGATCTCCGTCCCGACGCTCGTGCTGCATGGCGAGGACGACCAGATCGTGCCGATCGCGGATGCCGCGCTGAAGTCGGTCAAGCTGCTGAAGAACGGCACGCTGAAAACCTATCCGGGCTATTCGCACGGGATGCTGACGGTCAACGCGGACGTCCTCAACGCCGACCTGCTGGCTTTCGTGCAGGCGTAACGGTGACGCTCGACGCAGGCCCGCTTCGCGGGCTGCGTCGTTTTTGGACGGCTGGCGGCACCCGGTAACCGTGGCCGGTAGCGCCCGTCAGCGCCTGTTGCCCCGTCGCCCAAGCGGCCGCAGGGTTCAGCCCGGCCCGTTGAAGCGGATGCCCGGAAACGTCAGGCGCGGCATCCGGCCTTCCAGGAACGCGAGGAGTTCGCGTACCTGCGCGGCTTTGCCGGAGTCGTCCGGCCAGACGAGGTAGTACGCGTCGCCGGTGTTGACGGCCGTCTTGAACGGCAGCACGAGTTGCTTCTCGTCGATTGCCGTCGCGCACAGCGCGAGATCGCCGATCGAGATGCCGTGGCCGGCGATGGCCGCCGCGATGCCTTGTTCGAGCATGTCGAATACCTGCCCGCGCGTGATGTCCACGTCCAGGTCGTGGCCGCTGCTCTTGAGCCAGCGGCGCCAGTCGCGCCGGTCGGGCGACGGGTGGATCAGCTCGCACGCCGCCGGATTCGTGCGTGCGACCGTCGCGGTCGCACGCGAGCACACCGGAATCAGCCATTCGTCGAACAGCTTCACGCACTGCGTGGCCTCGCCGAACTTGCCCGTGCCGAGCAGGATCGCGCAATCGTAGGATTCGCTGAAGAAATCGACGGTGTCGACATCCATCCACACGCTCGCGATCTGCACCTCGAATGCGGGCCGCGTGTCGCGAAAGGCGGCCAGCGCGTCGAGCAGCCAGCGCATCGTGAGCGTGGACGGCGCCTTGAGCCGCAGCACGTCGCGTTGCGACTGGAACAGCATGCAGGCTTCCTCGATCTGCCGGAAGCCGCGCCGCAGGCCCGACGCGAAAATCTGCGCTTCCGCCGTCACGGTCATCCTGGGGCCGCGCCGGACGAACAGTTTCCGGCCGAAGTAGGCCTCGAGCGTCCTGACGTGCTTGCTCACCGCGCTCTGCGTGAGGCTCAGTTCCTCGGCGGCAAGCGTAAACGCGCCGGTGCGCGCGGCGCTTTCGAATGCGCGCAACGCGTAGACAGGGGGGAGCGGTTTGGCCTTCACGGGGCTTGAATATGAATAAAACTCATGTCATTCGACAGGATTTTCCGCTTTTCAGCAGCGGGCCGGGCACGCGATACTGCAAAAAACCGTGCAATCCGCCGCGCTGAATCCCGATGATGCCATCGTAGCGCGCACGCGCGTCGATCCATCCAACAACTTTTTATCATGGCACTCCATTACCCGCTGCTGTTCGCCTATCTCGCCGCGATCGTGCTGCTCATCGCGACGCCCGGCCCCGTCGTCATGCTCGTGGTCGGCACCGTCGCGCGGCGCGGGTTCCGCCAGGGCATGCTGACCGCGGTGGGCGCGAATGCCGCGAGCCTCGTGATGATCGCGGGGGCGATGCTGATGGTGTTCGGCGTCGTGCTCGTCAGCGATCGCCTGCTCACGGGGTTGCACGTGGCGGGTTGCGTCTTCATCGCGGTGCTGGCCGTCCGGACGCTGCTCGGCGAATGGCGCGCCGGCCGTACGCGCGACGCCAACGGTGCCGCGCCAGGCGAACCGGCGTCGCAAGCGTGGCGGTTGCCGGGTGTGGTGCGCGGTTTTCTCGTCGGCATCGCGAACCCGAAGGACCTGCTGTTCTTCGTCGCGTTCTTTCCGCAGTTCGTCGGCATCACGCCGGATTCCCGCGTGAGCCTGGCCATCCTGGCCTTGCTGTGGATCGCGGTCGATTTCACGATCATGACCGGCTACATGGCCGCGATCAACCATCCGCTGATTCACCGCAAGCAACGATGGATCACGGCCTCGTCGGCGGGTGCGCTGCTCGTGATTGCGCTTGCCGGGCTCGGCGGCGCGATCGCGGGTGGTGCGTAAGCCAGCGGACGATCTGCGTGACGTTTCGTTTGTCCTGTTTTTTGTCGAGTTCGATCATGTCCAGCACTGCCCCGACTTTCTCCGAGCACCTCTTTTCCTATGGCACGCTGCAACTCGAACCGGTGCAGCTCGCCACCTTCGGCCGCAGGCTCGACGGTCGCGAGGATGCGATGCCCGGTTACGCGATGACGATGCTGAAGATCGACGATCCGGAGGTGGTCGCGACGAGCGGGAAGACGCATCATCCGATGGTGGCCTATACCGGCCGACCGGGCGACCGCGTTACGGGCACCGTGTTCGCGATCACGCGCGAGGAACTGCAGCACGCGGACGACTACGAAGTCGACGCGTATCGCCGCGATCGCGTGGTGCTTGAATCGGGCGTCAGCGCGTGGGTGTACGTGGATGCGGGCTCGCCGCGCCCGGAATGAATCCGGGGCACGGGAACGATCGACGTCGTCGCGTGTTTCCCGCTACCCGTTGCGCAGGAACACGACATAACCGCGGAACCACGGGTTTGCCGCGAGGTAGGGCGGCGCATCCCATTCGCCGCCCTGGATGATGCCGATGCGAAACGGCAATTGCAGCCGCGCGACGCGCGGCAGGTAGTCCGCATAGTCGGGGATCGTGCGGCGGCCCTGGTAGGTCTGCACGACGACTTCGTCGACGATCCCCCTGAGCTGGTTGACCTGGTCGGTATCGATGCGGCTGCTCCAGTCGAGCAGCCCCGTGATGCTCAGCCGGCAATCGGCGGGCAGCGTCTCGCGCAGCGTCCGCAGGAATTCGAGGTAGTCCTGCAGGTGGCGCGTGCGTGCATCGAAGTCGATCTGGATACCGGTGATCGTGCGACCCGACGCGCGCCAGCGTTCAAGTTGCGCGAGCATGATCTGCGTGACGCGCGGCGTCCAGCGCAGCGTATGCGCGCGATAGACGAGCCACACGCGCGCATGCGGCGCGGGTGGCAGCGCGACGCCCTGCGCGATCACGCGTACTTGCGACTCGTCGCGCGGCGATGCCTCGATCTGCCCTTGCAGCACGTAGACGGCGCGGGCGCCGCGCACGACCGCCTGCGGCTTCACGCCCGCCCACAGCCAGAACGTGTCGTACTGCGCGGCATCGACGGTGCCGGCCAGCGCGACGCGTCCGGCCAGCAGCAGCGCCATACACGTGACATACGCGACATACGCGACATTCGCGACACGCTTCACGCGGCGCTTACCAGTAGTAGCGGAGTTTCTGCGCCCACAGGCTGCCCGCGTAGCTGGCCTTCAGCGTATCGAACCAGCGCTTGCGCACGTTCTTCGGCACATCCTTGCCGCCGCATTCGTTGGAGCCTGCCGGCGCATAGCACCTGATCGCGCGGTAGTACGCATACGCGCGGTCGTTCGGGTTCGCCTGCGCATCGGCCATCACCGTCACGTAGCTCGACATCCGCTCGTACGGCTTGCCCGCGAACTGCGACGGCGCCGCGCCGAGCGTCGGCGGTACGCGCGCGGCGTTCGCCGACGACGCGTTGCGCATCCACGGAGGCACCGCATCGCCTTCGAGGTTGGCCGTGAGCGGGTTGACGCGCACGAAATCGGCGAGGCAGTTCAACCCTTTCGCGTCGGCCGGATTCTGCTGGAGCGTCGCCGCGATGTCGCGCGCGGACGGGCACGTGTAGCCGTCTTCGTTTTTCGCGCCGGGCGCGACGAACGGCTTCAACGGATCGGCAGGCGTGCCGGATACCAGCGCGGCGTCTGCGATGAACTCGGCGTAGTGCGAACGCGTGAGTTCCTTGTACAACAGCGTGTACAGCGCGGTGTCGCGCAGCGCGCTGCCGGCCGCGGGGTTTTGTGCCTGCGCGCGCAGCAGGTCCGCATTGGCGGCGCGCCGCAGCAGAACGGCGCGGATCGCGGCGTTCTGCACGGGCGAATCGTCGGCGAACGCGTCGTTGACGAGCCCGGCCTGTTCCAGGTTGATCGCGAGCGCGAGTTCCAGCGCCTCGCGCTGGAAGCGGAATTTCGCGAGCGGGATCAGGTCGCGCCACAGCTGGCGCGCCTTGTCGGCCTGGCCGCTATCCTCCAGCGCGAACCCGCGCAGCGCCTGCTGGCTCAGGCCGAAGTAGTCGAGCGGCTCGGCGGGCGCCTGCGGCAGCAAGGCGAGCGCGGCGTCCGGCTTGTGCCCGATCTGGACATACCAGGTCGCGAGCAGGTAGTCGTAGAGCGCGGGCGCGTTCGCGAAGCGCGGCTTCTGCGCCTGCAGTTCGTCCAGGGGCAGCGGCTTGCTGCGGCTCGAATCGCTGTTGTCCGACGTGCGCATGCGCAGCAGGTCGACGGTCGCGAGCACGGTCGGCGACTGGATCTGGCGCGCGTCGAATTCCGAGCCGAACAGCAGCTTGCTGTCGAGTTCGTTCGCCAGCTGGATCAGCGGCACGTTCGACGTCGTCGGCGACCAGCGCGCGAGCGCGTGGCCGTACAGGTCGGCCTGCTGCGTGACGTTGCCGCCGAGCCATGCGACCCGCCGCAACAGCCCGTTCGCGGAGGTCGCGTAGCGTCCCTGCGGATAGATCTTCAGGTAGGTGCGAAACACCGTATTCGCGGCGTCGAGCGACACCTTCGTCACGCGGCCGAGCGACGGCGTCGGGTTGTCGTTGTCGAACACGTTGGCCTGCGCGGCGTTCAGCTGCGCGCGCCCGGCCATGTAGAGCCCGGTTTCCTTCAGCCACGGGTTCGCGCTGTGCGACGCGTTCGCGAAGGCCCGGGTCGCGGTGAGGAAATCGGCGCGGTAGAACGCGTTCGTGCCGTCGAGGTACGCGGCGAACTGCTGGCCGAGCGGCGACTTGACCGGCGGTTTCGTCCACGCGGCGCTCGCGCCGCCGGCGTTGCAGGTCTTCTGCGCGATGTCGGCGCGGGCCGCGCGCAGGCGTGCGGCTTCGTCGGCGGGGAGGCCGCCGGCACCGCCCAGTGCGTCGTTGAACGCGTCGGCGCCCGAGTTCATGCCGCGGCAGATGCTGCCTTCGCCGTCGGCGTAGCGGTTCGACGACGCGTCGCTATCCGCCGCGTTGCCGGCCTTGGCGGTCGTGTCAGGCTCCTTCTGCCCGATGTAGATCCACCCGGAGAAGTCCATCGGAAACGGCACGATGATCTGGTTGATCCGGTCTTTCGCGGGGATCGTCTTCGGGTCCGGAAACGCCTGCGCGACCTTGGCGCTGTCGACCATCATCAGCATTGCGTTGATGCGCGTGTCGTTCGCGGGGCTCAGCATCGGCACGTTGGCGCACGAGTAGGCGGTCTGCCGGAGTGTGGTCGGCGCGTAGCAGCCATCGTCGCCGCTGGCATGGGCAGCCGGAATCCAGAACAGGCCGGCCGCCAGCGCGGCGAACAGGTGTCGGTACAGAAATGGGTTTCTGGGCATTTTTTCTTGTGCCGGGTGTGGGGCCGCAGCGGCCGGGTCTCTCAGGTGAGGCGTTTTGCCCCGGCGCGTATCGTACCGCACCCGCGGCCCCGGCCGCGAGCGCGCGCAGGCGGGCCGGCGAAATGGAAGTCCACTCAGTGTGGACGCATCGCCACCTTGAATCCGGACCGCCTGAATTAAGATGCAGCCGGCAGCGACGGACCTTCGACGACAGACGTCGGTCGGCGTCCTCGCTGCCGGACGGGGGCGGTCTGCCGAGGGCGGTGTTCGCATCGATCCGCACGATGCAGCCGATCATGACGGGGGGCGAACGGATGCCGGTTTTCATGCCTGTTAAATAGCAATGCTTATCAAGAGGCCGATCGGTGCGATAAGGCGTATCGGCGAACGGCAGACGAGAGTACGCCGGAAAGAGAAAAAGAGGATTCCGATGAAACCCATTGCATGGATGGTCATGGCAGCCGCGCTCGCGCTGTCCGCATGCGGCGGTGACGACGTTGCCACGAACGGCGGCGCATCGTTGTCGTCGCCGAACAATTCCGGTTCACCGTCCGGTTCGACCTCGCCCGGCGGCGGCTCGAACGGCGGGCCGACGGGCGGCGGGACCACGCAGCCGCAGGCCGGCTGGTCGAAGGCCGCCGCGGTGGACGGCAAGGGGCCGGAAGGCGAGCCGAGCGTGACCATCGACGCGAGCGGCAACGCGCTCGCCACCTGGATGACCAACGGCACGGCCGGCACGACCGGCAACGAGATGTGGGGCGCACGCTATGTGCCGGGCTCGGGTTGGGGAAGCGCGACGCGGCTCGACACGAGCGACGGTTCGCATGCGATGAATTCGCTGACCGGGGTGCAGCCGCAACTGGTCGGCAACGCGAGCGGGCAGGCGGTCGCCTTCTGGACCGAGTGGACGCCGGGCCCCAACACGTACGCCCTGTGGGCACGCCCGTACACCCCGAATGGCGGTTGGGGCACCCCGGTCGCACTGGTGCCGGACATGGCCGGCTCGTCCTATTCGGCCGGCATGGACAGCCAGGGCAACGCGCTCGTCACATGGACACAGTCGATCAGCCTGCTCGACACGCGCATCGCGTGGACGCGCTATACGCAGGCCGGACAGTGGTCGCCGACGGCGCTGGTCCAGATGCCGGTGCAGACCGGGCCGGGCGCGGTGACCGGCGATACGGACAACGTGAGGCCGATGCTGTCGGTCCTGTCGTCCGGCCGCGCGGTGCTCGCGTGGCGGCAGACCAACCATACGAAGTCGGCGTTGTGGACGGCCACCTACGACGCGACCAACGGCTGGACCAACGTCAACCAGGCCGTATCGAATACGAGCCTGTTCACGACGATCATCTCGCCGGTCGCCGGCATGGACGCGAAGGGCAACATCACGCTGCTCTGGGGGCAACTCGACGTGACGGGCGGGAAGATCTACACCGCCACGATGTCGCAGCGCTACGTCGCCGGAACCGGATGGCAGCCCTCGCAGCCGGTGGCGCCGGCGATCGCGGAGCCGACGGGTTTCATCGCGACGCCGATGCTGGCCGTCAACGAAAACGGCGTGGCCGCGGCGATGTGGGCGGAAGGGGGCGCGGTGCTGCAGGCTAGCGTGTCCGATGCCGGCGGAAACTGGGGGGCGCTGCAGCGGTTGACGGAACACCTGAACGGGGCGGCGCTCCAGTACCCGCCGCTGGTGATCGACGCGGCCGGTAACGTGACCGTCGCCTGGCAGGACACGGGCACACCGAACGCGTCGCTCCTCCTCGTGGCCGGCTATCGGAACGGGGTGTGGAGCACGTCGACGCTGGATCCGCAGGACGGGTCGTGGCCGGCGCTGTCCGTCAATGCCGCGGGGGCGATGGCGCTCGTCTGGCAATCGTTCGTCGCGAACGTCGGCAGCCAGATCCAGTCCAGCTTTTTTACGCCGGGCTCGTAATCGTGCCCCACCGGGAATTCGAAGGAGAAACCATGAAGCAGATCCTGCAATGCGCCGTCACCTTGCGGACGGCGCTGGGCGCGGCGGCCGCCGGCCTCGTGTTGTCCGCGTGCGGTTCGACGCAGATGAACATGGTCGACGTGCAGACATCGACCGCGAAGACGCTCGGGCTCGCGTCGTCGGACGAGATCACGATCGCCAACGTGCAGTACGGGAAGAAGGACGGGCTCGGTGGCCAGAAGGTGAGTTACGACGCGACGACCGGCAAGGGGCGGCGTTTCGGCTGTACGGTGTTCATGATTCCGGGGCTCACGCCGATCGATCGGCCGACGTACAACAACTGGGAATGCCATCCGCAACGCTGATGGCCGCGGCAACGACGGCGCCCGTCGCGAGGCGCCCGTCGACCGCATGGGTGGACGATGTGCCGCGCCGGCCTTGCGCCGGCGCAGTTTGGTCCGATAATCTGCGAACCGATCTATCCTCTCGTGTCGGCTCGATAAAAACACTGTCATGGATCAAGCGGCATTCGTCCCCGTTTTCAAGTTTCGCACCATCGACTACCCCGAGCGGGACAGGTTCCACGTCTGGGTCAAGGACATGCTGTGCGACTGCCGCCTGGAAGACGACGGCGGCCACGGCGCGTTCGACGCGGAAGCGAGCGGCGCGGCACTCGGCCCGCTGATCCTGTCGGGCCGCCACTGGCGATCGCGCGCGCCGGCCTACCGGGTGCATCGGACCACGCGGCGGATCCGCCTCGACGGACAGGATTCGATCCGCTTCACCCTGCTGCTCGGTGGCCGGATGGCCAGCCACACCGGCGGGCCCGAACTGATCAAAGGCGCCGGCGACGTGTTCGTGTACGACGTCGCGCAGATCAACGACTGCAGGGTCGAGGCCGGCGACGTGATCAGCCTGGTCGTGCCCAGGTACCTGCTGCCGAGCCATGCGGCGCAGGCGCACGGGCAGACGCTGACGAGCGGCGTCGGGCGGCTGCTCGGCGACCACATGCTGTCGCTGTTCCGCAATCTGCCGAATCTGCGCACGCACGAGATCCCGAGCATCGTCCAGTCGATGCTGCTGCTGCTCGCCGCGGCCGTCGCACCGACCGCACAGGCGCTGCACGACGCACGCGGCCCGATCGACGGGGCGCTGGCCGAGCGGGTCCGCCGCTACATCGACGTGCATCTGCTGGAGCCCGACCTCGATCCCGACCGGATCTGCCGCGACATCGGCGTGTCGAGAGCGCGGCTCTACCAGCTGTTCAAGGAAGACGGCGGCGTGATGCGGCAGATCACGCGGCGGCGGCTGCGTCACGCGTACCACGTGCTCGGCGACCCGCAGCGCCGGCATCAGCGCATCGCGGAAATCGCGTGGGCGCACGGTTTTCCCGACGAGAAGTATTTCCACCGGCTGTTCAAGGCGGAGTTCGGCCATACGCCGAAGGAAACGCTCGAATGCGCGGCCGCGCCGATTCTGCTGCCGTGCGATGCGGCCGGCGATCGATGGGGGGATGGTGGCCGGCTGGCAGGATGGACGCTGCCGTTCGGTGTGCTCACCAACTGAGCGGGCCGCGCGTTCCGGACGCCGCGCGGCGGCTCGTTTCGTGCGTCACGCGTACACGCTGCTGGCCGCGCCGCCTTCATCGACCTCGTCGATCGCGGCCCGCAAGTCGTCGATCGCCACCATCAGCTCGCGCACCTGCCGCAACGACGGGTACTGGTGCAGCACCGCATGCCATTGCGGCATCGTCAGCAGCGCCTGCCAGACGACGCCGAGGCCGTCAGGGGTGGTATGCGGCTGTTGCGCGAGCGCGCTCGCGTACTCGAGGCTGGCTTGCGCGGACAGCAACTGCATCCGGCTCGCGGCGCCCAGCAGGCGCGGCGTCGCGTCCGCGGACGCATCGCAGCAATAGAGCACTTCCCGTTGCAGCGCGGCGTCGTCGGTCGTCAGCGCCCGCAGCGACGCGCCGTGCACGCGCACCGTGCCCTGGTGCGTCTCGAACGAATAGATCGTGTCCGGGTCGGCCTGCGCGAGCAGGGTCAGGCCGCGCAGCAGCCGCGGCAGGTCGGTCGTCGCGGCATCCGCGGACGCTTTCGCTTCGACGAGGAAGCGCACGTTCCACGCGGGCGCCGGGTCGTCGCCGCGAGGGCGTTCGAGCAGGATCGCGTCCCATTCGGTTTTCGCGCGATCGTGCCGGCCCGGTATCGACGACGGCACGCGCATCGACGTCACCACCCGGTACGTGCGGCGTGCGTCGACGGCGTCGAGCCTGCGGGCCAGCGCGTCGAGCGCCTGCGCGGCCAGCGCTTCGACGGCTGCGCCGCGCTGCTGCGATGCGACGCCCTGTGCAACGGCGACCGAGCTGCCTTCGAGCGGGCCCTGGCGGACCCACAACGCACGGTAGCGGCGCACGTGCTCGTCCGATGCCAGGGCGTCGACACGCAGCAGGCGTTCGAGCGCGGGGCTGTCTTTCAGCTTGACGATGTCTTGTTCGAAGGCCGGGTCGGTCTTCATGTCGGGCAGTGCGAGCAGGTGCCGCAGCGTGTCGCGCAGATCGGCCCACGACGCGCCGGTGGCGGCCGCATGCAGCCGCGCGAGCCCGTCGCGTTGCCACGGCCGGGCGCTGCGCTCGAGCTTGGCGGGGTGCGCGATCGCGTTGACGGCCGAATGCAGCGCGCGACGGTCCTGCTCCGCGTGTGCCGACAACGACGCGTATTCGCGCACGCTCGGCGCATCGTGCCGCAGCACCGCGGCCTGAAACGCGGGATCGCCGGAATGTGTATCCATCGCATCGCGGATCATCTGCGCGAGGGCGTCGATGAAGCGCTGCCGCAGCGCTGCGTCGGATGTGTGCCCGTCGCTTCGCATCCTGCGCGCTTCCTCGATCACGATCGCGAGCGTGGCGGCCGGGTTCGCGGCGTCGGCCGGCGACGACGCGCTGTCGAGCGGCGGCAGCCGGTAGCGGCGCACGACGGTGCGCAGGGTTTCGTCGAGCAGGGCGGGAAGCGGTGTCAGCGACATGTTTGATATCGGCGTGAAAGCGGTGCGCATGCCAACGGGTAGGGCGCGGTGCGCGCGGGGATGTGCAACGTTATCACGGTGTGGCCGAAAGAGCGGATGGCAGGGCAGTCGCGCCGGCGCGGAGCGCGAGCGCTCGCGGAGTCAGTTCCGCGCGATGTCTTTCGTCAGCGTCTCGATGGTCAGGGTGTGGTCGCGCGGTGTGCCCACACCCGCGTCGAACGGGCCCGTCGTTTCACCCATCGGAGTCACTCTGTGTGAGTTGCTGCGGTTTGTCATGGACGTCACGTCGTCCAGGGATGGTTTCCAGGGATGGTTGAACGGCCGGCCGGCGGCGATTGGCGACCGGGGCCGGCCGGTCAGCCGGGCCCGCGCGCCGCGTGCATCAGGCCGTCAACGTCACCGACAAACTGCCGAGCTCGCCGAAGCGAACCGTCAGCGCATCGCCGAGCGGCACGTCGATCGCGCCCGCGTACGATCCGGTCGTCACGATCTGCCCGGCGCGCACCGGGTCGCCGCGCAATGCGAGGAAGTTGACGAGCCACACCAGCGGCTTCAGCGGATCGCCGTCCGGATGGCGGCCGTCGATCGTGCGGTTCAGCGCGCCTTCGAACGACAGCGCCAGCGTCTCGAGCGGCACGTTCAGCCCGTCGGGCACGACCGGGCCGACGCACAGCCCCTGGTTGAATTGCCCGTCGGCCAGCAGCTCGAACTTCGACGCGCGCGCGGGCTCCGCATAGCGGCAGCCGAGCACCTCGAGCACGATGCGCACTTCGCGGATCGCGTCGCGCACGTCCTGTTCGTCGTACGGCTGTTCGCGCGCGGGCAGGTCGCGATCGAGCACAAACGCGATTTCCGGTTCGATCCGCACGATCGGGCCGCCGACGACGCGGTACGGCGCATCGGCTTCGCGGATCGTCGACGCGAAGATCGGTGCGAGGATCACGCGGTCGGGCGGCGGCAGCGCGCATTTCCATCCGCCGACGGATTCGCCGAGCAGGTCGGCCACGCGCTGCTGGATCGCGAGCGCGGTGTCGATGTCGTCGGGGCGCAGTGCATCGGGCAGCAGCGGGCCGGGCGAGCCGGCATGGCGGGCGGCGACGAGATGCTGGGCGGCGCCGTCCACGCGTTCGGTAGTCGTTGTCATGTCGGTTGAGCGAGTTGAAAGTGGGCCGGCAAATAAGGGCCGGACGAAAGTCGCACATCCGATGATAGCGCCTTCGGCATGGTGACCGCTCGATTCCGGTGCGCGCGGGCGGCGCGCGGCCGCCGCGGGCCCGGCGGATTCCGTCGCGCGCCGGCGGGTTCGACAGGCACGCGTATCGCGCGCCGCATACGCGAAGACGCACAAGCGTGCGGGCTCCGGCGCGTGTGCCGTGCCCTGCGTCGGCCGGTCGCAGCCGGCATGGGCGCTCGCTTGATCGCCGTCAACATTCGAACCAGCCGTCCGCCGATGATGGTGACAGGCCGCGCGCACCCAGCCGCGCGGCAATTCACCCCAGCGAGGTTTGCATGTACAAGAAGATCATGGTGGCCGTCGACGGCAGCGCTTCGTCGAAACTGGCGCTTGCCGAGGCCGTAAAGGTCGCGCTGGCAGGCGACGCGCACGTCAGTGCCGTGTATGTGGTCGACAAGTCGGTGCTGTTCACTTACGCGGGCCGTTTCGATCCGCACGCGCTCGTCGAGGAAATGCGCGACGACGGGCGCAAGGTGCTGCGCGAAGCCGAACAGGTCATCGCGCTCGCCGGTGCGAAAGGCGAGGCCGAACTCGTCGAGACGGAGAGCATCGGCGAGGACATCTCGGAACGCCTGCAGCGCTACGTGAAGGAAGGCGGGATCGATCTCGCGGTGGTCGGCACGCACGGGCGGCGCGGCATCCGGCGCGTGCTGCTCGGCAGCGTCGCCGAGCGCTTCGTGCGCGGCTCGAAGTGCCCGGTGCTGCTGATTCGCGGCGACGATGCCGACGTAGCGGCTGCGGCCGCGTAACCCGGAGGGGGCGCAATGATACGCCGCCAATCCCGGATCGTCGTCGCGGCAATCGCCGTGTTCGTCTCGCTCGTGGGGATGATGGCCGTCGTGACGGGGCTATTGTTCGACAACGCGATGGCGCTGCGCGGCGGCGCGGTCGCGCTGGTCGTCGGCGTGGCCGGCTTCGTCGTGATGCTCAATCCTGGCGCGAAAGGCGAGGAGTGACGACGCGTTACGCGGCGTCGCTCCCTGAAATCACGGCGCGCGGCGCGTGCGTGCGCTTACGTACCGCTTGTACCGCTCGTACTGCTCGTACGGGGCGACGCCGCGCCGTCCGGGCTCGCCCCCACGTTCAGCCGCTTCAGTGTTTCTTCCAGGTCCGCGTTGTCCGGCTGAATCTTCCGCGCCTGCGCGAACGCATCGCGCGCGTCATCCGCGCGGCCCAACTTCCACAGTGCTTCGCCCTTGTGCGTCAGCCCGGTCGCGTGGGCTTCGCGCACGTCCTTGTCCGCGTCGCCTTCCTTCGCGAGGATCGCGATCGACCGGTCGAACCACGTCAGCGCTTCGTCGTCGCGACCGAGGCGATGGAGCGCCCAGCCCTTGCTGTCGAGCGCATACGGGTCATCGGGTGACTGCGCGAGGCGCGCATCGATCATCGCCATCGCACGATCGATCTTCAGGCCGGCGTTGACGAGGTCGTAGCCGATGCCGTTCAACAGGTCGCCCGAGAAATTGCCCGCGTCGAGCGCGGTGTCGATGCGCCCTTCGTCCCGCTCGGCAATCGCCAGCGCGATCATCTTGGCCGCGATCTGTTCCCGGAGTGCCCGGCCGAGGTGCCGGCCGTCGGCGACCAGGCTGCCGAGATACTGCGTGTAGAGATCGGGCGTGCCCGGATCGCCGGCATGATTGGCGATGTCCGTGCCGGGCCCCGCACACCAGTCGGTGTCCGCCGGCGCGCGCAATACCGTGCGACGCAACCTGAGCTTGCGGTCCACGTTCGACTGCACGAAGACGGTGTAGCCGTTGGCATCGATGCGCCCGCAGACGAGGTATTCCCCCGTCACGTCGAGTACGTACGGGTAATGGCCGTAGGGCCGCCCCGTATCTTCGTCGATCACCTGAAACGTCCCGCCGCTGTCGCCTTCGCCCACGACAGGCTGAAGCGCCCATTGGCTCTCGGGGTACCGCGCGGGCAGGCGGATCCGCACGGTGCGTCCGGCGGCATCGGTCGTGCCGAACACGACGCTGTTGCCGCCTGCTTGATGGGGCGGCAGCCCCGCGATCGCGTGTCCGGGCAGCAGCAACCGGTATCGCGCATTCGGCAGCGGCCGGTGCGTGACGGGGTCGCGCAGCACGAACCGATGCACATAAGGCCCGTTGCCGAACGACGCTGTCGGCGGGACATAGGTGCGCGCGTGGGCGGTGGGCAGCACGGCGCAGCTCAAGGCCGCGGCAGCGAGCGCGGCGAGAAGTCGGAATGTCATGGAATTGGCGTGCTTGTCGGTATGGATTTTGTTGTTCGACGGCCTGAAATCGACATGCGTTGACGCTGTTGCGAAACCGTCGGCGGCCTGCGGCGGATCGTAGGGGCGCTCGGCGCCATTCAGTGCGGAACCCGCGCGCCGCAGCGTCATGCAAGGAAGCGGCGGACGAATGATGCGCGAATGCAGTGCGCAGCATAGCAGGCGTGTACCAAGCGCTCGTTTCCCGTTTGGTTTCGGTGTCGCACGCGGATCGACGATGTCGCGACTCGTATCGGGGCGTGACATGTCGATCCGCACGGCAATCGATTCCACAGCGATGAAACGGGTGAAGCGACCGCAATTCGATCGATCCTCGCATTCGTTCGCGCTACGTGTCACCGCTGCGATCTTCCGGCGCGCTTCGGCGCCCGCCGCCCCCGGAACGCCGTGCGCGACGTATCCGGCCGCGCGCGCTTCTGTCAAACTGGCGCCCATGAAACCGCGCCTCGCCTCACCGCCTTCCTCCGATTCCGCGCCTGCGCCCGCAGGTTATCCCGACGCCGACGAACTGGCCGCGCTGCGCGCATGGTACGCGGGCATGACCGTGCGCCAGGCCGTCGAACGCTACCTGCCCGATCGTCTCGGCGAAGGGCGCTCGGCGCGCGGCGTGATCGGCGGGATTCGCCGCCGCCTCGTGCGCGTCGCACGACAGGCCGGCCGGCCCGATCTCGCGGAGCGTCTCGGTCATCCCGACGGTGAGCGTATTCGGGAGGCGAAGGCGGCCGCCGAAGCGATCGGCCTGCTGCGTCATGCGCGCGCGCCGGTCCCGCAGATCAGCGACGACGTCGGCCTGTGGCTGCCCGCGCGTGCGGTCGCCGCGCTGCGGGCGCACGGGATCGCGACGCTCGCCGATCTCACGGTGCGGATTCCGCGCCGGCGCCAGTGGTGGCGTGCGATCGCGGGCCTCGGCGTGGCCGGTGCGCGGCACATCGAGGCGTTTTTCGCCGCGCATCCGGACCTGACCGAACGGGCGCGCGCGCTGATCGCGGCGACGCCGCGCGGCAGCATCGTGCCGTGGGAGCAGTTGAAGCTGCCGCACGAGGTCGACGGCTCGGCCGGTACGTTCCGCGCGCCGCGCGCGACCAGCACGCTCGATGCGGACAACGATTACGCGGCCGTGCACGCGTGGCTGTCGTTGCACGAATCGGCCGCGACGCGGCGTGCGTACCGGAAGGAGGCCGAGCGGCTGATCCTGTGGGCGATCGTCGAGCGCGGCCGCGCGCTGTCGTCCCTGACGACCGAGGACGCGGTCGCGTATCGCGCATTCGTGCGGCGCCCGAGCCCGCACGAACGCTGGGTCGGGCCCGTGCGGCCGCGCGGCGCGCCCGACTGGCGGCCGTTCTCGGGCGCGCTGTCCGCGCGTTCGGCGGCGTACACGCTGTCGGTGCTCGGCGCGCTGTTTCGCTGGCTGATCGAACAGCGCTACCTGCTGGCGAATCCGTTCGCGGGCGTCAAGGTGCGCGACACGCGCGGCGCGAACGCACTCGACACGTCGCACGCGTTCACCGAAGGCGAATGGCTGCTCGTGCGCACGATCGCCGACGGGCTCGAGTTCCGCACCGGCACGGCGGCCGGTGCGCCGCAGTCGGGCTGGACGCCGGCCGCCGCGCAACGGCTGCGCTTCATTCTCGATTTCGGATATGCGACCGGGCTGCGCGCGAGCGAGCTGGTCGGCGCGACGCTCGGCGGCATCGAGACGGATGCGCACGGCGACGCGTGGCTGAAGGTGGTCGGCAAGGGCGGCAAGGCCGCGCGCGTCGCGCTGCCGCCGCTCGCGCGCACGGCGCTCGACCGTTACCTGGTCGCCCGCCGGCTGCCGGTCACGCCGGTGCGCTGGCGGCCCGATACGCCGCTGATCGCGAGCCTCGCGGAAGACGGCGCGGCCGCGATCACGAGCGTGCGGCTGTGGAAGGTGATGCAGCGTTTCTTCACGCAGACGGCCGATCAGGTCGAGGCCGACAACCCCGCGCTCGCGCAGAAGCTGCGGCAGGCGAGCCCGCACTGGATGCGTCATACGCATGCGACGCATGCGTTGGCGCGCGGCGCGGAGCTGACGACCGTGCGCGACAACCTGCGGCATGCGTCGATCTCGACGACGTCGATCTACCTGCACGGCGACGACGTGAAGCGGGCGCGGCAGATGTCGAGCGCGTTTGCGGCAGACAAGTAACGGCGTCGCGCCGATCCGGCAGGGCCCGCGTGCGCGTCATGCCGGTTGTCGGTTCGCGTCGGGCTGCGCGAGGCGCTGCGCCGCACGCGCCACGACCGCATGACGATCGGGCCGCACGCGCTCGAACAGCGCGGACACCGACGCGAGAATGTCCGGCGCGGCCCGCTCGGGACGTCCGCAGTCGAACGGCGGCTCGGGCGCATATTCGATGCCGAGCTGCACCGCTTGCGCGTAGGCCGGGCCGGCCAGGTCGGCCATCACCGAGAGCGCCATGTCGATGCCGGCGGTGACGCCGCCGCCCGTGACGACCGGGCCGTCGCGCACCACGCGGCCTTCGTCGACGATCGCGCCGAACGGCGGCAGCAGGTCGCGCCACGCCCAGTGGCAGGCGGCCCGCCGGCCTTGCAGCAACCCGGCCGCGCCGAGCACCAGCGACCCGCTGCACACGGAGGTAACATAGCGGGCGCCGAGCGCGAGCCGGCGCACCTCGCGGACGAATGCAGCGTCGGCGATCGCATCGATCACGCCGAGCCCGCCCGGCACGCAGACGAGATCGGCATGCGCGATGTCGGCGAGCCGCTCGACCTCGGCAACGGTCAGGCCGCTGTCCGCGCGAATCGATCCGCCGCGCACCGAGGCGCGCCGGATCCGCGCGCCCGGCAGACGCCAGAACACTTCGTCCGGCCCGGTGAAATCGAGCTGCGTGACATGATCGAACAATGCGAATACGACGATGAACGGCGTGGTGGCCATCACGATCTCCCCAGGTATGAGCGGCGTGTAGCATCGCGCCGCGCGCTGTCCGTCGCAATGTCATTTCTCCCGCACTTTCTGCCATGACCCATCGCGTCGCCATGCTCGTATATCCCGGTTTCCAGGTGCTGGATGCCGCCGGGCCCGTTTCCGCGTTCGAGATGGCCGACTACGCGCGCACGCCGTATTACGCGGTTCGCATCGTCGCGGCGCAGCCGGGGCTGGTGCGCAGTTCGTCGGGCGTGAGCTGGCACGCCGAACCGCTGCCGGATGCGGCGGATCTCGATACGCTGCTGGTCGCGGGCGGCGACGGCGTCGATGCCGCGATGGCCGACGCGGCGACGTGCGCGTTCGTCCGGCGCTGCGCGGCGCGCGGCATCCGGGTGGCGAGTGTCTGCTCGGGCAGCCTGCTGCTGGCCGCCGCCGGTGTGCTGGACGGCCGGCTGGCGACCACGCACTGGGGCTGCGGCGAGCGGTTTGCGCGGGCGTTTCCGCAGGTGCGGCTCGCGCTCGATCGCATCTACGTGAACGACGGGCCGTTCTGGACGAGTGCCGGCATCACGGCCGGCATCGACCTGACGCTCGCGTTGATCGGCGAGGATCGCGGCGAGCGGCTCGCGCGCGCCGTCGCGAAACGGCTGGTCGTGTACTACCGGCGCCCCGGCGGACAGTCGCAGTTCTCGGCGCTGATCGAACTCGACAGCGCGCAAGGGCGCTTCAAGCCGTTGCTCGACCACATTCGCCGCAATCTCGGCGCGCGCCTGCGCGTGAGCGACCTGGCCGAGCAGGCGTGCATGAGCCCGCGTCAGTTCGCGCGGGCGTTCCAGACGGAAACCGGCCTCACGCCTGCCAAGGCCGTCGAGAAACTGCGCGTGGAAGCCGCTCGCGCGGCGCTCGAAAGCGGGGCGGCGTCGCTGCAGCGCGTGGCGAACGAGTGCGGTTTCGGCGATACCGAAAACATGCGGCGCAGCTTTCATCGCTGGCTGGGCGTCGCGCCGTCGGCACTGCGTTCGTAGGCGGGCGTTGTCGCATTGTTACGTCGTCGATCGCGGTCGTCTCGCTCGGCCGCGCGCCGTCATGTGACTGTCGCGACACGGAACGACACGGCATGGCACGCAGCGTGTTGCGGGACGGGAATGCCTGCACGTTCCTGAATGCACCCGAATGCGCGTTCCGCCGGCGAATGGATGACGCACCGCAGCGCATCCGCCGATCAGGTGGAACGGTCGGGCACACGCTGCGGTCATACACCTTTTTGCAAGGAGCAGGGATGGCATCGAGCCAGGGCACAGTCGATTTCATCGTCGAGCAGATGGCGGCGGCCGGCACGATATCGGCGCGCAAGATGTTCGGCGAGTACGGTATCTATTGCGACGGCAAGATGGCGGCGCTCGTCTGCGACGATCGGCTGTTCGTCAAGCCGACGCCCGAAGGCCGTGCGTTTCTCGGCGCGTGCGAGGAAGGCTCGCCGTATCCGGGCGCGAAGCCGCACCTCGTCATCTCGGGCGAGCGCTGGGACGATCGTGAATGGCTGTCGGCGCTGATCCGGATCACCGCCGCGCAGTTGCCGGTGCCGGTGAAGCGGCGTCGATAGCGGCCTTTTCGCATGCAATGTTGCGCTGCGGCCAGGCGTATTCTGTGACACAGGTGCGCGACCCTCGCGCGCCAGGCGGGAGCACAAGAATGAAGACATCCGGACATCCGCGCGGCACGTGGCTGGCTCGCTTCGCCCGGTACGCGCTCGTCGCGGCCCTGTGTACGGGCTGGAGCGCGCTGTCGTTCGGCGCGGACGATGCGGCGGCGCTGCTCGACCGTTACCGCAGCCTCGGCGCGCAACTGAAGGACAATGCGTTTCACCGGCCGCTGGTGCTCGAATCGGCGGAAGCATCGTCGTCGCTGAAGGGCGACATCTACGCGGTGGTCGACTATCCGTTCGCGGTCGTGAGCGGGCAGCTCGACGATCCCGCGCAGGGCCCCGCGAACTGGTGCGCGGTGCTGATCCTGCACCTGAACACGAAGTACTGTCATGCATCGGTCGGCGGCAACGGCCCGGTGCTCGACGTGAACCTCGGCCGCAAGATCCAGCAGAAGCTGTCCGACACCTATCGCGTGCAGTTCCGCTATCGCGTGGCGGCCGCATCGCCCGACTATTTCCAGGTCGACCTGACCGCCGACAGCGGCCCGATGGGCACGAAGGATTACCGGATCGCGCTGGAGGCCGTGCCGGTCGGCGCGTCGCGCACGTTCCTGCATCTCACGTATTCGTATGGTTTCGGCACGGTCGGCCGCATGGCGATGAAGACCTACCTGGCGACCGTCGGCAGCGACAAGGTTGGCTTCACGAACGTCGGCGGATCGGCCGCGCAGCCGCAGTACGTCGGCGGCGTGCGCGGGCTGCTGGAGCGCAACACGATGCGCTACTACCTCGCGATCGATGCGTATCTCGCGACGCTCGACAAGCCGCTCGACCAGCGCCTCGCGCGCTGGTTCGACGCGACCGAGCAGTATCCGCAGCAGCTGCACGAGGTCGAGCGCGGCGCGTATCTGCAGATGAAAGCGCAGGAGGTGCAGCGGCAGCAGGCGGCGCGATGACGGTGTGGCTCCCGGTCGCGCCGCCGCGCGTCAGTTCGACGCGCCGCCGACCGTGCGGATGCTGTGCCACTGCCCCTGTTCGACGCGGAACAGCGTGTACGGCGGCTTGATCAGGTCGCCGCGCTCGTCGAACGAGATCTTTCCGGTCACGCCGGTGACCGACACGCCGGGCAGGCTCGCGACGATCTTGCCGCGATCGAGCGAATCGGCCTTGCGTACCGCCGCGATCATCGCGAGCGCCGCGTCGTACGAGAACGGCGCATAGAGCTCCACATCCTGGTTGAAGCGTGCCTTGTAGCGCTGCGCGAACGCGACGGCGGAAGGCAGCTTGTCGAGCGCCGGCCCCGGTTCGAGATCCTGCGTGCCTTCGCCCGAGGTGCCGGCGATCTTCAGGAATGCATTGCTTTTCAATGCACCGGCGCCGAACAGCTGCGCGCGGATGCCGAGCGAGCGCATCTGCTTGACGAGCATCGCGCCCTGTTCGTCGAGGCCGCCGAAGAACAGCAGGTCGACGTTGTTGCTCTTCATCGTCGTCAGGATCGCGCGGAAATCGACGGCCTTGTCGTTCGTGTATTCGCGCGACACGATGCTGCCGTGCGCGTCCTTCACGCCCTTCTCGAACGCATCGGCGAGACCCTGGCCGAACGCGGTGCGATCGTCGATGATGCCGATCCGTTTCGCCTTCAGCTGCTCGACCGCGAAACGGCCGGCCACCACGCCGCCGACGCCATCGTGCCCCATCGTGCGGAACACGTTCTTGAAACCTTGCATCGTCAGTTGCGGATTGGTCGAGCCGGGCGTGATCATCGCGACGTTCGCCTGCTTGTAGACGGCCGACGCGGGAATGCTGCAGCCCGAGTTGTAGTGGCCGATCACGCCGACCACGCCGTCGTCGACGAGCTTCTGCGCGACCTGGATCGCGATGCGCGGATCGGCCTGGTCGTCCTGTACGTCGAGCACGAAGCGCACGGGCTTGCCGCCCACGGTCGGATGTTTCGCGTTCTCTTCGTCGAGCGCGAGTTGCGCGCCGTATTGCAGATCCTTGCCGACGCGCGCGACGGGCCCCGTCAGCGGGCCGGCGAAGCCGATCTTGACGGTATCGGGGTCCGCGGCCTGCGCGGATGCGCCGACCGTGACGATCGAGCAGACGGCCAGCCAAACCAGCCAGTTACGACGATTCATGATGGATGCCTCCTTGCAGTGGTGAAAATCGCGGCGCGCGTCAGAATCGCGCGGCCCGGTACGGTGCGAGGTCCAGCGACGGTGCGCGCTGGGCGACGAGGTCGGCGACGATTTGCCCGGTGATGCCGGCGAGCGTCACGCCGAGATGCTGATGGCCGAATGCGTGGATCACGCGCGCGCTGCGCCGCGCGCGGCCGATCACGGGCACGCCGTCCGGCAGCGTCGGCCGGAAGCCGAGCCAGCTGCGCGTCGGTGCGCCGAGCGACGGCACGGCTTCGCGCGCGGAACGCGTGAGCAGCGCGACGAGCGACGGATTCATCGGCGCGTCGAAGCCGCCGAGTTCGACGGTGCCGGCCGCGCGCAGCCCTTCGTCGAGCGGTGTCATGTAGAAGCCGCGCTCGGCCCAGCCGACCGGCCGCGAGACGATCGGCTCGTGCGCGCCGAACTGTACGTGATAGCCGCGCTCGGTATCGAGCGGCACCGTGTCGCCGCACGCGGCCGCGAGTGCGCGCGAGCGGGCGCCGGCGGCAATGACGACGTGATCGAAGGTGCGCACGGCGCCGCCCGCATGCACTGTCACGCTGTCGCCGGCGGGCTCGATCCGTTCGACGCGCGTGCGTTCGAGCGCGGCGCCGCCGGTGGCGAGGTGCGCGAACAGGGCGCCGAGGAATCCGCATGGATCGGAGAAGTGCCAGCTTCCGACGAACAGTACGCCGCGCGTGAAGATCGGCGCGAGTGCGGGCTCGAGCCGGCGGATTGCGCTCGCGTCGAGCGTCTCGAACGGCACGCCGAGCCGGCGCCGCAGCGCGAGTGACGGCTGCGCGGCGTCGAACGACGCCTGCCGCGCATACAGGTACAGGCATTCGCGCGGCCGCACGAACGCGGCGAGCCGCGACGGTGCAAGCAGCGGCGTATAACCGTCGGCGGCGCGCGACAGCAGCGCGGCCAGCGCGGTCGCGCTGTGTGCGTGGCGCGCGGGCGTCGATGCGAGCAGGAACCGCACGAGCCACGGCGCGCCGTGCAGCAGGTACGGCCAGCGGATGCGCAGCGGGCTGTCGGCGGCGAACAGGAAGTGCGGCATGTCGCGGAACACCGACGGGCCGTTCACCGGCACGCAGCCGTACGGCGCGAACGTCGCTGCATTGCCGAACGACGCGCCCTGGCCGATGCCGGCCGGGTCGAACAGCGTCACGCGATGCCCGTCGCGCTGCAGCCATGCAGCCGCGCCGAGCCCGATGAAGCCTGCACCCACGATGGCGACATTCGCCATGACGCGTTCCCTCGGTCCACATGATTCACACAAAGTTGCGATCAAGAATCACACAGTAATTTTTTGTGTGCAATCAAAATGAGATTGTGTGGCGCTAGTGTTTACCCGATTCCAACTGACTGATTCGACAGACTTTTCAACTGACGTTTGACGGGGAGGGGATGTCGGATACAATCGCTGGGCAGGTCAAAATGGCAGACAAACGCTTTTTGTGTGGTCACGGGCGACAAATGGCATCAGACAAACTTTCCGGCGAGCGCGACGGCGGCGCGCCGGCGCAGGCGAAGCGGCCGACCTACGTCGAGGTATCGAGCTCGATCGAGGAGGAAATTCGCAGCGGGATGTATCCGCCGGGCAGCCGCCTGCCGCCGCAGCGCCAGCTCGCGACCGAGCTCGGCATCAACGTGTCGACCGTGTCCCGGGCGTACAAGGAATTGCAGCTGCGCGGCCTCGTGATCGGCAGCAAACGGCGCGGCTCGCTCGTCACTGGCGGCGCGATGCCGAGCATCGAGCCGGCCCGCGCGTCGCTCGCGGCGGGCAACGGCGTGATCGATCTGACGGTGAACCGCCCGGCCACCGGCGAGTTTCTCGCGAGCCTCGCGCAGACGTTCGGCACGCTGCCGAACGACCCGCGTTTCGCCGCCCTCCAGGAATACCAGCCGCCGCAGGGCCCCGACTGGGCGCGCGCCGCCGGCGCGCAGTGGCTCGCCGCGCCGGGCTTCGCGCCGTCGCGCGACCAGGTGGTCGTCACGAGCGGCGCGCAGCACGGGCTGTACGCGGTACTGAACAGCCTGATCGGCACCGACGGCGTGATCGTGGCCGACCGCCTCACGTATTACGGGCTCAAGGCGCTCGCGCCGGTATTCCAGTTCGAGATCGTCAGCGCGCCGGCCGACGACGACGGCCTGCTGCCCGACGAGATCAAGCGGATCTGCCAGCGCATGCCGGTCAAGGCGATCTTCGTCGTGCCGAACCTGCAGAACCCGACCGTGACGACGATGAGCCTCGCGCGCCGGATGGCGCTCGTCGACATCGCGCGCCGCCATCACGTGACGATCATCGAGGACGACGTATACGGCCCGCTCGTGCGCGACCGGCTGCCGGCGATCGCGGGGCTGTGCCCCGAGCTGACGTTTCATATCGGCGCGACGTCGAAGATCCTCGCGCCGGGGCTGCGCCTCGGCTACCTGAGCTGCCCGCGCGACAGCGTCGCACTGTGCGCGGAGGCGGTGCGCACGACCGCGTGGATGCCGGCCCCCACGTCGATGCTGATCGCGACCGTGTGGATCGAGGACGGCACCGCCGAGCGGATCATGGGCGCACAACTCGCGGAGATCCGCGCGCGCGTCGATCTCGCGCGGGAGCTGTTGCCGGCCGGGCAGCTGAAATCCGACCCGGCGTGCATGTTCGTGTGGTTGCGCCTGCCGCCGCCGTGGCGCGCCGACGACTTCGCCGCGAACGCGAAGGCGCGCGGCGTGATCGTAATGCCGTCGTCGACGTTCGCGGTCGATCGCGCGGAGATCGAGCACGGCGTGCGCATCAACCTCGCGTGCCCGGCCTCGCGCGACGAACTCGTCAACGGGCTGCGGATTCTCGCCGGCACGCTGAAGGACCGGCCGCGCGCGCTGTTCGGTTCGATCTGACGGCGTCCGCTCAATCGAGCAACCCCGCGACGACGCCGACGATCCGCTGCAGCAGCGCTTCGTCGTAAGGCAGCCACGGCACCGCGCGCAGCGGCGATGGCGGCGGCTCGATCGCGGCATCGACGGGTTCGCCGTCGCGCATCACACGCCCGGTCGCGCAATGCACCGACCACGCGCCGACGCGCACATGCCGTTCATCGATCGTCATCTTCCCTTGCGCCACCGGCCCGGCGAATACGAGCGACAGCACGTGCCGGCGATGCCGCGCCATCGTGCCCAGCGGCACGTCCGACAACCGGTTCAGGCGCTGCCAGCGTTGTGCTTCGCGCTCGCGCTGGCGCACCGGGTCGGCCGTGAGCGCGGCTGTCGCCGCGCGGGTTGCGTCGTCGTCGAGCGCGAACGCGGCGACGCTGACGAGCAGATCGACCGCGCGCGCCACTTCCGAGAACACCACACGATCGATTTCGCCGATCGGCAGCGGTATCCAGTGCCGGTCGTGCCGGCGTTCGAAGTGCAGCCGGCGCGACGTGCCGTGGCTTTCCGAGCCCGGATAGAGCCGCGCATCGACGAAGAAGGTCGCGCGCACGTCGCCGAATTCTCGGACGAGCCCGTCGTCGTACGCGCGGATCGACCAGCCTTCGCGACGCGCGACGCCGATCAACTGCCGGCTCGACAGCACGTGGCCTTCGAACATCGCGGAATCGCTGGCGGACGCGTCGCCGTCGGCCGGTACGTAGTATTCGCGGAAGGCCTGCCTGACCGGCTGCCGCAGCGTGCGGCCGACGATCGCGCGTTGCCACGCGAGCCGCTCGTCCGCATCGGCCAGCAGCGGGTGCCATAACCGGATGTCGCTGTCGCCGGCGATGTCGATCGCGTGCCCGGCCGCGTCGCGCAGCACGACCTTGCCCTTTGCGATCTCGGGCATGAACGACTGCGTCGTCCCATCGCGGCCGCGCGCGTGCCAGATCGTGCGTGCCGCGAACGCGGCGCCGGCCGGCGCATCGACGAGGCGTTCGCGCCATTCGGCGTGGCCGAGCGTCATCGACTGCCAGAAGCCGGCTTCCATGCAGGTCGCGAGCATCGCGAGCTGCTTCTTGTCGGGCTTCGCGTCGAGCGTCATGCGCAGCGCGGTGTGCGGCCGCTCGCCGAGCGCGCGTTCGGCCGGCTTCAGGTTGCGTGCCAGCTTCTTCTGCACGCCCGCGTGACGCACGATGGCGAGTGCATCGCGCAGCGCGCGCACGCCCTCGGGGGTCGGGATCGTCTCGACCGCGTGGCCGAGCGCGATCGCGAGCGACTGGGACGGCGCGGTCTTCGCGGCCGTCGGCGCGACGCACACGCCGGTCAGCAGCGGCCCGATCAGCGGGCGCAGCCATGCTTCGTCGCGATAGGCGGCCACGCGGGCGGCCCGGGCGACGACCTGCGCGTCGTCGGTCGTGAATGCACGATCGGCCTCGTATGGGACGGCGCCCGCATGGAGCGCCGCCAGTCGTTGCGCGGCTTCCGTCAGCGCATCGCGCGCGAACGCGACATACGCGGCGTCTTCCGCGAGCGTGACGGCCGGATCGCTCAAGTCGAGCCACAACCGCCTCGGCGCGAAATAACCGTTGTTCGTCGCGGCCAGCGCGAGCAGCCCGGCCAGCCCGAGTTCGGGCAGCACGTCGAGTTCGCGCACGCGAAACGGCGAATCCGCCAGCGCCTGCGCATACGCGTCGCGTCTCGCCGAGAAGTCGCGGCGGCCGGCGAACCGGTCGAGCGTATACACACCATACGTGCTGGACGCGGTGCGCTCGTCGCCTTCCTCCGGCTCGCCCGCGATGCGCGCGAGTTCGGCCTGCAGCGCGGGCGACGGCAGCGCGTCGAGGCAGGGCAATTCCTCCAGTGCACGTTTCCAGCCGCCGGCCGGGATGTCGCGGAACAGTTCGAGCGCGGCATCGGCGTCGACGAGCGGCACGAGTCCGAGCGCATCGATTTGCCGGTGCAGCCAGCGCGCGAAATCGGCGCGCGGATCCTCGAATGCCTGGTCGTGCACCATGATCTCGTACTCGACACGGCGCAGGGCCGGCCAGACCGCGCCGAGCGCGTGCGCGTCGAGTGTCGACAGGTCGATCGGCGCGCCGGTGAAGCGCTGATGGTCGGCACGGCTGGTCAGCCGCGCGACGAGCTGGTCGACGAGGGCGCGATCAGTCATCCGTGGGCCTCGGTGCCGGCCGTGTCGTTCCTGCGCCATTTCTGTACGTTCCGGGCGTCGCGGATCACGCCGCCGAGGTCGGATGCCTGTTCGATCGTGTACTGCATGGTCTGACTCCGGGAATGAAAACCGAGCGGACGCACAGTATTGCACCCCAATTGATGCAGCCGGGCGGAAGGCCGTGCGGCGGGCGTTCCGGGCCGATCCGGCCACGCTGTGCGCCGCTTGCGGCGGCCCGGCCGTTTCATAAGACGTACAGTTCGCCCACGATGCGCGATTCGCGCCGAACTGTACTCTTGTTCGCGCGAACGATGTGTGTACTCGTCGCCAACTGTTCTGCTCTTAAGATTCCACCATCAAGGGCACAGTGCCGCAGATCCAGTCGTACCGGAACCCTGCTGGCGCATCTTCAAGAGCGAGCCAGTGCGATGGAAAAGGCAAAACCGGAGGGAAAGATCAGGAATCACGATGGCCCGGCCGACGGGCGGAACCCGTGCGTATCGGATGAGCGCAGCGGGGCGGGGCGGCTGCGCAGGCCGGCGGGAGGCACCCGATGAAACTCTATGAAAAGCTCGCGGACGACATCGAGCGCCTGATCCGCCAGGGCGTGTATCGGCACGGCGACCGGATTCCGTCGGTGCGGCAGGCGAGCCAGCAGCACCGGATCAGCATCACGACCGTGCTGCACGCGTATCTGCTGCTGGAAAGCCGCGGGCTGCTCGAAAGCCGCCCGCAGTCCGGCTATTTCGTGAACCTGCGGCGCGACGACGGCCATGCACCGGTGCGCGAGTTGCGGCCGTCGAAGCCGATCGCGATCTCGTCGTCGGTCGACGTGAGCCGGCTCGTGCTGTCGACGCTGCGTTCGATCGGCACCGACGACGCCGTGCCGCTCGGCTCGCCGTACCCGGACCCGAGCCTGTTCCCGTTCGAGAAGCTGAACCGCTATGCGTACGCGGCCGGCCGCGACAAGTCGCTGTGGGGCGTGACGGACGGATTGCCGCCCGGGCATCCGCGGCTGATCCGTCAGATCGCACGGCGCTACCTGGAAAACGGGATGTCGGTGGACCCGAACGAGATCATCGTGACGGTCGGTGCGACCGAGGCGATCAACCTGTGCCTGCAGGCGGTGGCGAAGCCGGGCGACACGATCGCGGTGGAATCGCCGACGTTCTACGCGATGCTGCATGCGATCGAGCGGATGGGGATGAAGGCGATCGAGGTGGCCACGCATCCGGAATACGGGATCGACATCGCGGCGCTGGCCGCGATCGCGAAGTCGCAACCGATCGCCGCGTGCATGGTGATGCCGAACTTCCAGAACCCGCTCGGCTTCCAGATGCCCGACGAACGCAAGCGCGAACTGGTCGAGTTCGCGACGAAGGCCGGAATGCCGCTGATCGAGAATGGTGTGTATAACGAACTGTATTTCGGCGATGCGCATCCGAGTTCGTTGAAGTCGTATGACCGCAACGGGATCGTGCTGCATTGCTCGTCGTTCTCGAAGAGCCTGACGGCCGCGTACCGGATCGGCTGGGCGCTGCCGGGCCGTTATCGCGATCAGGTCGAGAAGCTGAAATTCCTGAACACGCTTGCGACGCCGTCGTTGCCGCAACTCGCGATCGCGGAGTTTCTCGAACGCGACGGTTACGAGCATCACCTGCGGCGCTTGCGCAAGGCGTATGCGCAGCAGGCGAACCTGATGCGGGCGATGGTGTCGCGGTTTTTCCCGGAAGGCACGCGCATATCGAGCCCGGCGGGGGGGTACGTGCTTTGGGTCGAGTTGCCCGCGCAGGTCGATGCGATGCGGCTGTACCAGCTCGCGTTGGAGCAGGGCATCACGATCGGGCCCGGCTACATGTTCTCGATCACGGACAACTACCGGAACTTCATCCGGCTGAACTACAGCAGCCCGTGGTCGCCGGAGATCGAGCAGGCGGTGATTGCGGTGGGGAAGCTCGCGTCGGCTTGCATGAAGTGACGGGTGCGTGTTGTTGCTCGAGGACGCATGACGAAGCCGGCTTGGGGCCGGCTTTGTTTTTGGTTTGACGGGGGAGTGCGATGAGCTTTGCCACGTTGGCGTTGGCAGGACAACACCACACTGTTGAAGCTGCCATGCAGGCGTCGCCGTACGGATTCGGGGTAATGCCGGTGAAAGGGCGGCGGGTTTCGAATCGCGTCGCGAAGTTGCTTGCGGTGGCGTGAAGCCCGCAGCAAATGACGACTGAACGCGATGTGTTGGCGAATCGGAGCGAAGCACGGCAGGAATGCCTGCGTCCGCCCCGGCAGTCGAAAGCCGCGCATGCGTCGCTTGAGTTCGCGCTTGGGCTGATGACTGTTCTCGGCGCGGCTGCTCATGCGCGCAGCCGTTCTGACGAAAACATGCTCACTCTTGCGAGCTCCGGATCGGTGACGATCTTGTCCGGTGCGGAGCACTCGCTGGAAGAAGCATTGGGCCACGGCCCTGTCACACCGCTTCGCGTCGAGCGTTGCCTCGCTTTGCTCTTCCTGTCTGTTGCCGAATCTGCTCGCGAATCGTGGAGAACTCGCGTCAGCGACTCTTGTCGCAAGCCGGCGATAGATGTTGCTTCGGTCTCTTGATGAATGTCGGAAGTCGAACCGGAAACGGTCGTCGTTGACGACTGATCCCGACGATCGTCATTGAGGTGCGACCCGTCGCCGGTGCGGCGACAGGTCTCCTCGAAACATCGCGTCAGCGCGCAGCCTCGTTGTCACCGAGCCATGATCCGCGACAACCGACGGCGTTCAGGCGGCGGCCTTTTGAATCGAGTCGTGCTGCTGCTCACCCCCGAGGCTGTCGACGAGATCGGCGAGCATCCGCGCCAATTCACCCGTCATCAGCGTGACGTCCGAATCGAAGCGTTCGTCGTCGTTCTGCGCGGTGGGATCCGCCGCCTCCTTGATCACGTCGAGCGGCGTCACGCGCTTGATCGTCAGCGACGGCGTCAGCACGAACGAGATCCGGTCGTTCCAGGTCATCGCGAGGCGCATGCATTGCTTGCCGGCCTCGATGTGCCGGCGCATGTCGCTCGCTTCCAGCGCGTGGCCGACGTATCGCACCGTGGCGCCGCCTTCGCCGCTCGAACGCAACTCGGCGTCCTGGTCCACGGTGAATCCGCCCGGCGCTTCGCCGGACAGCAGCCAGTCCGTCATCGCGGCAACCGGAGAATGCGCCACTTGAACGCCGGCGAGCGGCAACTGGTCGATCGATTTGACGAGCAGGCCGCGGATCTCGTCGGCGAGCGCCTGTGAAGCCGCATCGATGACGAGCCAGCCGTTCACCGTATCGATCCACACGCGAGTATCGCGGCGAATGCTGAACGCGCGCGGCAGCAGTTCGTCGGTGACCTGCTCCTTGAGTTCGCGCAGCTGCTTTCGTCCGACCTTGAAGCCCTGTTGCTCCTCGACCTCGAGCGCCCGGGCCTTGGTCACCTGATTGATGACCGACGCCGGGAGCAGCTTCTTTTCCGAACGAAACACCAGCAGCATCTGCCGGTTGTTCGAATACACAAGCGCGCCGTCGTCACGCGGCGACGCCCATCCGAAGCGCTGCATCTCGATGCTGTTGCACGGCTGAAACGCGTAGGGCGCCAGCCAGGCTTCCATCTGGTCGGGGGTCACGGCCAAGGGGGCCGGAAGACGATGAAGCTGAAGATTCTTGAACCACATGGGCGTACGGGCAAAGCGCATCATTCTATATGATGACGGGGACGTTCGGCGGCCAGGCAGGGCATCAAACGTCGATACACCGGCTGAACGATTCCATCGCGCTGTCGCATGGACCGGCTGAATTTACCGTTGACGCCGGACGGCGACTTCGCGCGAAAGCCCGACGCCCGACGCCCGTCATGGACAGGATCGCACCGACAGACGCGAGCGTCGAATGCCGGCCGCGGTCGAAGCAGCGGCCCTCCGGTCGTGGAGTAGTATTCCCCCCATGTCCGGGTTATTGTTCTGCCTCTCTGGCCTACGGCCGGCCCGTCCAGGACGGGGGCAGCAAGCTCGTTGAAGGGTGTGGAAACTGCTTCAACGATACGTGTGGCGGCGTTGGCCATGACAACGGCATCGACGGGAATGCATCATGTCAACCGAGTGGAAGCACCGCGTCAGACTGTTTATCCAGCGCTTCTGGCAGCCGACCAGTGCGTGCATGACCTGCATGCCGGGGAGCTGGGGCAACATCATGAGCGTTGCCCACTGGACTATCGCATTTCATACAGGTCTGCTTACTGCACTCCTGGCCGTCCTTTTGACGTTCACGCCCGTGGCGAAACTCTATGCGCATCGATACGGCAATGCGCTGATCGTCGGCTGCCTGACGACGTTGGGCGACGCCTACTCGCACACGAGCCACTACCGCATCCCCTATATCGAGCACATCGTGACGGGCGCAATTTCAGGTCTCCTGACGCTGGCGGCCTCCTATCTCCTCGAAGACCGCGCGCGACGCCTTCGGGCGGTATGGGTGCGGGTATTCGGATAGCTTGTCCGTTTCATCGGAGCACGCCAGGAAATCCGTCGACGAATGCCCTCTGTGTCGCGGCGTAAGGGCCGAGGTCAGAACTCGGTGAGAAACCCGATGTTTGATAGAAGCAGGAAGACGGCCCCCGTGACGGGCGCCTCTTCGGAAATGTCGCGATCATTCAGGTGACAATTTTGACCATCGTTTCATTGCCCGACTGAATGCGGAGGAATTCTTATACCCCAATCTGGCTGCTATCTCCTTGATTGTGTATTCCTTTTCCGCAAGATACCGCGACGTCAGATCTTGTCGGACAATATCATACAGGTCGCTAAACGATGTCCCCATTTCCTGAAGCTTCCGCTGCAAACTTCGCATTGACATTCCAAGCTTTCTGGATTGTTCCGCGATATCCTGGCACGTAGGGTCGTCATACATAAGAGCGAGCAGCCGCCCGATGAGGTCGGAAGGAACCCAGTGCGCCAGTTCAAATTCACGCTTCGCGCATGCTTTCCTTGCGACTTCGAATTCGATCGGATGGGCGAGCGGAAGGGCAGTCTCCAGCACCGATGAGCTGAATTCGAGGTAATTTTCGTCGGCCTCGAATTCGATGGGGCAGTCAAAATATTCGGCGTAAGAACTCGCGTGTGGCGGCTCGGGAAAAACAAACCCTATTCTGAAAAAAACGGGATTGTGTCCGATCAAGTCGCGTATCTGTCGACGTAAAGCGGTAAATACCATATCGGTATTTACGACAAGCAGGTCGGTACGATAGGTATAGCCGCCGACTATAATTCTAGCGGTCTCGCCTATTGTGGTTATCCGAATTCTGAAATAACTGATCCCGAGCAACGGGTGCTCGAAGCCCATGCGCAGCGCATCGCCCAACGTTGGGCTTACCAGCATTGCGTGGCCGCGCAGGCCGTACGACGTCACCGGGATCGCATATCCGATATGCAGTCCGATCGCGCTGTTGCCGGTCGCTTCCAGCGCATTCGCAAACAGGACCATTTCCTGTGCATGCGTCACCATTGCACCGGGCCGCTCGATGTCTGCAGGAGAAATGCCGGTGCCTTTCAGCAGGACGTCGACCGGAACACCCATGCGCTTCATCAAATCGAGCGTGATGAAGATGGTGTGCAGTGGCGCTGGACATTGCGCAGCAGTGCGGCGAATCGCGTCGGCTACCGGCTTCATTCGACTCCTTGGATTCTAGTCCACAAGCAACTTTGTAAATACGACCTGACACCCGTACTCGTCCAATTCGCCGCGCTTCCACCCAAGACGCTGGTAAAAGCCATCGGCCCGCGAGCCTGGATCGGTCACAAGGGTGACATGATTCACTCCCTTGTCTTTCAGCCATGCAAGCGCACGGGCAAGCAGCTCGCGGCCGATGCCGACACCATGGAACCGCGGTGCCACAAACAAGGCCGAGATGAACGGCGTCTCGGTGATGACCGGCAGACAGACCCCGGCGACCTCGTCGCCACATTCACAGATCCAGCCACCGCCCTGCCTGATTTTCTCGATCAGGAGGTTGCGGTTCAGAAGATGAACCTGGTGGGGATGGATTCTATTCTCGCTCACGGAGAATCGCACATCATAAAAAGCGCCGACGTCGCGCTCAGTCATCGGTCGGTATTCTAGCTGCTCAGCAGTGGCCATGTTTTTACCGTCTCTCTTCTCGTTATGTGAAATTTACGTGGCGAAACTCGGATAACTATCTCACGATTTTTGCAAATTCTCCAACGAACGTGATCGCGGGTGTCAGATAGCCGCGCTGGTCAACGGAGCACTATAACGAACATCCGTCAACAGAATTATTGTGAGTGTTATTGATCCAGTTGACGTGCGTCGCTTGTTGTTCGCTATGGAGCAGTTGGGGCTGCATGGAAACCGTGGCATCCACGCGTTCGCTCCGGAGGCTGGAGTCAAGCGATTCTGCCGGCGACGTCGTCGCACGCCCCGCGAATTACCGGTTTGGCGTCGGCGCATGGCGCTGTGCACCGTGATCGAATATTTAGACGAAATATTCGGTTAGCCCAGAATATTGGGGATGGCGCCCTCAGTAAGACTCGAGCGCGGGAATTTCTATATATGCAATAATCCGCAATAAAATACATTTCCTCAAATTTATAATGGAAATGGCACACAGGGATAACACATTGGCGTGATCGGCACACATGCCGACTATAAATGATGCCATCGATTTGGTACGCTTCTTGCCAATCGAACTGAATGATTTGAGGTAGTTGGCAGTGCGCCGAGTCCGAATACTCAATCTGCTGAAATCATGGCGGCCAATGGCCAGCCCGACGGCGCTCGTCATGATCGCGGGCGTTGTCCTTCCGATGATCGTTCTGGCAGTGGTCTCGCTCAGTGCACCGCGCGACTTCGGCGGCGTCTCGTGGGGCGACTTCACTGCCGGCGCATACGAGCGGATTGTCTTCGATCGGGACTGGGATGGGGGACGCGTCCTTCAGCAGGGTTATCTCGCCATTTTCATCAGGTCGATGACCATGGCCGTACTGACCACCGCGGGATGTCTGCTGATCGGGTTCCCGACGGCGCTGTTCATGGCGACGCGCTCCCTGAAGTGGAAGGCCGCGTTGCTGATCCTGATCACGATCCCGTTTTGGACCTGCGTCGTCGTCCAGATGTACGGCTTGATCATCGTCATTGCGGACGACGGCCTCTTGAATCAGATGTTGTCCCGAGCCGGCCTCATGCATGGCCCGCTCGGATTGCTCTACACCGACCTCGCGACGCTGATCGGTCTCGTCTATGCGTTCACGCCGTTCATGGTCCTGCCGATCTTCGCTGCGCTTGATGACTTCGACTGGCGGTTGGCCGAAGCGGCCTACGATCTGGGTGCACACAAGCCGGCGGTACTGGTCCATGTCGTCGTACCGTGTTGCCGTCCGGGCATCATGGCAGGAATCGGGCTCGTCTTCGTTCCGGCGCTGGGTTCCTATACGATCCCGGGTCTGCTCGGCGGTAACCACGCTTTCATGATCGGCAATCTGATCGACTTCCAGTTTGCCGGCGGACGGGACTGGCCTTTGGGCGCCGCGATGTCGTTTGCGTTGCTCGCCGCTGTGCTGCTGGCGATGCTCGCGTCTCGACTCGGTTCGCTGTTCCAGCGGCAGGAGCGCGTTCATGATTTCGCCTGAACTGCGCCGGTTTCCGCTGACCGCAACGATTGCATGCGCGGTGCTGGTGTTCCTCTATCTGCCGATGCTGACCGTGATGGCGATGAGCTTCAACGTCGGCCCGTCGGCCCTCATATGGGACGGGTTTGGCATTCGAGGTTACGTCGAGGCCTGGTCCGATCCGACACTGGTCCGTGCCGCGAAGAATTCGCTGTTGCTGGCGCTGGCGTCGACGGTGCTCTCCACCACGCTCGCGACGAGCGCGGCGGTTGCCTGGTGGTCGAGAAGTGACCGGCGTGGTTTCGATTCGGTCGGACTCGTCATTGCGCTTCCGCTCGCGATACCTGAAATCGTGCTGGCGATCGCGACCATGATGCTGTTCTCGATGTTCGAGTCAGAGCTTGGATTCGGCGCCGTTCTGTTTGCTCATGTGGTGTTCAGTGTGCCGCTTGCCTATCTGCCGATCAGAGCCAGACTCAAGACGATCGATCGCACGCTGCTCGAGGCGGCCGCGGACCTGTCGGCCACGCCATGGGCTGCATTTCGGCAAATTACCGCGCCTTTGGCGCTACCCGGCATCATCGCGGGGGCTTTGCTGTCATTCGTCGCGTCGATGAATGATTACGTCACCAGCTACTTTCTCGCCGGCGCCGGCATGACCACATTGCCGATGTATATCTTCGGTGCATTGAAGATCGGAATCACACCCAAGGTCAGCGCCGTGTCAACCGTCGTCATCGGCCTCTCGACAATACAACTGACGGTAGTCTGGATCATCGGTGCTCGAGGTAAAAGAAGATCCCGAGCCGAGCAGTCCGAAATACACCACGCCAATCTCCACGCAATAGGAACAGCATGAAAAAAACAATCGGTGCGATGTTGCTTCTTGCCGCTGTCACGACCCAGGCCGCCGAGCTACATATCGGAAGCTGGCCGAACATCCTGCCTGTCAATTTGCTCAAGAAGTTCCAGGCTGATACCGGCATCGAGACGACACTCGACACCTATGCGAGCGATGCAGCGCTGACCCAGAAACTGCAGGCAGGAGGAGGGGGGTACGACGTTGTGGTCGCCGGAGACTACTACGTTCCGGTGCTCGTGAAGTCGGGCCTTCTGCTCAAGCTCGACAAGCGCAAGTTGCCGAATGTCGCAAACATCAAGCCCGAGTACCGTCATCCGTCGTTCGATCCCCAGCGGGACTACGCGATGCCCTTCACGGTCGTCCTGACCGGGTTTGCTTACGACAGCGCGCGTGTGCCCGGCGGACGCCTCGACGATAGCTGGAAGTCGTTCTTCGAGCCCCCCGTCGCACTTCGCGGCGAGGTCGGCGATCTGGACGTCGAGGAGGAACTGTACATGGCAGCGAGCTGGTATCTGGGACAGGATGAATGCACCGAGCGCCCCGACGATGCGAAACGCGTCCTCGACGTGCTGCAGAAGCAGAAACCATTCGTGAAGACCTATAGCAACGACGGAACGGTCGATCGTCTCGCGTCCAGGCAAATCATCGTTCAGCACGTCTGGAACGGTGCGGCTGCGCGAGCACAGGATCGCTTGCCGACTATCCGATTCGTGTATCCGAAAGAGGGCGTCCGACTGTTCATGGACAGCCTGCTTATTCCGGCAAAAGCGCGAAATGTCGACTCGGCCTACAAGTTCATCGACTGGATGATGCGACCCGAGAACATCGCGCTGGTGACGAACGCGCTACGGTACAGCAACGAGATTACCGGATCGGAGCGCTACATTGATCCTGCGCTGCATGACAATCCTGCGATCAAGACGCCGGAGCAGTATAAGGATCGACTCAAGCCTTACAAGATGTGTTCACCTGCAGCGATTCAACTGCGTAACAAGGTGTGGCTGAAGCTGAAGGGAAATCAATGAAGCGCGCTGAATGTCGATGGCGTCCCGGATGACCAGATCCGCTCTGGCAGATGCGGAGTCGATCGTGAACGAGGCGCGCCGCGCAAGCGCGCCAGCCGCTGCCTTGGCCTCTGCCCGAATCACCCAATGCGGTCGTCGTCCCCAGCGGGGATCGAACACCGGGGCACGGAGCCGGTAATCTGTCACCGGACCTGCCTGTGTTCGGCGACTCGCGAGATCGCGGCGCAGGCGGTTCGCGATCCCGCTCTCGATCGCGCTTTTGATTCCATACGGGTGTGGTGCGTCTGATTCATATAATTCGCATACCTATATTTAATGATCGCAACATCCGAGAACCAAGGCGAGTGCCTGGCTCTCTTCTCTTCGAGAATACGATATGCAAAGCTACCGTGATTTGAAAGAGCAGATTCAGGAACTTCAAAAGCAGGCTGAGCTTGCTCGCACTCAGGAATTGGCGAGTGCGGTCAAGGAAATACAAAAATTGATCGAGGAATTCGACCTGATGCCGGAGGACCTGTTCTCTGAACGCAAGCTCAAGCTGCGTCGCGGAAAGCGTCGCGGCCCGGCCACGGTAAAGTATCGTGATCCGGAGTCTGGTGCCTTATGGAGCGGGCGGGGACGAGAGCCTCGGTGGATCGCTGGCCGAGCAAGGGAACAGTTCCTGATCCACCGGTCGAATCGGATCGCGGAGCCGGCGGCATCATCGGCAGCCGATGCAATGAGTTGACTTGCCATGCCATCGTCCGTCGTCACGCATCATCCCGAATACGGTCGTTGGCCGCTGAGTGCCGGTCCGGCTCATGCATAGGCGTATGCCCTGCCATGTCCATATCCTTGTTGCTCGACCGAATTCGCGTTGCGTCGGGACGCATTCGTGCTCGGGTTTCGAGTTGCATTCCCGCGGCGAATCGCAAGCCAATCGGCCCTCAATCGTCGAGCGTTCTTGTCGAGGATCCGAGCGGGGCCGATGTGGTCCTCGCCGCTACCATTTCTGCCGTCAGAGCGGAAGCGAGTGTCTCCGAACTCGAAAGTCTCGAAGTTCGGCACTCGAGGCTGCCGACCGCGCATTTTCCGAGCACTCGCGCTCACATAGACCTGATCGGCTCACGTGTCCGGAAAGCGCAGTTCCACGCCGCGCGTGCCCGCGCCCACGCCAACGCTGCGGTTCTGATTTTCATGGGTGGAACGGAGGATCAGTTGGGTTCGCCGTTGGAAGACCTCAAGCGCCACGCGGAGCAAGCGAAACAGGCACAAGTACTCGCAAGTGATCTCCTGGAAATTTCGCTCACGTTGGAGCGCAGGGAAAAATCTCGTTCCCCGCGATGCCGATGAATACGCATTTCAAAGTCCGGCCTCTCGGAGTCAGGGGCGTAAGCGTGTTCTCTTCCGTTGCATGAAGTGATTCCGCGAGGGAACGCATGTGAGCTTGGCCCGGACCGACAACGGTGCTGGCAATGTCCGCTGCGCCGTGATGGTCGTGCCCGCGCGAAGCTTGAATCACGTCGCGGCCACGAACTCCGTCATACCGCTGCGCGCATTGGCGTCGGCCGCGAGGCGTCGTTCCGGTTCCGTCGCATGGATGCGGTCCCATGCAAGTCCCTTGGGAGTCATCAGCCGGTGCCAAAGCGGCGGAATCAGCGCGACGACGATCGTCGTCAGGTAGCAGCCGATCATCATCGGCTCATCGGCAAACGGCTTGAGGTCCTGATAGGGCACTTCGCCCTGAACAAGATGATACGAATGGCGCGTCAGGTTGAACATCGATCACGAACTGATGCGCCGATTGGTATTCCTTGAATGGCGCGGCTGGACCGGCGTGCCTGGATCGCGAACGATACCGTAGTGCTCCATGTAGTTGACGATTTTCAGCAGCGCTTTGCGCCAAAGCGCGCAGAGCAGGAAGTACACGCCCGTTCGGGTCCCGCCGATGCTCCATGCGGCGGTGAGCAGAAGCACGCTTATCGGTGGCCGCGAGTCACCGCGTTGAACGGCGTGAACACGCCACGCCCGGCCCGCTTCAGGCGCTTGCCCTCGATGTTCCATGCGCTGACTTTCCGTGGCGAGCGGGAACGGGTCGTCCTGGAAGATGCCGACCGACAGCCCATACTCATTGGCCGGCAGCAGGTGGTAGAACAGGTGCATGCCGCACTTGCGGAAAAACCCGTGTTTCGCCCAATCAGACGATCGGTAGATGGTGGGCGCATCGTCCATGAACTGCAAGTTCGAGCCGCAGAGAACCGAGAATATGCGCCCGCCCAGCGTCGGCACGTGAAGCAGTGACACAAACCAACTTCGTGGTGGTTCTGGTTGGTCACGTCGATCGCGCCGCACAGGCAAGTGCTTTTCATACCCACTCTCGACAAGTTACTCGCGGCGTCGGATGGGTAGCCCGTCCGTACACCAGGCAAGGCTGGCGCGCGCCAGCCTTGCCTTTAGCCAGATTTAGCCTTCTTGCGGTTTGCGCCAGTCGTCCGATGCCTCGGTGCCGGCGATGGGGTGAGTCCAGGTGATCTTGCGGTAAGCCATGGCCACCTTGACCAGTTGCGTGTACGCAGCCTTGTCCGGGTCCTGCGCGTGCGGCAGCACGGTGTTGATGTTGACGATGGTGGCGTCTTCGAGCTTGGTGGTGAAGAAGTGCTCTTGCTTGCCTTCGGTGGAGGTGCGGTACCACTTCACTTCCACTTCGGGGAGCATTTCACCGGAGGCCAGAGCCTGGTACAGCAGCGGCGTGGCCTTGTTCAACGGCGAGGTGAAGATGAACGGCTTGTGCACCCGCTGGCCCGAGGGTTGCCCGCTCTGCGGGTCGGTCGGGGTAGCGATCAGGTGCTCGATTTCCTGAACCAAGATCTGGTCTTCGTGGCCTTCCTGGTAGACGTTGCCGACGGAATCGGCGGTGAAGGCACCTTTGGTGATGTTGCCTTGTGTCTTGCCCTGGATGCTGATATAGGCGGGTGTAGGCATTGTTTTACTCCGTTTTGTTATGGCGGGCCCCCATGGCCCGATGCGCCATCAGTGATAGCAACACCTACATCGCAATCGCTGTGCCATCTTGCCGCGTTTTATAAAATAAATATATAAATCAATGGCTTATGTTTCTATTTGGCTTGTGCCGGCTCGCTTCGAGACGGCTAAGCAAGCCAGCGACTCCTTGCAGGTAGGTCAAGGTTGACTCGTCAGCTGGCAAGCTATTGAAATCAAAGAGGAAAAATCTGGGTCATTCTTGACCAGGCCGAGTCAGGAATGACCCGGCTGTCATTGCAGCAACGTGCCTGGCAGCGCGAAGCCATGGAACAGGCGCTGGGTGAACGGGTTGTTGCTCTTGTCCGCGGTGATCCGGTAACGCATGCCGCCATCGCTGGCCGTAAAGCTGAGGTCGACGGTGGTAGCCGTTGCGCCATTGAGCCGTGCCTGGCTCAGCAGGCGGAAGAGTGACCACGAGCCCTTGTAGACCAGGCTGCTGCTGTTGCCATCGCCATTGACCAGCGTCATGCGGCTTTCTGGGCTACCGCCAAGCGTGTTGGGCCAGATGACGCCGACGGTCTCGCTGGGCCCGTGGCTATAGGTGATGAGTTGTCCTTGTAGATTCAGCACGCTGCTCCGGCGCGTGGGTACCAGGCCAAGCGGCTCGATCGTGAAATGCACGGCCATCGAACCACGGCTGTTGAAGAAGGCATCGCGGATCCGGTCGGCGGCTTCCAGCTGCTTGGATACATCGGCCCGCATCAGGTAGCCCCCTCGACGCTCCGAATAGAGCGCTTCCAGGTTGTCCTCCAGGAACAGCTTCAGGTACTTGTCCCTGAAGTCCTGCAACTTGCCTTGCGGCCCGAAGAAGGCGGTGAAGTCCTCGACGGAGGCATCGGTGCGGCTGTTCGGATTGAACGGATAGTAGTTGGCCAGGCGCTGACTGTAGAAGCTGAAGACCTCGGTATTCCAGCGCTTTTCGAGCTCGCGCAGCGCCTCGATCAGCAGCACGTCGGAGGACTCGTCGGCCAGCTTTTTCACCTGGCGGTTGAGGGGCTCTGGCAGACCGGTAGCCACCCGATGCAGATTGCCCAGCGGATCAGTGCCGCGCAGCGCAAAGCGATCCAGCATCACCGTCAGCGCCGCCTTCCCCCGGTCCGGGCTGTCCTGTACCTTCACCAACATATCCTGGACGCTGCCGATGGCCTGCATGGTCTCGTCCAGATAGGATGGCTTCTCGCCCTTGGCTTCAAGCAACGCTGTCAGCGGTGTGAATGCCTGAGCAATCTTGGCGATATCCTGGGCTTCGCCGTCGGGGCCGCTCTTTGCCGTGGTGGCAATGCTTTCGGTCCGCGCCGCGTCCGACGCCGCCTTGGACGTCAGATCGGTGTTGTCGCGCACGGTTTCCAGAAGCCTGCGCAGGGGTGCCGCCGGGCTGTTCATGGCGCCGAGCACGTTGGCTGCGGTGCCGATATCGTCGAAATTGACGACCTCGAGTTGGTTTAACCCGCGGCGCCAATTCTCGATGTAGTCACGGCTGTACAGTGAGCGCACACGCGCGACGAGCGCCTGCTTGTCCGCTTCCGAATAGTCGACATTCCGCCGTTCGCCCAGCACCCATTGGTCAATGACGGCCAGCGTGGCGACATCCTGATTGTGCGGCTCGAAGTAGTTCCGATAGCCCTTGGCGGTCAGCAGCGCGTCGATGCGCGTGCCCTGGTTTTCGCCCCTCTCGGCTGCCGCGGTTGTGGATTGGTAGACGACGTCATAGGTCGGACCGATCTCATTGCGCAGATCCAGCGGCGTCCGCAGGACGTCGCCCGCCTGGCTGCGCATCGTCATGTAGATGCGCTGCGGCAAGGGAATCTGCCGCAATTGCCGCTGAACCTCGGACACCCTGACGGCATACTGCGGAAGTGCAACATTGGCATACTTCAGTGCGTAATCGAGATGGCCCGACAACGCGCGTTGCACTGGCGCCTCGCCAGGAAAGGCCGCCTGCCACTCCTTTCTCATCCAGTCTTCCACGAAGGGGGCGCGGCGGTTGGGGCGGTCCTCGATCATGCGATACACCCGAAGGGCGCTGAGTTGCGCATCCGAGCCGTCCGCTGCAGCGTTCAACTGTGTCATCACTCCGCCGGCCAACTGCGGCAGAAAGCGCGTCGAGAGCAGTCGCAGATAGGCTTCGTCCACCTTCGGGCCGATTTTGCGCCCCTGGTACAGACCCATGCCGGATACGAGCGGCCACGCTTCCCGGTAGTCGCCATAGACGGCCACCGCATCACGGAGCTGGTCTAGCGGCCGCAGCAGATTGCGCCCGGTCGGGTCCTGTCCGCCGTCGATCGCGTTGCTGGCGAACGTGCGGCTTTTCTCCAGCACGCTCGCCACCTGTGCGCGGTTCACGGTGTAGTAGTGATACCAGCCGCCGATCACGACCGCGCTGCCCAGCGTCGCGACGCCGAAGCCCACGGCGAGATTCCGTTTCTTGTCGGCCAGCACCTTCAGGTTGTCGCCGGCCAGGCCGGCTTCCGGATAGATGACCCGCTGGAACACCTGCTGGGCAAAGTACACCATGGAGCGTCCCGCCGGCTGTGCCATGGGCACCAGCGTTCGTACGCCATAGGTCTGCGAGGCATTGTCGACGAAAGCGTTGTGCAACAACCCCTGTTGGTGAACTGACGAGAAATAGACGCCTCGCGGCAACGCGGGGGTGCCGTAGCGATCGCTGCCCAGCACGTCGTCGAGGAAATTGAACAGCACGGTGCGCATGCCTGCTATCTGCCCGACAAAGGAGAACAACGCTTCGCGTATCGGCAGCGACTTCGCATCGTTCAACACATCGAAGACCTGATTGTTCAGGCCATCGATGAAATCGGTGTAGCGCTGGCTGAGCTCCGTCTGCCAGGCGTCATACTGCCGCGCGGAATCCAGCGTGAAGGTGAACCCGAAGATATCCTCACGCTCTGCCTTCGGCAGTCTGGCGAAGAACTGCTCGAAACCCTCCAGCAGGTCGAACTTGCTGAGGATAACGTACAGTGGCGGACGCGTTCCGAGATGCCGGCTCAGTTCCGCCAGGCGCGTGCGCAGGAGGACGGCCAGTGCCTTGCGCTCGCTGGCGTTCTGGCTCAGCAGCGAGGGCAGATCGACGATCAGCACCACACCATTGAGCGGCCGCCGCGAGCGGTTCTTGCCCAACCAGTCGATCAGATGCTGCCAGAGGCGGGCCCGGGTCTCGGGCGGCTCCCCAAGCTGCTCGGGTGCCGGCGCTGCTTCAGTATCGGCCGTCGATGCGGCCTGGGGCGCGCTGTCCGAATGCTCTCCGGTGGGAAACTGGCTGATCAATTCTCCAGGCGGGTCGATCAGCACAGCCTGGTCGCCCATCCACCAATCGGTCCGGTAGATCAGGTCGGGGTCGACGAACGTGCCATGACCGCCAGCCTTGATCTCGCCCGTGAGCGAGAAGTTCTGGCCGCTGCGGTTGATGAAGCTGGTCTTGCCGGCGTCCTCTTGCCCGAGCACGAGATACCACGGCAATTGGTACAGGCCCTGACGGCCTCGCAGGTAGGAGCGCAACACCGTCAGGTTGGCGTCCAGGGACTTCTCCTGGGCGCGGATATGGACAAGCACGGGGTCTTCCTTCACGGCACTCGCTTGCTGACGCTCGGCCTCCAGCCGGCGGTTCCTGGCCCGCAGTACCAGGGCCCAGGTCACCACGGGAACCATCAGCAGGGCAAGGGTCAGCCCGACCCGGGCGCTCAGGCTCGCCAGAGGATGCCGATCACGCCAGGCCCACTGCGGCCCCAGCCACCAGATGGCTATCAACAGGAATAGCAGCCCCAGTACCAGCAGCAGTGGCATGCCGTCCTTGACCCAACGCAGTAGGGGGGCGGCATACCGTTTGAGCAACGACCAGTATTTCATTTTCTCTCTCCTTGCGGCTGGCTTCGTCCATGTTCGTTTTCCTGATGCGCCGGGACATGTTTGGCGAGGTGTTGGAACAGTTCAGGTTCCCATTGATCCACCGTGACGCCCTTCATCAACCGACTGGCATTGGCATAGAGTTCTTCGGCCAGCCAATCCAAACCTCGTGACTTCAGCAGGTCCGCCGCAATCACGGTTGCGTGGCAACGATGACGCGGGCCGCCTGACGAGGCCTGATGCGCCTGCAGTCGGCGCAGCACCGGCTCAACGCCCTCGGTGTCCAACCGGCTTGCCAGCTCCTCGCGCAGATCCACGAACTCCTGCGGTGCACCGGCATTGGCAGGCCGCGCTTCGGCGCTGCCGATCCAACCCAAGGTGTCGCTGTCGGCGAAGGGGCGGCCGTCGGCGAAGCGCAGGTCGCTCAAGCCGGGAATGCGCAGCAGGAAGCGTTCGGCCGCGTGACGGATGGCTTCCGCCACGGCCGGCATTTCCAGGCGGGCAGCCATGACCGCGGCAAAGAAGCTGCCGCGCAACCAGTAGGGCGAGCTGGTCACGCTCTTTTCCACGCGCCGCAACAACACCGGGCTGACCGAATTGGTCGAGATCGCCTCGCGATAGCCCTCTTCGGTATCGACCGGTACGCACATCAATTCGGTGAGCTGGTCGCGCTTCGCCGGCGGTGTGGTCCGCAGGTGCGCCCACAGCGCGAAACGTCGCAACTGGTAGCCGGCGGGGTCGTAGATGTCCTGCTCGTTGATGAATTCCGCCATCGTCAACAACGTCCGGCGTCCCTCGCGTTCATCGCCGGACTTCGGCACCTCGCTCGGCTGGAAGAATGCGTTGCTGAGCGCGCGCCCACCTTGCTGACTGTCGCTCGGCGTGAGCACCACCGGCTCCGGGAACAGGGTGCTCTCGACATGCCGGTGCATCTGCGCTTCCAGCCGGGACAGCATCGATACATCCAGCTGTGCCGCGACCGCTTCTGCCTGCAATCGGTCGAAGGCCCGTTGCGCCTGATCCTGCAGCCCGGGGTTATAGGTCTTCTGATCCAGCGCTTCCAGCGCCTGACTCAGACGCTCCACCAGCAAGGTGACCAGCTTGCGTTTGGCCAGCAGGCCACGCGGCCCGGGCTTTGGCTGGCCGTTTTCCCAGTAGCGCTCCACCATGCCGGCCAGCACCAGCGTCGCTTCGGTCCAGTGGGGCCAGGTGCGGGGGCGAAGGCGGGCCGTGACCAGATGGCCGGCCACGCGGAAGTGCTTGCACTGGGTGCTCAGGTACTGACGCGAGGCTTCATCGACGTAAGACCAGTCGATATGGGCTTCCTGCAGGCTGCCGAGCTTGACCATTTCATGCTCGATGCCCTGATACGTTTCGTCTTCCTCATCGAACACGCCGGCCGGCTGTTTGGCATCCAACTGGCCGAGCAATGCGTCCAGATCAAGGGGAGGCAGGTTGATCACCAGTGACAGGCCTCACGCTGTTGCTTCATCAAGTCATGCAGATTGCCTGCGTCGAACAGCTGCCCGGAGAACGGCGCATAGTCGCTTTCTACCTGCAAGCGGCCGCCCGCCTTGACCAGGTATCGCAGTTGCTCGATGGCGACCAGGCCCCGTCCCGCGTCCACGACCGTGCCGTCTTCGAGTACCTGCCACGGCACCGAGGCGGAGATGGGGTGCCCGTCCAGCAGCAGCCGGATATTCATTCGGTTGGGCGCGATCGGCTGTTTTGCCAGCAATTGCAAACGCGAGATATTCGACAGGCAACTGATCGCGAGGATCGGCGGCGCGGCAGCGTCGCCCAACGCCGGCGCGGACATCACCACGCTCCAACGGCCCGGTATCGCTTCCTCCGTGCGCGAAAGCCGGAATTCCGTCTCGCCCACGCCACGTTCCGCCTCATTGCGGCGGACCAGCTCGACGATCGTTGGCCGTGTCGCCGGTTTCTGGTCGCTGGTCGATGCATCGTCACGTTGCGTGGCTGGAGGCGTCGCGGCCGGTGCGGGCGGCGTTCCCGCAAGCGCGTCGAAGCAGGCCAGCCGTTCTACTGCGGACACGATGGCGGTACAGGTTTTCGTGGCGGTGGGGGCCGCTGCGGACGGGCCGGTGGCGGCATTCTGTTTGCTGGCGTCACATCCGGTCACGAGTGCTGCGCAAACCAGCGCCATGCTCAGTGATCTCATGGTTCGGAGTCCTCCTGAAAAATATTCCAGCGCTGGCATCTCCGTGCCAGCGTGCGTTTGGGGATGCCCAGGCTTTGCGCCGCGAGCGCGCGCGAACCGTTGGCCTGACGCAGGCGTTCGCTTATCAGGTGGCATTCGAAAGCCGCCAGCGCACCGGGCAGGTCGTTGGTCTCCCAGAGATCGTGCAGCGGCATCGTCGACGTGGTGGGGAGGGCGGCAGTTCGTGGGGCAGGGGCGCGCAGCTCTCGCAGTGCCTGCGGCGTGATGTCCTGGCCGAGCCCGGTGCGCTCGGCGGCCACCAGGACGAGGTTGCGCAGTTCCCGGACATTGCCGGGCAGCGGATGCATCTGCAGCATGCGCAGTGCTTCGGCGCTGATACCCAGGATGTGCGCCTGCCGCTCACGGTTGTATTGCAGCAGCACGTGCTCGGCCAGAACGGGAATATCCTCCGGCCGCTCGCGCAGCGCAGGCACGTGCAGGCATTGCTGTCGGATGCGAAAGTACAGGTCTTCCCGAAAGCTCCCCTCGGCGATGCGTTGAGGCAGCGGCTGGTGGGTGGCGCATATCAAGCGGAAGTTGGAATGGCGCTCCTGCGTCGCGCCCACCGGACGGTACTTTTTCTCGTTCAGCACGCGCAGTAGCCGGCCCTGCAATTCCAGCGGCATGTCGCCGATCTCATCGAGGAACAGCGTGCCGCCGTCGGCCTCCGCCACGAGCCCCGCGCGTGCCTGGCTGGCACCGGTGAAGGCGCCTCGCTCGTTGCCGAACAGCTCGGCCTCGATCAGATCCTTGGGGATCGCTGCGCAGTTCACCGGCACGAACTTGCCTTGGCGGCTGCCCGCCTGGTGAATCAGCCAGGCCGCGTGATCTTTGCCCGCGCCTGTTTCGCCGGTGATCAGAATGGCCAGGTTCGAATCCGTCATGCTCAGCATGTCGCTGCGCAGTTCGCGGACCGCCGGACTCACGCCGACGAACTCCGCCGCCAATAGCCTGGCTGCTCGCTCGCGTGTGCGGGTATGCGCCTGCGCGCGCACGACGTCGGTTGAACGGGCCCGCTCCGCATCGCCCAGATTCTGCTCGAGTCCGGAGAACAGGCGTTCATGGATTTGCAGCAGCGCCTGCCACAGCGCAGACTCGCGCAATGCGTGCAGCGCCGAGGGGTTGCCCAGCAGCGCCAGCACAGCGAAGGCATGCTGATTGGCGTCGCGCAATGGCAGAATCCAGGCACCGTCCCCAGGCATGAAGCGCTCGCGCAGCCGCTCGAAGGTGCTACCCACGCCGACCATGCCTGCGATGTGCTCGACCGTGCAGGGATGACCGCTGACCAGTCCATAGACCAGCGGATTGTCCAACTCGCCCATATCCAGCTCCGGCAGAGCAGACGCTTTTTCCGGCACGCAGGAAAGCGGTCGCAAGCAGTCACTCGTCTGATCCAGGCGATAGCACATCCCCAAACGCAACGCGCCGCTATCCACGGCTGCTCGCAGGATCACTGTCGCCAACCCGTCGGGATGCGTCGCCCAGGTCATGTCGCGCGCGATGCGCGCGACCTCGATCGGATCCAGTTGCCGCGGCATCGTCATTCCACGACGGCCTCGAAAGCGCTGCCGCTCCATGACAGATCGGCACGCCGGAAGGCCGTGCCCTCGGCCAATCGCTGCAGGACCGACAAGGACAGCGGCGGCAACAACTCGCCGTCGATGCTCGCATCCAGCATGCGTGCACCGTTTTGATGGCGGGTGCAGCGCTTGCGCAGTTCGTCGCTGGCGCTCGAGGACACGGACAAGGTGGCGTCATAGCGTTGGGCGAACTGTTTCATCAGCCGTTGCAGGCGGCTTTCCACGATGTCCCCGAGCACGCGATCATCCAGATAGCGATAGGGCACGACCTGCATTCTCGCCAGCAGTGCCGGCTTGAAGAATTGCAGCAAGCGTTCCCGAAGGGCGGCCTCGTCCTGGTCGGTCAAATCATTTTCTTGCTGGTCGAATCCCAGGTTCGAGGTCAGGAAGAACAGCACATTCTTGCAATCGATCAGTCGACCTTCGCCATCGGCCAGCTCACCTTTGTCGAAGGCCTGATAGAAGATGTTCAGCACGTCCGGGTGCGCCTTTTCGACCTCATCGAGCAGGACCACCGAGTAGGGCTGTTTGCGGATCGCCTCGGTCAGCACGCCGCCTTCGCCATAGCCAACGTATCCCGGCGGCGCGCCGAGCAGGCGCGACACGGTGTGCTTTTCCTGAAACTCGGACATGTTGATTGTCGTCAGGAACTGTTTACCGCCGAACAGCGAATCGGCCAGAGCCAGAGCGGTTTCCGTCTTGCCCACGCCGCTGGGGCCGACGAGCAGGAAGGCACCGAGGGGCGTTCCGGGCCGCCGCAGATCCGCCACCGCGGTCAGCAGATGCCGGTGAATGTGCTCGATGGCGGCGTCCTGCCCCTTGACCCGTTCCCGCAGCATTCCCGGCAAGTTCCCGAGGCGCGCCATCTGGTCGCTGCTGATGGTTGTCGCCGGAATGCCGGTCCAGTCGGCGATGACCTGCGCGATCTGCTCACGGCCTACCTCCGCATGCAGCAGCGCGCCCTGGCGTTGCAGCGCCGCCAGTTCCACCACCTTGGCCGACAGTTGTTTGGAGCGTTCGCCAGCGTCGGGGATGTCGGCGCTTGCCAGCGACGACCGCAGTGCCTGGATTTCGTCGACCAGCGGCTTCTGGCCTGACCAGGCTGTGTGCAGCGCATCCATTTTCTGCTGGACCCCGCTGCGCGCGCTCTCAAGCGCATCGAGCCTTCGCGCGTCAGCGTACAGGCCGGCACGCTGATCCCGTTGCAGCAGCGCCGCCTCCGCGTCGATCTGCAGCAGTTCATGCTCCAGCGCCCGCAATCGCCTGGGCGACTCGGCCAGTGCCGTCGCTACCCGCGCGCAAGCCGTGTCAAGCACGTCGATGGCCTTGTCGGGCAACTGCCGGCCCGACAAGTAGCGTGCCGAAAGCCCGGCAGCGGCTTGCAAGGCGTCGTCGGAGATGTAGACCCCATGAGCGCGCTCGTAGGTGTCTCGCAACCCTCGCAGGATGTGGACTGCCGTTTCGGGGCTCGGCTCATCCAGCTTGACCAGCTGGAAGCGCCGGCTGAGTGCCGCATCCTTTTCGAAGAACTTCTTGTATTCCGACCAGGTGGTGGCTGCGATCGTGCGGAGTTCTCCCCGGGCCAGCGCCGGTTTGAGCAGGTTGGCGCCGTCGCTGCCGCCTGCCGCATTGCCCGCGCCGATCAACGTGTGCGCTTCGTCGATGAACAGGATGATCGGCGTGGCGGCGGTCTTCACTTCGTCGATGACCGCTTTCAGCCGTTTCTCGAACTCACCCTTGACCGACGCGCCGGCCTGTAGTGCACCCAGGTCCAATCCCCACAGCGTCACGGAGCGCAGCGGCTCGGGTACGTGCCCCTGGACGATGCGCAGCGCCAGGCCCTCGATGACCGCGCTCTTGCCGACACCGGCCTCGCCCACGACGATCGGGTTGTTCTTGCGGCGGCGCGACAGGATGTCGATCATCAGATCGATTTCCCCATCGCGGCACAGCACCGGGTCCAGCCGTCCGTCACGCGCCTGGGCTGTGAAGTCATGGCCGTACCTGGCCAGCGCCGAGTCGGTCGCTGCGATGGAGGGCGACGGGACGGGCTGCGGCCCCTGCGGCGTTTCCGCCGAGTTCGCGACCAACGACAGGAAGTCCTTGCGCCAGGCTTCCCGGTTGACGCCATCGAACAGACGCACGGCGGACAGCGGCAGATAGCGGCCGGGGTTGAGCAGCGCGGCCAGGAGGAGGCTGCCGCCGCGGATGGCGTCCTGGTGCCATTCCAGCGAACCCAGCAGCCAAGCCTCCTGCAACAGCTCGACCAGCAATGGCGAGAACGCCGGGTATTGCCCCCCGACAATTTCCTGGTTCGGGAAGTTGGCCGATAGCGCCTGACGCACTGCGTCCAGATCCAGCCCGGCTTGACGCAATAGCAGCCGGACATCTCCCAACGGCAGGTCCACCAGCTTGAGCAGCACATGCGGCACCGTGACTTCGGCGCCTTGCTGGCTGATGCAGAGGCTCGCGGCCTCTTCCAGGGCTTGTCGAGAGGGAGGATTCAAGCGGTCGAAGACGGCCGACAGTTCAATTCGGATCATGAAGCACAGCCCATCAATGATGGTTGGAAACGGGGCATTGCACGCAGATATATCGGCGGTGCAGGGAATAGTTAGCCCATTAAGAAAACACAATATCGCCGATTAGTAAATGAGGTATTTGTGATTTTGCGCACGGGGACTATTGCCAAATGTCACGTTTTACCCTGACTCGCTATCGGGCGAAATTTCGAGATTATTTCGGGTGAAATTTCGTACACGTCTTATTGACGGTGCAATGGTGTGGGATCAATTATTCAGGCGGGCCGCGTATGTCTGAATATGTCTGGTAAGCGCTTCTGAGAGCCATGGTTTCTGAGGGGCATGGAATATTTGGGGGTGATTCCCCATGCAGATTTCGAGCCAGTTTGGTCATGCTGCGGTTTACGGCTGAGAGCGAATTTCCAGCATCCTCAAGAGATAAGGATAAGGAGTATTTATGGCGAAGAGCACGGCATCGGTAGCCCCGAAGGAACGAATCAATATCAAATATGTTCCGGCGACTGGTAATCAGCAGGCGGAGATCGAACTGCCTTTGAATATGCTGGTGATTGGCGATTTCAAGGGGAGCGAAGAAGAGACCGCTCTCGAAGACCGGCCGGTGGTGCGTGTGGACAAGGACAACTTCAACGATGTGCTCAGCGAGGCGGGCGTGGCGTTGAAGTCTGCCGTTCCCCTGCGCCTCGGCAATGCCAATGCCGACGACACACTGACCGTCGACCTCCAGTTCAAGCACATCAAGGATTTCAGTCCCGATGCCGTCGCCAGGCAGGTGCCCGAGTTGCGCAAGCTCCTGGAACTGCGCGAGGCGCTGGTCGCCCTCAAGGGGCCCATGGGCAACGTGCCTGCGTTCCGCAGGCAGCTGCAGGCCCTGCTCGGAGACGAGGCGGCGCGCAGCAAGCTCGCGCAAGAGCTGAGCCAGGCGCTCGGCGGCTCGTCCGACTGACGCGCCTCCTGCGGCACATCACATCTTTCAATATCTCCGCGGCTTCAAGGACACGAACATGAAAACCGAAAGCGCTGTTGCCCAGGCTGAGGCGGCCCAATCCCAGGGCCTGCTCGAACAGATCATGGCGCAGACGCGCATCGAGCCCAATCACGAGGGCTATGCCATCGCCGAACGCGGCGTTGCTGCGTTCATTGCCGAAATGCTCAAGACGGACGATCGCGAGCAGCCCATCAGCAAGCAACTGGTGGACGGCATGATTGCCCGGCTCGACGAGCAGCTCAGCGCCCAGATGGACGAGATTCTCCACGACCCGTCGTTCCAGAACCTGGAGTCCCACTGGCGCCAGCTCAAACTCCTGGTCGACAACACCGATACCCGCGAGAACATTCGGATCGGCTACATGCCTGTCGGCAAGGCCGAACTGCTGGAAGACTTCGAGGGGGCCGGCGACATCACCCGCAGCGGCCTCTACAAGCATGCCTACACGGCGGGCTACGGCCAGTTCGGCGGCGAGCCGGTGGGCTGCATGGTCAGCAGCTACACCTTCGGCCCGTCGGCGCCGGACATCAAGCTGCTGGGCTACGTGGCGGCGGTCGGCGCAATGGCCCACGCGCCGTTCCTGGCTGCCGCCGGTCCCGAGTTCCTGAACGTGGAAAGCTTCCAGGAACTGCCCAACCTGAAGGAGATCGGCGACATCTTCGAAGGCCCCCGTTTTGCCAAATGGCGTAGCCTGCGCGAGTCCGAAGATGCGCGCTACCTGGGCCTGACCATGCCGCGCTTCCTGCTGCGCCAGCCCTACGACCCGCTGGACAACCCGACGCGCAACTTTGTCTATCGCGAAGGCATCGGTGGTGACCACGCCAACTACCTGTGGGGCAACACCTCGTTCCTGCTCGCCAACCGCATCACCGACAGCTTCGCCAAATACCGCTGGTGTCCGAACATCATCGGCCCGCTGTCCGGCGGCGCGGTGGACGATCTGCCGGTCCACCTGTACGAATCCCTCGGCCAGCTGCAGGCCAAGATTCCCACGGAAATCCTGGTGTCGGACCGCCGCGAGTTCGAACTCGCCGAAGCCGGCTTTATCCCGCTGACCATGCGCAAGGACAGCGACAACGCTGCGTTCTTCTCCGCCAACTCGGTGCAAAAGCCCAAGATTTTCCCGAAGACCGAGGAGGGGCAGGCCGCGCAGACGAACTACAAGCTCGGCACGCAACTGCCGTACATGTTTATCGTCAACCGGCTGGCGCATTACCTGAAGGTGCTGCAGCGTGAGCAGATCGGTAGCTGGAAAGAGCGCCAGGATCTTGAGCGCGAGCTGAACAACTGGCTCAAGCAATACATCGCCGATCAGGAGAGCCCCTCGTCCGACGTGCGCAGCCGCCGCCCGCTGCGGGCCGCCCGCGTGATCGTGCAGGACGTGGCCGGCGATCCGGGCTGGTATCAGGTGTCGCTCGCGGTGCGTCCGCACTTCAAGTACATGGGCGCCAACTTCGAACTGTCCCTGGTCGGCAGGCTCGACAAGGAATGATGAGAGCCTAGACCATGCCGAGAACGCTCGGACAGGGAAGTCTGTTCGAGCGGCTCGATCCCGAGCTCGCGCCGCGACGTTTGCGAACGAGCCAGGATCTGGCCGCCGAACGCATCCAGGCCATCAAGCGGCATCTCGAGTGGGTGCTCAATGCACGGCAGGGCTGCTCGTCCAGCAGTCCTGAATTGGGGCTGCCGGATTTCAACGACGTCGCGGTCGGCAGTGCCGACCTGCGGCACCGTTTGAGCGAGCACATCCAGGCCGTGGTCAACGAGTTCGAGCCGCGGGTCAAGTTGACCCGCGTGCAACCGCTCATGGATGCTGAGCGCCCGATGGATCTGCATTTCCGGTTGCACTGCCTGGTGCCGGTGCGCAACGCACACGAAAGCATCGAGCTCGACCTGGTACTTCAGCATCACAACAGGGCCGCGCGGTTCGCCTGACCCACCGCGCGGTCCGCAATGAAAAGTCATTGCCATGACATTACGCCGCAAGTTCCGAGAGGAGCTCGACTACTTACGTCGCTTCGGCGGCGAGTTTTCCCGTGACAATCCGCAACTTTCCCGTTTTCTGGGTGGGGAGAGCAGCGACCCAGATGTCGAGCGGCTGCTCGAGGGTTTCGGCTTTCTGACTGCCAAGCTGCGGCTCAAGATCGAAGACGATCTGCCCGAGCTGACTCACTCGATGCTGCAACTGCTGTGGCCGAACTACCTTCGGCCGCTACCGAGCTCGACCATCATCTGCTTTGAGCCGGTCGAGACCGCCATCACGCAGCGACAAACCGTGCCCAAGGGAACCCTCGTTTTATCGCGCCCGGTCGATGGCGTCCAGTGCCGCTTTCGCACCTGCGCGGACGTTCACCTGCTGCCACTCAAGATGACCCGGGTGAGCGATGCCCACTCGCGAGAAAAGTCGATCCTGACGGTCGAGCTGTCGTTCCTGACTGACAACCCGCCCAGCCTCATGGACTGCGACCGGCTCGATTTTCAGCTCAGCGGCGATGACACCACGGCGCAGACGCTCTATCTCTGGTTGGCCCAGTACCTCGACAAGGTCAGGGTGGACCTCGACGGCAATGCATTCTCGCTGCCCAGGCGACAGGTGGAGTTTCCTGGTTTCGAGCAGGACGAAGCCCTGCTGCCGTATCCGAAAAATGCCTTCGACGGCTACCGGATATTGCAGGAGTACTTTGTTTTTCCCCAGCGTTTCCATTGCTTCAGGTTGAGCGGCCTGGCGCCGTTCTGGCCGTCCGCCAGCCAGGAGACGGTGCGGATCGAATTCCACTTCAGCCGGCCGATGCCGCCGGGCATCCGCTTGCGCGATGGCGACCTTGCCCTGTACTGCACCCCGGCGGTCAATCTGTTCACCCACGACGCGGAACCGCTCAGGATCGACGGCAAGGTCGCGCAACAGCCGGTCTATCCCTCGGGGCAGCGGCCGCAAGGCTACGAAATCTTCAGCATCGACGAAGTCAAGGGGCTGCGCCGCCGCGCGGATGGACGACGTGGCGACGGGCTGCGTACCTTCCGTCCGTTCGAGACGATGGCGCACGAAGTCGAGCATGCCGAAGGTCGTACCGCGATCTACTATCGAACCCACATCGGCAACGCGCTTGATGGCAGCGGCCTCGACCATGCTGTCTCTTTCGTGCGCGCCGACGAGAGCGAGTATGTCGACCAGACCGAAACAGTTTCGCTGTCGCTCACCTGCACCAATCGCGACCTTCCGCTCACGCTGGACGTGGGCGATATCTGCGAAGGATCGGAGAGGGCGCCATCCTACAGCCGCTGCCGCAACATCACCCGTCCGACGCCATCCTATCGCCCGGTGCTGGACGGCGACCTCCAGTGGAGCCTGATCTCCAACCTGTCGCTGAACTATCTGTCGCTGCTCTCGGCCGAGCCACTCAAGGCGGTTCTGCGCGCCTACGACTTCGCCGCGCTGCATGACATCCAGCACGCGCGGGCCAGCAGCAAGCGCCTGGCAGGCATCGGCGAGGCCGAGACCAAGCCGATGGACTGGCTCATGAAGGGGCTGCCCATCCGTGGCTTGAAGACGGTGCTGCACCTGGATCAGGATGCCTTTCTTTGCGAAGGGGACCTCTATCTGTTCGGCAGCGTGCTGAGCCACTTCCTGGCGCTTTACGCCAGCATCAATTCCTTCCACGTGCTGGAAGTCATCAATACCAGTAACAACGAGCACTACCAATGGCCATTGCGGATCGGCAAGCAACCCCTGATCTAGCCGTCGCCGATGCGGTGCTCGCCAGCGCGAAGGCGTACGATTTCTTCCGCTTGCTGGAGCAGTTGCATGCGCTGCACGACGACGACCTGGAAGCGAGCGATCCGCTCGGGGATGCCCATTGGCGCATCCGCCTGAGCAGCTCGGCGGGACTGGCGTTTCCGGCGTCGGACATCAGCTTCGCCGCGCGTATGCCCGACAGCTCTGCCAGCGACTACCAGGTGCAGGTCAACTTCTTCGGGCTGCACGGTACGGACTCGCCGCTGCCGGGCTATTACCTGGACCGCCTGGCCTATGAGTACGGGCAGGGCATCGGCATTCGCCCGGCCTTCCTCGACTTCTTTCACCACCGCCTGCTCACCCTGCTGCATCGGGCATGGCGCAAGTATCGCTACCACATTCGCTTCCGCAGCGAAGCCAGCGATGGCTTCTCCCGCTATGTATTTGCCCTCGTTGGCCTGGGCGACGGCGACTTGCGCGGTGCGACGCCGTTGCCCTGGAGCCGCCTGCTCAGTTTCGCGGGCTCCATCATCAACCGCAGCCGCTCCGCGTCGATGGTCGCGGGCATCGTGGCCGATTGCTTCGGCCTGAAATCCGTTCAGGTGCGCGAATTCGAGATTCGTTACGTCGACATCCCGTCAGGGCAGCGCCTGTCGCTGGGCAAGCGCAATGGCGAGGTCGGCGACAGCTTCGTGATCGGCAAGCGGGTACGCATCTGCCACAACAAATTCACCGTCGTCATCTCCGATCTCGACCAGGAGCGCTTTCGCCACTTCCTGCCCAGCGGCGAGGACTTCGCACGGCTGCGCAAGCTCATGGAGTTCCTGCTGCGCGACCCGATGGCCTTCGATCTCGAGCTGCGGCTTCGCCCGGCGGAAGTCGAGTCCTTCAACCTGAGCCGGGAGCGCGGCTCGCATCTTGGCTGGACAACTTTCGTGAACGGTGACGACGCCACTCGAACCCCCGTGCGTATCAAGGTGCGACTATGAACACGCCGATTCTCTCCACAAGCCAGGCGTCGGCAGACACGCAGCGCCTCGAACTCCTCGTTGCCAATACCCACGCCTTGCGCGCCGGCAGTACTGCGCGGCACAGCTTCGGCCATGCCGGCGGCACCATCGGCAGCCGTGGCGCCGACTGGCTGCTCGATGACGGCCAAGGCCAGGTACAGGCGATTCACTGCGAGATCACCTGGATCGACAACAGCTACTGCGTGCGCGACCAGAGTGGCGCCACCCGCGTCAACGACGCCGAGACGCCGTTGCGGCGCGGCGCGGCCGCGCGTCTGCGTGACGGCGACATGCTGCATATCGGCGCCTATCAGGTCACCGTCCATCTGCAGACATCCGAAGCGCATCCGACCAGCGGCCAGCCGCTGCTGCAGCGTTCGGTCGGCGAGTTGCTCAACGAGCCGGGCGCTGGCCTGCAACCCGCGGCCGAGACCGACAGACCGCTGGATGCGAGGCCGCGCCAGCCCGATTTCAGGGCCTTCGATGATCTTGCAAGGGAGCGCCGGCCCGCAGAGGAACGCGATCCGCTGGCCGCCCTGGATGCCGAGCAACAGCGGCACGAGCCGGTGCTCGGCGTTGCCCCGCTGGACCCGACGAACTACGGCCTCAGTCCCAGCCAGACCCAGGCCAACCACGCCCGTACCCGATTCGAAGCCGTGTCCGGCTCACCGAAGTCCTTATCTGGAGAATCCACGATGTCGCAGTCCTACTCGCGTGCCGTCTCGACCGGCGACGCCAATGCCCTGATCCAGCCCCTGGTGGAAGGGCTGGGGGCCTCGGTCGGCGTGGTCGATCCGCAGATGGGACACGCGCTCTTGCAGGAGATTGGCAGGACGTTGAGCGCGGTCATTCACGGCATCACTGCCTTGCAGCATACCCGGGACGGCAAGCAGCGCAATCTGGCGCCGCTGGCCCGCACGCTCCAGCCCATCGAGGACAACCCCTTGCGCCTGGGGCTGGGCTACCCGGAGACCGTGCGCGCGTTGTTCTCCAGCGAGCGCAGCGTCGTGCACCTGTCGCCGTCCGCCGCCGTGGAGGAAAGCCTCGCCCAGGTTCAACGGCATCAGACCGCGCTGATCGAGGCCATCGAGGCCAGCCTCCAGGCCCTGTTGCGCGCCTTCTCGCCGGAGCAACTGCAGCAGCGCTTCCGGCGTTATCGGCCAGCCCAGGTCCAGCACGCCGAGGCAGCGGACTGGAACTGGCAGATGTACACCCACTACTACAACGAGCTGGCGTCCTCCCGCCAGCAAGGTTTCGAGAAACTGTTCTGGGAAGTCTTCGAGCAGGCCTACGACCGAGCCCTGCGTCAGGAGCCGCAATGAGGCGGCTCGTCTGCGCGCTGATGCCACTGCTGCTGCTCACGGGCTGTAGCACCATCGGCAATGTTTTCAAGAAGACGGGGCAGGTTCTGATGGACCCGTCCGTCCAGGTGGGTGTGGACGATGACCAGCCGACCCAGATCGGCCTGAGCCTGTATGCCGACCACGACGTCAATCCCAATGGGCAGCATCAGGTCCCCGGGTTCAACGTTGCCGACGAGCAGGACGCGGAAGACGGCCCCTATGCCGTGCGCTTCGTCAGCGCCAACAAGCCGGAGCTTCTCGAAAACCTGCAACTGCTGCTCGAGCAGCTGCGCACCGGCGCCGATGCTTCCGCCTTTGTCGCGAGGCCTGCGGCCGGCGTCGGCGCTTCATCCGCGCGCCAGAAAGCGGGGCAGTCGAGCGAGCAGGTGCTCGTGCCTCCGCTACCGAGTGTGCCTCCGTTACCGAACACGGGGGCGGTCGGCCAGCAGGGCCTGGAGCTGGGTCAGTACGACGCCAATGGCCGCCGTCATAGCTTTGCGCCGTCGACCGCCCGGTCGAGACCGGCCAAGGCACCTGGAACCCCGATCGCCTTCAAGATCGTGCAGCTCAAGGACGACTCCATGCTGCTCAATGCCGACCCGGATCAACTGCGCAAGGACTTGAAGAAGACCCTGGGCAGCACCTACCTGGCGGCCGACGACTACCTGTTGTTGCCTGGACAGTTCAAGGTGGTGCCTTTCGTCGAGATCCGCGACGGCACGCGCTTCGTCGCCGTCATTGCGGACTTCCACGACGCGAACGCGGTGGCCTGGAAGCAGGTAATGCCGATCGAGCCCAAGGGCCGTAAGTATTCCTTGCTGGTCAAGTTGAGCGAAACGAGCGTGAGCCTGACGCGCGAGGGGCGGCCCGTACCACCTGCCGCATTACCTGTTGCGCTACCCGCCACCCCTGCATCAGCCGCTTGCCCCGTGCCGTCAGCACCGATCAAAAAAACAACCAAGCAGCTGGCGTCGAAGCTGCCGGCGGCGACGGCTGTCCCGCCGCTGCCGGCGGGGCCGTTGCCATCGGCTCCGAACCTGCGGGCCGCTTCCAACCCATCTCGAATCCAGGTAACGCCATGACTTCACGCAACGCCGTTCTCTGGGGCGAAGGACTGTTCGTCCAGCCCCAGCACTTCCAGCAGCAGGCCCGAGCCGCCGAGTACCACGCCAACCAGCGACTGGACAGCGTCAGGGACCATCTCTACGGTTTCAGCGAACTGGAGCTCAATCACGAGTACCTGGCCTTCGGCAAGGTGGCCATCGTGCGGGCGCGCGGCGTGATGCCCGACGGCACCGTCATCGACATTCCCGGCGAGCAGCCCGCGCCGGAACCCCTGGCCATCACCGACGCCAGCGTGGCCAATCAGACGGTCTACCTCACGCTGCCGCTCAAGCAGGACAGCGGCCTCGAAGTCCGCTGGCCGGACACCTATGCGAACGCGCGCTACGTGTCGCGCACGGAGGCCGTGCGCGACACGCACAGCCTCGAAGGCGACCACCAGCCGGTGGACCTCGTGGTTCCCAACCTTCAGTTCGCTCTGGAGCAGCAGGACCGCAGCGCCTTCACCGGCATCGCCATGTGCCGCATTCTCGACCGCCGCCCGGACGGCAGCCTGGTGCTGGACGACAACGGGTTCTATCCCACCAGCTTGTCCGTGAACGCCATCGCGCCGCTGCATCGCTTCGTCGGCGAAGTGGCCGGGCTGATGCGCGAGCGGGCCAAGAGCATCGCCCAGCGCATCGGCTCTGCCGGACAGTCGGGCGTGGCCGACATCACCGACTTCAACCTGCTGCAGGTCATCAACCGCCTGCAGCCCTGGTTCGGCTACCTGTCGCGCAAGCGGCATGTGCATCCAGAGGATCTCTACGTGGCGTTCATCCAGGCCTGCGGCGAACTGGTCACCTTCACCGACGAGGGGCGTCTGCCGCAGGAGTACCCGGCCTATCAGCACGACGATCCGCGCGTGTCCTTCCGCATGCTCATGGATACCTTGCGGCGGACCCTGAGCACCGTGCTCCAGCCCCGCGCGGTGTCGCTGCCGATCGTTGAGCAACGCTACGGCACGCTGACCGCCGAGGTGCACGATCGCACGCTGATCGAAAGCGCGGAATTCGTGCTCGCCGTGCGCGCCCGGATGTCCGGGGACGACCTGCGCCAGTTGTTCGTCCAGCAAGCCAAGGTCACCTCGATGGAGCGCCTCGGTGAACTGGTCAGCCTGCAGTTGCCGGGCATTCCGCTCAAGCAATTGCACGTGGCGCCGCGCTATCTGCCGTATCACGCCGGTTTCATCTACTTCGAACTCGATCGCACGCATCCGGCGTGGCAGGTCATGACGCAACAGACATCCGGCTTCGGCTTCCACGTCGCCGGCGACTTCCCGGAACTGGAGATGCAGTTCTGGGCCATCCGGAGCCATTGACATGACCACGACTATTTCCATCGACGACCCGCGCACGCTGCGCTCGCGACCGGCTCTCGGCCATGCCGCCGCGGACGAACTCAGCCAGACCGTCGGCTATCAGCGAATCGAACAGCTCAACGGCGACCCGGACCTGAGTTTCCAGCTGCGCGGCCATGGCTGGAATCCTCTGGTGGACGGTGCGCAGCCGCTGCTGGGCCTGGTGATTCGCCTGCGCAGGCTGGAGCGCTGCGACGACATCGGGAAGCTCTATCAAACCGTGCGCGACCAGATCAGCGCGCTGGACGAGGAAATCCGCCAGCACAGCTACGACAGCGCCACTCAGCTGGCTTTCCGCTATGCGTTGTGCACCTTCATCGACGAGGCCGTGATGGCTACCCCCTGGGGCGGCACTGACTCGATATGGGCCAAGCGCTCGCTGCTCAGCCACTTCCACAACGAAACCTGGGGCGGCGAGAAATTCTTCACCGTGCTCACCCGCATGCTCGTGGAGCCCGCCAAGTACCGCGACGTGCTGGAGTTCAAGTACCTCTGCCTGTGCCTGGGCTTCACCGGCAAGTACGGGGTGCGAAACAACCGCGATGAATCGCTCAACCACATCATCGACCGGCTGCACCACGTGTTGCGCGGCTTGCGTGGCGACGTCCCGGAAAAGCTCACCGATGGCGTTCGCAATATCGCCACACGCCGTTACCGGCTCGGCGGGCAACTGCCGTGGTGGACACCCTGGGCCTGCGCGCTGGTGCTGCTTACCGGCGCGTACACCTACTTCAGCGTTCAGCTGGACAGCAGCACCGGGCAGGTGCTGCGCGCACTCGACGCCACTCTCAAGCGCTAATTCAGGACCTCGCGGCAATCCACACCGGGCAATTTTTACTGATTGAGGAACACACCATGCCTCGACAATCCGATATGCGCTTCACCTTCAAGGCGGGGGGCCTCGAGTTCGATGTGGTTTCGTTCGAGCTGGAAGAGGGACTGAGCCAGCCGTTCACGCTGTCGGTCGATCTGGCCAGCACCGATCCGTCGATCGATTTCGGGGCGGTGCTCGACCAGCCCGCGCAGCTCACCATCTGGCGCGCCGATCAGCCGGTGCGCTACGTCCATGGCCTGGTCAGCGATTTCGAGCAAGGAGACACCGGCTTTCGCCGCACTCGTTACCGCGCCGTGGTCGAACCCAAGCTCGCGCGTACGGGGTTGTGCGCCGACTGGCGCATCTTCCAACGGCAGAGCGTGCCGGATATCCTGTCGGCGGTGCTCAAGGAGCACGAGATCACCGACTACGAACAGTTGGTGACCGACGTGCATCTGCCGCGCGAGTACTGCGTACAAGCGGGCGACAGCGACCTGCATTTCCTCGCCCGGCTCGCCGCGGAAGAGGGCTTCTACTACGCCTTTGCCTTCGCCGATGCCAGCCACCGCCTGGTTCATGGCGACAATCTCTACATCTTCGGCGCCATCGAGGGCGGCCCGGTTGAATACAACGCCACGCCGGGCGGCGACCAGCCCACGCCGGCGCTGCGCCGCTTGCGCTACAGCGAGCGCGTGCGCACCGCGCGGCAGACCCAGCGCGACTACACCTTCAAGCACCCGACCTATAACCAGGAGCATCAGCACGACGGCGCGCAGCTCGACCACCAGGGGCAGGACTACGAGGTCTACCAATTCCCCGGCCGTTACAAGGAAGACGCGGCTGGGCAGCCCTTCACCCGGACCCGTCTGCGCGGGCTGCGCGGCGATGCGCGTACCGCCGAAGTGGAAGGCGACGACGCGCGTCTCGTGCCCGGCCTGGCCTTCGACCTCACTGGCCATCCGCGCGCCGACCTCAACCGTGGCTGGCGGCCCCTGCGCATCAGGCACCGCGGCGTGCAACATACCAGCCAGGCGGAGGAAAGCGCCGACGCAGAACTGGGCACCCACTACAGCTACACCGCCGAGCTGATTCCCGATGATGTGGAATGGCGTCCCGCACCCATGGCCAAGCCGCGTATCGATGGCCCGCAGGTCGCCATCGTCGTCGGGCCGCCGGGCGAGGAAATCCACTGCGACGAGTGGGGCCGGGTCAAGGTTCAGTTCACCTGGGACCGGCAGGGCAAGTCCGATGAGCACAGTTCCTGCTGGGTCCGCGTCTCGCAGAACTGGGCCGGCGCCACCTGGGGGCACATGGCCATCCCGCGCATCGGCCAGGAAGTCCTGGTGGGCAATATCGACGGCGATTGCGACCAGCCTCTGATCATCGGCAGAACCTACATGGCGCTGCAGCGCCCGCCCTACGAGCTGCCCAGGCACAACATCCTCAGCACCATCAAGAGCAAGGAGCACAAGGCCGGGCGCAACAACGAACTGCTGTTCGACGACACCAACGGCGAGATCAGCACCACGCTGCGCAGCGACCAGGGCGCCAGTGCGCTCAACCTGGGCTACCTCGTCCACCCGCGCCCGGGCGGCGGCAAGGCGCGCGGCAAGGGCTTCGAGCTGCGCACCGACGAGCACGGCGCGGTGCGCGCCGGCTCCGGCCTGCTGCTGACCACCGAGCCGCGTCCGCACGCCAGCGAGCACCACAAGGACCTCAAGGAAACCGCCGCCCGTCTGCACGTGGCTGGTGAGCAGCAGGAGGGCTTCGGCACCCAGGCTCGCGAAGTACAGGCGCAGGAAGCGGGTGACCAGGATGCGGTCGCCAAGGCGCTGCAAAAGCAGCACCAGGGCATTGCCGGCAACGGCCCCGGCGACCCGGCCAGCAACAACTTCCCCGAGTTCGCGCAGCCGTATGTGGTCGTCGCCAGCCCGGTCGGCATCGCCACCAGCACGCCGGGCTCGACCCATATCGCCAGCGGCGAGCACATTGCGCTCAGCAGTACGGAACATACCAGCCTGACCAGCGGCAAACGCCTGCTCGCCAGCGCCAGCCGTGGCATGCGCCTGTTCGTGCAGAGCCTCGGCTATCGCCTGATTGCGGCGGCGGGAGACATCGACATCCGCGCGCTGAAGGACAGCATCAACCTGCTGGCCAAGCTCAACATCACCCACACCGCCGAGCGCATCACGCTGAACGCCAAGACCGAGCTGGTCATCAACGGCGGCGGCAGCGCCACGGTGTACAACGCGGGCGGCATCACCCACCAGACCAGCGGACGCTACACCGGTCATGCGGCCAAGTTCAGCTACACCGGTCCGAGAAACCGCGCGGCCAGTTTCCCGGAGCCGCCCAGACCCAGTCAGGGCAATCTCGAGCTCTTCAATCGTTACGCCAACCAGCGTGGCCTGGCGAACGGCGGTTTCGAGGTCGAGGACGCGCTCGGCAAAGTCTTCAAGGGCACGCTCGATTCAGCGGGGCGCAACGTCGTCTCCGGCGTAGCACCAGGGCCGGCAAAGATTCGTTTTGGGCTGGACCCGGCTAACCCTTGGGAGGAAGCCAGCTATGTCGGCGTGCCCAAGTGGCCTGCGAATCCGCCGAGTGGCAGCGCCAGCCAGGTCCAGTCCCTTGTCGCTGGCGCCATGCCGTCGCAGGCCATGGGCGCCGCGCCGGTGCCAGCCATGGCGAAGTCCCTGAGCGCTGGCGCCACGCCGGTGCCGGCATCGGGCCCCGGCCGCTGGGTCACCACGGACAACGACTACCACGGCATTAAAAACACCGGGGTCATGTTCATCAATCGCCTGACCTCCATGGGCGACGAAGGGCGCCTGTTCGGCTCCGACGGCAAGGACTACATGAACACCACGCGCGACAAGATCCAGCAGTGGAAGCCGCTCCCTGCGGATGCCGACCCGTGGCTCAAGGACAACTCTGCTGTCCATGTCTACGGCGAGACCCGGAAGATCAAGCAACGCTATCTCGAAGGAGACGATGCCTGGGCCATCGGCGGTAAGTCGTGGCATTGGCAACCCGGTGTCGCCGACGAAGTGCATGAAATCAAGGGAGTCAAACCATGAAGGAAGCACGCCTGCAGCTCGAAAACATCCGCGCCAACGGCGCGGCGGTCAGCCATGGAAGTTACGAGGTCGAAGATTCCCGGGGGCGAATCTTCAGCGGCACGCTGGACGAAGCAGGCCGTGCCCTTGTCGTTGGCCTGGCTCCCGGCCCCGCGCGCGTACGGTTTGGTGCCGACCCAGCCGACCCTTGGGACAAGCGCAGCTATATCGGCACGCCGGCGTGGCCACCCACGCCGGTTCAGCGGAAATCGGTCAATCCGGAGTCCGAATCAGGTCCACGATGGGAGGTGCCGTCGTGACGCGCCCCCTCTACCTGTTCTGGGGCGGGCTGGATCTGCTCTATCTGGTCCGCTACTGCTGGCTCAACCTCGCCGCCGGGCGCATTCCGCTGTACGACGACATTCAGGCATTCGGGCAATTGCACGAGCCGGGCGGCTACGCGGCTGTCTGGTTCGGCCTGTCCCTGCTGCTCACCGTGTCCATCGCCGTGTCGGCCTGCCTGTTTCTGCGGGGCAGCCGCTACGCGCGGCCGCTGGCCTATGCCCAGGTGCCGCTGCGCCTGCTCTTGGCAGTGCCATCTCTGTCATTCATCCCATGGCTATTGCACGTGGGCGAGGGGCCGAGCCTGTCGCTCAACCTCGGGCTGCTGCTGCTATCCGAGCTACTGAAGGTCATCACCCTGCGTCGGCACGGGCGCGCTAAAGGGCCTGCCGCCCCCGCTGCGTAGCGCTGCGCCCAATACCGCCCCATTCATCACCCAGCACGGCCGTGGTCATGCCGTGCAAGCCAACCTACACCACGAGTAACGTATGGCAACCCCGAACCCGCAGGAACAGCAACGCGCCCCCCAGGTAGCGGTCGCGCCGCTGAACACCATCGATGCGCGCGACGTCAACCGCGGCGCCCAGGAGTTCGACCAATGGCTGCGCAAGGTCAGCGATGGCGTGGTCACCCTCGATCGTATCCGCACCGTGGCGGGGTCGCTGCCGGTGGTCGGCAACATCATCGCCCTGGTCGACAGCCTGGGCGACATCGTCACCCTGTCGCAGGCCAAGGAGCGCCGACTGCTCGACTGGGTCAGCCTGGGCATCAACCTCATCGGCGTGCTGCCGGCGCCGCCGACCATGGCGGCGGCGCGCATGAGCCTGCGCCCGACTCTGTTCCTGGTGCGCCAGGAACTGAAGCTGACCGGCAAGTCGTTGCTCGGCGATGCTCTCATCAACGTGCTGGTGGCCCACCTCAACGCCAGCATCGTGGGCGAGATCGACACGTTTGCCAAGGAGGCGCAGGGCAAGCTCAACGGCATCCTTAAGGATGCGGGCGATTGGGGCGGCAAGGCGATTGTCGACATCGCGGGCGGTCTCGAAGCGCTCGCCACGGGCAAGCTCAACGCATCCGGCGACGCCAAGGCAGCGGCCGAGCAAATGCGTGCCGCTGGCGATCAGTTGCTGCATGACCCCAAGGCCAGCATCAGCAACTTCCTCGGCGCCGTGTGGGGCGTCTATAAAGCCGCTGGCAAAGCCGCCGCCAACGTGGCCGCCAAGGCCCTGCTCGACGAGCGCCAACGCGAACTGGTGCTTCGCAACACCCAGGCGTTACGCAACTTCGCGCCGGAGCTCAAGAGCCAGGTCGCCCGCCTGGGCGACGAGAAAGTGGCCAACAGCATTGGCTATCTGCTCGCCTCCCTGGTCACCGCCTTGGCGCGCTGGCGTGCGCGCGGTGCCGCCGGCCAGAGCGCCAACGTCAAGCCCAAGACCACGAGCAAGGGGGAGAGACAGGGCTCGGAAGGCATGATGGAGGCCCAAACCAGGCAGCACCCCACTACGAAGGACCCCAATCCGCTCAAGGAAGGCTGTACGTGCGCCAAGACCGAGCGCAGCATCAGCTTCGCCATGGGCAGCGAGACGCTCAGCCATACCGACTTCTCGCTTCCCGGGCCTTTCCCCATCGACTGGACGCGTACCTACCGCTCCAGCCTGGGGGCCTACGATGCGGGAGATCTTGGTGCGCGCTGGATCACCCCGTACACCACGCGCTTCGATGTGGTTGGCGAGGGGCTGCGCTACCACGGCGCCGATGGCCGCAGCCACGACTACCCGCTGCCCAAGGTGGGCGAAGCGCACGATGACCGTATCGAAGACCTCACGCTGATCCGGACCGGCGAAAACAGCCTGGCGCTGTGCCGTGGCTTCGAGCGCCGCGAGACCTACCAGCGCCACGGCGATCGCTTCCTGCTCACGCGGATAGAGCTGCGCGGCGGCGCCGGCCTGCTGCTGGGCTACGACCACCGGGTGGGCGAGCGCGTGGTGCTGTCCGACCTTGTGACCTACCAGGACGACCTCAGCCAGCCGCACACCCATCTCGGCACTGACGTGGACACCCAAGGCCGCATCATCGGCCTGTGGCTGATGGGAAAGGACGCGCCCCAACGCCGGCTGAGCCTGTACCGCTACGACGAGGCGGGCGACCTCACCATCGCCCAGGATGAGAACGCGCAAGTCTGGACCTACGCCTACCAGCACCACCTGATCACCCGCTACACCGACCGCACCGGCCGGGGCATGAACCTCGAATGGCAGGGCGAAGGCCCCGATGCCCGCGCCGTGCACGAGTGGGCCGACGACGGCAGCTTCGACACCCGGCTGGAATGGGACGAGAACATCCGCCTCACCTACGTCACCGACGCGCACGGGCAGGAAACCTGGTACTACTGCGACATCCTTGGCTATACCTACCGCATCATCCATCCGGACAAGCGCTCCGAATGGTTCTTCCGCGACGATGCCAAGAATGTCATCCGCCATGTCCACCCCGATGGCAGCGAAGACCGCTATGCCTACGACGAGGTCGGCAACCTGCTCGAACACATCCGGGCCGATGGCACGGTAGTGCACTACGCGTGGGATACGAAGAACCAGCTCATCAAGATCAGCGACGCCGAGGGAGGCCTCTGGCTGCGCGACTACGACACGCGCGGCCGGCTCACGGAGGCCATCGACCCGCTGGGCAACAAGACCGAGTACGCCTACAACCTGATGGGCCTGCCCATCGGCATTACCGATGCCAGCGGCAAGACCAAGCAGCTCGAGTACAACGCCAACGGCCAGCTCACACGCTACGTGGATTGCTCTGCCAAGGCCAGTGCCTGGGCCTACGACGAGCGCGGCCAGATGGTCCAGTTCACCGACGCGGCAGGCAACGTCACCCGCTACCGCTACGACGCGGGCCAGCTCGCCGCCATTCGCCACGCCGACAACAGTGAAGAACACTTCGAGCGCGATGCCGAAGGCCGCCTGCTGACCCACGTCGACGCACTGGGGCGGCGCACCGAATGGAACTACACCGAGGCCGGGCTGCTCGCCAGCCGCGTAGACGCCGCCGGTCAAAGCCTGCGCTACCAGTGGGACAAGCTCGGCCAGCTCACGGCACTGCGCAACGAGAACGGCCGCGACGCGGAGTTCCACTATGACCCGGTGGGCCGCCTGCTCGCCGAAACCGGCTTCGATGGCGCCACCACTCGATACGAGTACGAGGAAGAAACCGGCAAGCTGGCGCGCGCCGTGGACGGCCAGCGCATCACGGCCTATACCTTTGATCCGATGGGGCGTTTGGCAGAACGCTGCGCGGCGCTGCAAACCGGCGATGCCGAACCGGGCGAGCGGGACTGGCAGGTGGAAACCTTCGCCTACGACGGCAACGGCAACCTCGCGTTGGCGACCAACGCCCACAGCCGCCTGCAATGGTTCCACGACGCGGCCGGCAACCTGGTACGCGAGCACCAGCACTACACCCGCCTCGGCAAGCCGCTGGTCGGCGTGTGGCAGCACGAGTACGACGCGCTCAACCAGCGCATCGCCACCGTGCGCCCGGATGGCCACCGCGTAAGCTGGCTCACCTACGGCAGCGGCCACCTGCTGGCCCTGCAACTTGACGATCGCGAAATGGTCAGCTACGAGCGCGACGACCTGCACCGCGAAATCGTCCGCACCCAGGGCAACCGCCTGCTACAGACGCAGCAGTGGGACACCATGGGTAGGCTGAGCGAGCAGGTGCTGGCCCACGAGGCCAAGGGCCCGCACGGGCAGACCGGTGGCGGCAGCCGCATGTTGGTACGCCGCTACCGCTACGACGCCAGCGGCCAGCTCACCGACATCAACGACACGCGGCGCGGCCAGCTGGCCTATCGCTACGACCCGGTGGGCCGGCTGCTCGAAGCACAGAGCCGCCTGGGGCATGAAACCTTCGCGTTCGACCCCGCGAGCAACCTGATCGACCCAGAGGAGCAGCGCGAGGCGGAGCGCCAGCGCATGCCGCGCATCAAGGCGCTGGACAACCTGCTCAAGCAATACGCCGGCACCCACTACCAGTACGACGCGCGGGGCAACCTGACCCAACGCTGGCATAACGGTAAGGCAAGTCGTTTCACCTGGGACCTGTTCGACCGGCTCACGCACTACGAAGACGAGCGGCTGCAGGCGGACTACAGCTACGACGCCCTCGGCCGGCGCCTGACGAAGTACAGCAAGGCCCACTACGAGGAAAGAAGAGAGGCCGGGCCGCACTGGAACCGCGCCGAGCGGGTCAGGCGCAACCGCGAACTGCAATGCGGCTTCACGCTATACGGCTGGGACGGCGACACCCTCGCGTGGGAAAGCAAGATCGCCGACGAGGATGGCTTCGGTGCGCGCACCACACACTACGTGTACGAGCCGGGCAATTTCGTGCCGGTGGCGCAGGCGGTGCGCGACGACGCCATCGAACTGCTCGACCAGCCCGAGTACGGCGACTACTACCGGCAGGACGAAGACGCGCTGTGGGGCCCTCCACCGCCTGCGCCGCCGATCGATGGTCTGGCGTGGTATCAATGCGATCACCTTGGCACGCCGCAGGAACTGACGGACGAGCAGAGTGAGATTGCGTGGGCCGCCGAGTATCGTGCTTGGGGTGTCGCGCAGGAGGTGATTCGGAAAGCGTCGGGCAAGGCTTCCGTCGCCAACCCCATCCGCTTCCAGGGGCAGTACCATGATCACGAAACGGGGCTGCACTACAACCGGTATCGGTACTATGATCCGCAATCAGGACGCTTCGTGTCGAAGGACCCGATCGGTTTGGCGGGAGGGTTGAACGCGTTCCAGTACGCGCCGAATCCGGCCGGGTGGATTGATCCGCTGGGCTTGGCTAAGACAACATGCGACTTATATGCATTTGGTAATGCCAGTGGTCCGCGCGAACCTAGAATCCAGGGCGTTAACACCAAACCGGGACAAAATGCAGACTTGATTGCCGACGCAGCTGGAATGGTGGGGCCGACTACTGAAGGAGGAGCGTCGACATTTGGTGATGTCAATAAGGCACCTATCAGTGGCACCTATCACAAGCTTCCAGCTGGATCGGAACTCCCAGACGGGATAGAGGTCGTTGCGGATGGCAAGGACGTTGGCGGGTCGCATGCCGCAACTCATCATACAGTTTGTCCGTCTAAGCGAATGTCGGGACAGACATTTGTCGAGAAATTCAAAAATCTGCCTTGGATTAAGGCTGGGAAGAAGTAACCATGAAAGATAAAGAAAATGGCTCGTGGAAAGATCTTAAAGAGGCTTTTCGGATCTACGTGAAATTGAGAGATGGGTTTGTAAAAAAACCATCCGCTGTTTCTTTTGTTCAGAGAGCCTTTTCCGTGCCTGAGGAAAGGGCTATGGCTATCGATTTGGTGTTGAGCTATCCTGAGTCCGAGAGGGTCGTTTTTTTTAGACAGTTGATCTCAATGTCAAGCTATGTAAATGGTTTCACGGAAGAGTGCAGAAATTTGATATTGGAGTTACCGCGTGATTGGGTGATGAAAAATATCGAGGCAGAAGTTGATGGGGTGCTGGTTAATGGGGGTTATGAAGAGTATCGATGTTTGCTAGAGTTGTGTTGTGAGCTGGATAGAGGGTTGATGATTAAATTTGCGAAACGTGCTCTGGATAGTTCTGACGAAGACATCAAGGATGTGGGTGCAGATTTTCTGTCCCGATAATCTGACCGAGGTCGAGCAGTTCAGATGGGCAGCGATATCGCTTCAATGCGGCGTGACAACTGTCGCGCATCGAGAATAGCCGCGCGGGCGGAATCTACTTTCCGGTCGAGTGGCTGATCGAGGCCGAGATCCGTGCCGGGAAATGAGGCAATGAGTGCCAGTTCACGTGAACCGACGGCGATACGGCTATGACGTGCTACCCGATCTACTCTATCCAACTGTGGTGTGATGTCGATATGCCTTGCTACACAAGGCTCAACGACATGTCATTTACCGCACGATACCACTATGACGATGAATGCGACGTGCATCGCTGCGGGAGATTGCGAAAGCTGAAAGGTCGGTCGTAGCGGCAAGTAGACGGGGCTGCACTATAACCGGCATCGGTATTACGATCCGGCATCGGGGCGTTTCGTGTCGAAGGACCCGATCGGGCTCGCAAGCGGGATCAACGTCTTCCAGTACGCACCGAACCCTATAACTTGGGTCGATGCGTTAGGGTTGACGGGCAAGCCTCTGCCTGGGCCCACGAAGATCAATCGGATTGGCGGTAACTCGATCGATAACCTCCGTCTGAAAGAACCAGAAAGGAAGGTCAATCCTCCTGGAATCTCTGTCCTGCACGGCTGTTGTCCCTGCGTTGCAGCTCAACAGATGAGGAATGCCTTTCCGAAGGCCACGGGCTTGCTGAAGGCAACTGAAACTGTCGCATCAGGTACGGCAGATGCCGTCCGAGGGGCAGGGTTCGACGTTATTGAGGATCCGACTAATAAGTTTCCAAATCACGCTCGAATCATTCATCCTAGTGGTGCCGACGGATTCAGCAATGAAAATCTCGAGCGATTGTCCGAAGCGCTTGGGAAAACCACGGAGTGCCCACGATGATGAAGTTCCATTTAAACGATTGCAGTGGAAATTTTGCAGGAGAGGTCACGGTGACTTCTTCAGAGGGGGGGCTCATGATCGGCAACTTTACTCCTGGCGAGAATTTTCGCTCGTATGAACTACTCTTCGTGGAATTTGAGCAAGCCGCAAACAATCAACTTTTTGTAGAGATAGACAGGCTAGAGCGCGAAATCATTGAACTTGGCTTTTATTTGGTTGGCCCACTTCCGAACGAGGGTCGCCTTGAAATTGAAGACTTACAGATCATGGGAAGCGATGTGAGCTTTCGAGTGAGGTGTTAAGCGCCAAGGGTCGTAGTTGCGCCCCTTGGCGTTGTCGGGGTTGGCATGAATCTGGCGTAATGGTGATCTGGCGAGAGACGTTATTGAAGGAGAGGTAGACATGGTCGCCGGGATTGAGGTCGAAGAGTTCCATGTGTGTACGACCTACTACCTGATCTGCTCTGGTCAACCGCCGAGCAACGTCGAGATTCATTATTGCACAAGGCTCAACGACATGTCATTTACCGCGCGATACCACTACGACGATGAATGTGACGCGCCTCGCTGCAGGAGATTGAAAAGCTGAAAGGTCGGCCGTAGCGGCAAGTAGACGGGGCTGCACTATAACCGGTATCGGTACTACGATGACCCTGACCCAAGAAATAGTCCGGTGCAAAAGTAGAGAAATTCGGCATGATGTGTCCACGCGGACACGAAGGCCATGCCATGAAGACGAGCAAGTTTACGGAAGAGCAGATCGCATTTGCCCTGAAGCAAGCCGAGCTGGGTACGAAGGTCGAGGAGATCTGCCGCAAACTCGGAATAAGCGAGGCGACTTTCTACAACTGGAAGAAGAAATTCGGAGGGCTGGGGCCTTCTGAGTTGCGCCGCTTGCGCCAGCTCGAAGAGGAAAACACGAAGTTGAAGCGGCTCGTGGCGGACCTGAGCCTGGACAAGGCCATGCTGCAGGACGTACTCGCAAAAAATGTATGGTCCGCCCCGGCTTTGCAAGGCGAGCGTTGTCGATCCGACGCATGTCAGTTTGCGTAAATGTATCCGGCCTCTCGCGAGTCGAACGCTTTTGGCGTTCAGGCCATGATGAGATCTGCGCGTACCGTTCCTAATAAGCTGGATCGGGCTTGCTAGCCCGCTTTTTTGACCAAGGCTTACGACACGCCAGTCAACTGTTGCGTCATCTCGATTCCACGTCCCTGCAAACTTGAAGTCGATTCGGTTCTAGAAGCGAGGATCCATTTTTTTGTACAGGGCGCCCGGGCGCGTGAGTACAACCCACGCGACGCGAGCAAGTTTGTTCGCCAGCGCTATCACGACCTTGTTGTGATGCATCCTGCTCTCGAGCGTATCCAGCCATCGCCCGAGCCGATCTCTTGAGCGATCCAGATGCATCAGACAGGACTGAGCGCCCAATACAAGTAAGCGGCGCAGGTACGTATTGCCGCGTTTGCTGATGCCCAAGAGCGTAGGCTTGCCGCCGGTCGTATGCTGACGCGGAACGAGGCCGATCCATGCAGCCAAGTCACGTCCGCTGCGGAATTGCTTGCCATTTCCAATGGCTGCGCACAAAGCGCTTGCCCCAAGCGGGCCAATTCCCGGAATCGTCGTGAGGCGCTGTACAACGTCATCGTGCTTGGCAGAGACTTCGATCTGACCGGAAAGTGCGGTGACCCGCTCGTCAATACGCAGGAAGTCCGACCACAGATCCATCAGCAGCTGTCGCATCGTCGGCGTCAGATCGTTGGAATCGTCCGCGAGAATGCGAGTCGCATCGCGTCGAAACATGCCGATACCGGTGTGGATTGCGATGCCGTATTCGAGCAGAAAGCAGCGAAACTGACTCACCAGGGCCGTGCGCTGATGAACGAATTGGGCACGCACGCGGTGCAGCGCTTGCATGTCAAGTTGCTCGTGGCGTTTGACAGGGACGAAGCGCATCGTTGGGCGCGTTACTGCTTCGGCGATTGCCTCGGCGTCGAGCGTGTCATTCTTGTTCGACTTCAGGTAGGGCTTGACGAATTGGGCCGGTATCAACTTGACGTCGTGGCCGAACGCGATCAGTTTCCTTGCCAGCCAATGGGATCCTGGACAAGCCTCCATGCCCACGAGCGCGGGAGACGCGGTTGCAAAGAACTGTAGCAAGGCGTCGCGACGAAGCTTGATTCTCAGGGTGGGCCGTCCATGCTGGTCGGCTCCGGCGATGTGAAACGTCGTCTTGCCCAGGTCGACGCCGTAGACGGCGCAGCTGTGAGAAACGATACGCATGATCATTCTCCGACGGTTTCGGGGGCTTCAGTATCCCCCTTCAGGGAGGGGCGGACCATCCTATTAGCTCTGAAGCCTGCCCGTCGGCGCATGTTGATCGATGAATTGCGTGATCGCTATCGAACCAGCCTGACGAAGACTTGCGCGTTGTTTGGCATGTCTCGTTCACTGTATCGGTATCAGTCGGTTGCGCGTGATTCGTCGGCGCTGCTCATGCGTATCAAGGAGATCACCGCCACGCGCGTGCACTATGGGTATCGGCGCGTTCACGTGGTCCTGCGACGGGAAGGCTGGCGAGATAACTGCAAGCGCGTCTACAGGCTGTATCGGGCAGAGGGACTCTCACTGCGGCATAAGCGGCCACGACGCAACAAATCGGCTCGGCTGCGACAGCCCAAGCATATCGTGACCGCGATCAACGAAATCTGGAGCATGGATTTCGTTGCGGATGCACTGTTCGACGGGAGACGTCTACGGACACTGACCGTCGTCGACAACTACACCCGGGAATGCCTGGCCATCGAGGTCGGGCAAAGTCTGAAGGGGGAGCATGTAGTCGAAGCGCTGACGCGTATTACTGCCCTGCGCGGGCACCCCGCCACGATCAAGGTCGACAATGGCAGCGAGTTCATTTCGAAGGCAATGGATCGCTGGGCCTATGAACATGGCGTTGAACTGGATTTCAGCCGGCCGGGCACGCCCACTGACAACGCCAAGGTCGAAAGCTTCAACGGGCGCTTCCGGCAGGAGTGTCTGAACGCACATTGGTTCTTGTCATTGGCCGACGCGCAGAGCAAAATCGACGACTGGCGCACGTACTATAACGAGGTTCGTCCCCACTCCGCATTGCAGTGGATGACACCCGCAGAATTCGCCCGTCAGGCAAGGGAATCCGCCTCGCCTGACAACTCAACCAAGCCGGAAATCTCCACTTCCGACCGGGACTAATTCTGGTTCAGGGTCAGCCCCTCGTTCGTCTACAGCCGGCATCGGTACTATGACCCAGGCACGGGGAGATTCATCAGCAACGACCCGATCGGGCTGCAAGGTGGCTTGAACGCGTATCAATACGCACCCAATCGGATAGGCTGGATTGACCCGCTTGGTTTGCTATGCCGGCGGCCAGGTGGCTATCGTGTGAATGATGCAGATCAACACGGCAACCTTATAGTCGCCCAAAGCGAATCGGGCACCGGGTAACACAAATACGATTGCCGACGGGCTTGTGCAGTCGCATCATCCAATTCAGCAGGAATGGGCAAAGTAGCAGGTGTTCCCTAACGCGACCTATAGTTCGGGAACTGCACCGGCGGTTTTGCTGCCGAGCACTTCGGGCTCCGTCCACGCTCAAATTTCTGGCATGCAGCGGGCATTCCGAAATAAAAACGGCTTCAATACGGATGTGCAGACAGAGTTTAATGAGGCCGCCCGACAGATGAGGGCAGCAGGTGTTCCAGAAAGTGTTGTAAGGCGAGCGATGCGACAAAATTACAAATATTTCGACTGTTTGGGAGCTTTCAATGCTAAATAGAGCGTATCTTAGTCAACACTTCGAACTGAGAATTCCAGCGACCCCTAGCCAGATTAATGTTGCAGAGGCGAAGGTCGGGCTGTCTTTTTCTAAGGAATACGTTGATTTTTTGAAAATCACAAATGGACTAAGTTCGATGGGCTGTTTGGCTTTGCATGAAATAGAAATTCTGTCTGAGAGAAATATAGAATATGAAGTCCCAAGGTACCTTCCGGGATGCTTCATGATTGGGGATGATGGCGGTGGACAAGCAATTTTGATTAATTCTAATGGAGAGGTATTTGAGGTGGGAATGGGGGTAATGAACCCGAAATTTCTGGAGAGATCGGCTGATTCACTGACAGATCTGTTGGTGAATCTCAAGGGCTTGACGCTTGGGGAGAGGTGAGATCTACGTTGCCCCTCGGAATCGTTGGCCAGCTAAGGAAACACGGATTAATAGGCGATCGCGCAAGGTGATGAGCAACGTGGTACGCCGGGAAGGGATTAGCAATCCGCTGCGCTTTGCGGGGCAATACTTCGACGCTGAAGCGGGCTGCACTATAACCGACAAGGTACAACGATCCGAGTAACGGACGGTTTATCTGCAAGGACCCGATCGGTCTAGCTGGTGGCATCAACGTCTTCCAGTACGCTGTAAGCCTGGTGCAGTGGATTGATCCTTTGGGACTGAGCGGCACACTTGCAGGCAGGCTCGCGGACAAGGCGCAAAGGTTGCCGGCGTCACAGCGGCCAAACACGGTCGCAGTGATTGTTTTGACCCTAGCCCACAAAACTGTCCCATTTGGAAGTGAAAAATTCCGGCATGACGTTGTCATCGAGACCACGATTTCAAGACGCCCATAGGTTTTGGTCCCAATGGAGGCACTCAAACTTCAGTGCGCGTTCACCAAGACAATGGAGGAAAGATACATGGACATCCCAGAGGCCCAGAGACCCCGTGATTCACATTTTGATTGGGGGAGATTCTCACGTTCCGTGATTGAGTCATACGGGAGCTTTGAATCTCCTGACTACTCGTTCGTTAAGGCGAATCTTGCTTTGGCAAAGTATCCTGATGTAATTCGGTTTCTCGAAGGGAATTTTGATTTCACGGAGGATACTGAGCCCAACACGGACGTGAGTTATGGGTATTTCTTGAAGGAAGGTACTGAGAATTTCATATTGCGGGTGTCGCTTGTTGGTCCGTACTATTACTTATCGTCATTGTTGTCGGACGGAAGTCAAAAGTCACCGAGTATTGACCTGTCAACAACCGATTCTATGTACCCCTTGATAAAGCATATGGAGGAGGCCGGTATGATTTTTACCTCTGTTGAAGTGTTGGATAAAAGGTTCACTTTTGGCAATCAATCTTCAAGTGTCTACTCGATTCTTTACTGTTACGAAGACGAGCCATCCTGGGTAGAAGGTTAGGAGATAGGGGCGTCTCTTGGGCGTTTGATGCAGCAGGTCATTTTCGGCGAATTGAATTAAGAGCGGACCGGAGCGATGAGTTGGCGTGTATCTTGCATCAGCGCTCCGCCTGCCAGTTTGTCGAGTTGCGACGGGCCTCGGGAGATATGCGTCTGAACGACGATACGGCGCGTCAATTGGCCGAGCAGTTCAAGCATTACCAGTGAGGCACTGGGCAGTTTTGTTTCCAGTGTCGCGGGTCCATGCCTTGCCGCCTTGGCACAGCCAAATCGGATGGGGATTGCTATGCAAGACATCGTCCGCGAAGGCGACACGACAAACCACGGCGGCGCGGTCATGCAAAGCTTCGCCAACACCGACCTCAACGGCCGGAAGATCACCGGCCTGGGGCACTGACCTGCTGGGGGCCGCTCAGGCAAGCAGCCGACGCGCGCCGGCCCGTATCCGACACCGGCGGGATCCCGCCCGTCGCGACGTCACCCGCCCGTCACCGGCGGGAAAAACGCGACCTCGCTGTCCTCCCGCACGACGAATTCACCCGTCACCATCTCGAGGTTGACGGCCGCGCGCACGGGCCGGTCCATCCGCAGCGCGTCCGCGCTGCGGGCGTCGCGCGCGGCCAGCGTGCTGCGCAGCGCGTCGACGGTGAGTTCGCGTGCGTCGACCTCGACGGTTTCCTCGTCGCGCTCGAGTTGTTCGCGAATGCTTGCGAAGTATTTGATCGTCAGTTTCATTGCGATGTCTTGAATGGAGTCGGCGGAATCGGAAAACGCGCGGCGGACCGACTCAGCCCCAGCGCCGCATCGCCTGGTCGTCGTGCGCCTTCGCCTCGACCCAGCCGGATTCGCCGTCGTGCCGGATCTCCTTCTTCCAGAATGGCGCGTGGGTCTTCAGGAAGTCCATCAGGAATTCGCACGCATCGAACGCACACGCGCGATGCGCGGCGGCCACCACGACCATCACGACAGCCTGGCCGAGCGGGATGCGCCCGACGCGATGCACGATCTTCACCGCTTCGAGCTGCCAGCGCGCGCTGGCTTCCTCGACGATGCTCCACAGGGCCTGCTCGGTCATCGTCGGGTAGTGCTCGACCTCGAGCGCGACGACATCGTCGACATCACCTTCGTTACGCACGACCCCGAGAAAATTCACGACCGCACCGACATTCGGATTGCGAACGATCGGCGCAAGCTCCGCGCCTGCGTCGATCGGTGCGTACTGCACGCGCACTTCGAAGCCGGCGGTAATCGCGGGCGGCGGTTCGTGGTGCGGGTCGGCCGCATCGACGGGAGGCGGGTGGCCGCCGGCACGCAACGGATCGTCCGGCAGCCCGGCAGGGGATTCGGTGAAGGTCGTCATGACTGGTTCTCCATTTGGCGGCGCGTGCGGTGTCGCGCGGCGGCCCTCAGCCGCCGACGAGCGACATGCGCACGGTCGGATAGGTCTTGCCCGGCACGCGGGCCGGCCGCGCGGCCCGGCGCTCGGAATAACGATCGTCGCGGTGCGTCCAGCGATCGCGCACGGCGGCGGCGAGGTCGGCGCTCGACGCTGCTTCGTCGAGCCACGGCCGGAGGTCGGTACCTTGCGTCGCGAACAGGCACGTATAGAGTGTGCCGTCGGCCGACACGCGGGCGCGCGAACAGGTGCCGCAGAACGGATGCGACACGCTCGCGATGAAGCCGACCTCGCCTGCACCGTCGATGTGCGCGCAACGGATCGCGGTCGCATCGTGCGCCGGTTCGCCGACGAGCACGAGCGGATAGTGCACATCGATCAGCGCGCGCATCTGCGCGGCCGGCACGACCTTGTCACCCGACCAGAAGCTCGCGCCGCCGACATCCATGTATTCGATGAAACGCACGGCCACGCCGGTATGCCGGAAGTGCCGCACGAGCGGCAGGATCTGGCCGTCGTTCACACCGCGCTCGATCACCGCGTTGACCTTGACCGGCGCGAGCCCGGCCGCCTGCGCGGCCTCGATGCCGGCCAGCACGCGCGACACGGGCACGTCGGCGTCGCTCATCCGGCGGAACATCGCGTCGTCGAGCGCATCGAGGCTGACGGTCACGCGCGACAGGCCCGCGTCGCGCAGCGAACGCGCCTTCGCGGCCAGCAACGAGCCGTTGGTCGTCAGCGCGATTTCGACGGGCTTGCCGTCGACGGTCGTCAGCGCGGCGAGGCGTTCGATCAGCGCTTCGAGGTTACGGCGCAGCAGCGGCTCGCCGCCCGTGATGCGGATTTTTTCGACGCCGAGCGACGTGAACGCGCGGGCGATCTTTTCCAGTTGCGTGAACGACAGCCGCTCGGACGACGGCATGAACGCATAGTCGGCGCCGAAGCTCTCGCGCGGCATGCAGTAGCCGCAGCGGAAATTGCACTGGTCGATGACGGACAGGCGCAGGTCGCGCAGCGGGCGGCCGAGCGTGTCGGTCGGGCGGGGGAAGGCGCCGGGCGATGCGCCGCCGGAAGCTGCGGCGGCGGCCGGCGCGGCGGAAACGATGGCATTCACGATCGGTTCGTCGGCCTGCATGAAGTAAGCGAAGGGGCGGCGCCGGTCGGCCGTGCGCATGCCGAAATGGCGGCGCACGGCGCGTGACGAGCCTCATCGTGAGGATAGTCCGCCGGGTTTTTCCGGCAGGGACACAATCGCGCCCGAATTGCAGGAATACAGTTCGCGGTGCGGGACGCGCGATGCATGCGCGGCAGCGGCAGCGGGCGCGAGTCGGGCGTCGCGCTCATGCGAGCCACGGCGCGAATTCGTAATACGGTACCGCGTCGCCGTTCGCGATGCGTCGCCCGGCGGGCAGCCGGGCCAGCCCGCTCGCCTGCACGAGCGACTGCAGCGTGCCGGCGCCTTGCTGGCGCAGCGTATCGAGGACGGGCATGCCGTCGAGGCCGACCGTGCAGTGCACGCGCACGAAGCGCTCGCGCTGCGCGTCCGGTTCGAAGCCGCCGTCGATCGGCAGCGACGGCACGGTCGGCAGGCGTGCGGCGCGCCCCTGCAGGCGGCGGATCAGCGGCGCGACGAACAGCGCGAACGCGGTCATCGCCGCGCCGGGGTTGCCGGGCAGCAGCACCACCGGCCGCGTGTCGAGCCGCGCGAGTGCAACCGGCTTGCCGGGCTTCATGCGCACGCCGGCGACGATGAACGATGCGCCGAGCGCGTCAAGCGCGGGGCGCAGCAGATCCTTGTCGCCGACCGACGCGCCGCCGACGCAGATCACCAGGTCGCAGCCCGCGTGCAGATCGCGTAGCGCGCGATCGACGGCGGATGCGGTATCGGCGGCATGCACGCTCATCGCGACTTCGGCGCCGGTGCCCGAGACCAGCGCGCCGAGCATCGGCGCATTGCTGTTGTAAATCTGTTGCGGCGCACGCGGCTCGCCGCACGCGACGAGTTCGTCGCCGGTTGTCAGGATGCCGACGCGCAGCGCCGGACGCACGTCGATACGCGCGAACCCTTGCGCGGCGGCCACGCCGACATGCATCGCACTCATGCGCACGCCGGCTGGCACGAGGAGGTCACCGGCGCGCACTTCCTCGCCCCGGCGGCGGATGTGCGAACCGCTGCGCTGCGGCGCGTCGAATGCGACCCGGCCGTCCTGCTCGTGCGCATGCTCCTGCATCACGACGGTGTCCGCGCCGGGCGGAATCAGGCTGCCGGTGAAGAGGCGCGCGGCCGTGCGCGGGGCCAGCGGCGCCGGCATGTCGCCCGCATAACAGCGCTGCGCGACGTGCAGCGGCTCACCGAGTGCGAGATCCGCGTGACGCACGGCGTAGCCGTCCATCGCGCTCTGGTCGGCCGGCGGCTGGTCGAGCACGGCGGTGAGCGGCGCGGCCAGGACGTGGCCTGCCGCTTCGGCGATCGGGACGGACAGGGTGGCCCCGAGCGGCGCGAACGCGCTCGCGAAATGCTGCTGCGCGGTATCGAAATCGGTCAGTGGTTTCATCAGGAGAAGTCCGGGTGTGCTTGCGCAAGCGCCGGTTGGTCGGGGTGAACGGCGTCGGGCGACACGTACTCGACGAAGCCGTCGTTGCGGCAGAAGCCGAGCAGCCGCACGCCGGCTTCGCGGGCGACGTCGATCGCGAGCGACGTCGGCGCCGAGATCGTCGCGATCATCGGGATGCCGACCCGCGCGGCCTTGCGCACCAGTTCGTAGCTCGCGCGGCTCGACAGGAACACGAAGCCGTCGTGCAGGTCGGCGCGGCGCCGCGCGAGCCGGCCGATCAGCTTGTCGAGCGCGTTGTGGCGGCCGACGTCCTCGAACACGTCGAGCACGGCGCCGTCCCGGTCGCACCATGCGGCCGCGTGGATGCCGCCGGTTTCGCGCATCAGCGTCTGATGGGCCGGCAGCGTGCGCGCGGCGCGTGCGATCGCGTCGGCGCCGATGCCGGCGGCCGTACCGGCGGCGGCGATGCGCGGCGGGTGCAGGTCGAGCTGCGCGATGCTTTCGATCCCGCAGACACCGCATCCGGTGCGGCCGGCCAGCGCGCGTCGGTGCGCCTTCAGCGCCATGAACGCCTGCTGCGACACGGTCAGGCGCACTTCGGCGCTGCCGGGCCGGCATTCGCTCTCGATGTCGAACACGTCCGACGCACGCTCGACGATGCCTTCGCTGAGCACGAAGCCGAGGCCGAACGCGTCGAGGTCGATCGGGGTCGCCATCATGACCGTGTGTGCAATACCGTTGACCACGAGTGCAACCGGCGTTTCGTCGACGACGCGATCGACGGTGTCGCGCACTTCGCCGGCACGGTGACGTGTCACATGACACGCGGTGCTGCCGGTCGGCTCGTCGCGGCGGATGCAGGACTCCATGCGGTTTCTCCAGGCGGATCGGCCGGCGGGCCGGCCGGGTCGGGCGCGTGCGCCGGACCAGGGGAATCGGGGCTGCCGGGCGGGCGCGGCCGAGAGGCGCGCCGTGGCCGCGGGCAGGCGTTGCATCGGATGTTAACGGGGATGAACAGTGCGCCCGATGTACAGCGCCGCAGTGCGGAAAGCAGTACAGCTGAACGTCCCGCCGGCGCGAAATGTGTTTTCCGTACACACATCTTCGGCAACGGAAGCAGCACAGTTTCAGCGCACGTTCGAACGATTGCGAGTATCGTTGCAAACGCGATATCGTCATTCACGCTCCGATGCCATGCGAGTGACCGTTTTGTATTCGCATGTGTCTTCGGCAAGCCGTCGCGCGATTTCCTGCTTCGGGCGGACGTCCTCACAAACACGAGCAAATTACGGTCATGGAAATCTTCGATGCGTTCCATCTCGCACGATTGCAATTCGCATTCACGGTGTCGTTCCACATCGTGTTTCCCGCGATCAGCATCGGTATGGCGAGCTTCCTGGCGGTGCTGGAATGGCGCTATCTCGTCACCGGCGACGCCGCCTACAAATCCATGTTCCAGTTCTGGTCGAAGATCTTCGCGATCGGCTTCGGGATGGGCGTGGTCTCCGGCGTCGTGATGGCGTACGAATTCGGCACGAACTGGGCCGGCTTCTCGCGCGTCGCGGGCAACATCACGGGCCCGCTGCTCACCTATGAAGTGCTGACGGCGTTCTTCCTCGAAGCCGGCTTCCTCGGCGTGATGCTGTTCGGCTGGCAGCGCGTGAGCCCGCGCGCCCACTTCTTCGCGACGCTGATGGTCGCGGTCGGCACGCTGATCTCGACGTTCTGGATCCTCGCGTCGAACAGCTTCATGCAGACGCCGCAGGGCTACAAGATCGAGAACGGCCTCGTCGTGCCGGTCGACTGGTTCAAGGTCGTGTTCAACCCGTCGTTCCCTTACCGTCTCGTGCACATGACGATCGCGGCGTTCATCGTCGCGGGCTTCATCGTCGCCGCGTGCGGTGCGTGGCACCTGCTGAAGGGGCGCCGCGACGAGCCGGTGAAGCGCAGCTTCTCGATGGCGCTGTGGATGCTGCTGGTGCTCGCGCCGATCCAGATCGTCGTCGGCGACGCGCACGGGCTGAACACGCGCGAATACCAGCCGGTGAAGATCGCGGCGATCGAGGGGCTGTGGGAAACCGAGAAGGGCGGCACGGCGCTGAACCTCGTCGGGCTGCCCGACATGCAGGCCGAAACCACGCGCTATGCGATCCAGGTGCCGCACCTCGGCAGCCTGATCCTCACGCACAGCTGGGACGGCGAGATTCGCGGGCTGAAGGAATTCCCGCCGCAGGACCGCCCGTACTCGCCGATCATCTTCTGGACGTTCCGGATCATGGCCGGCCTCGGGATGCTGATGCTGCTCACCGCGCTGCTCGGGTTGCTGCTGAGAAAGGGCGGGCGCCTCTATGAAACGCGCTGGTTCCAGTGGTTCGTGGTCTGCATGGGGCCTTCGGGCATCGTCGCGCTGCTGGCCGGCTGGATCACGACCGAGGTCGGGCGGCAGCCGTGGACCGTGTACGGCGTGCTGCGCACCGTCGATTCCGTCTCCCCGCTCAACGCTCAGCAGGTCGGCGTGTCGCTGCTGGTCTTCGTGGTCGTGTATTTCCTGGTATTCGGAACAGGTATCTACTACATGATGAAACTGATGAAGCGCGGGCCGGCTGCCCAGGCCGGGTATATCGAGCTGCACCGGCATCCGGGGCTGCGCAAGAGCGCACTGTCCACGCCGCTGAACGTGACCGAAGCGGAGTAAGCCATGCAAATCGATCTTCCTGTCGTGTGGGCCGCGATCATCGGCCTCGGTGTATTCATCTACGTGATGCTGGACGGCTTCGATCTCGGCATCGGCCTGCTGTTTCCGTTCTTCGATGCGAAGGCCGAGCGCCAGGTGATGCTCGATACCGTCGCGCCGGTGTGGGACGGCAACGAGACGTTCCTGGTGCTCGGCGGCGCTGGGCTCTATGGCGCATTCCCGGTCGTCTATTCGACGCTGCTGCCCGCGAACTACCTGCCGCTGGTCCTGATGCTGGTCGGGCTGATCTTTCGCGGCGCGGCGTTCGAACTGCGCGCGAAGGCCACCCGCACGCAACACATGTGGGATCTCGCGTTCATCGGCGGCTCCGCGCTCGCGGCGTTCTGCCAGGGGATCGTGCTCGGTTCGCTGCTGCAGGGGATCAAGATCGTGAACAACCAGTTCGCGGGCGGGCCGTTCGACTGGCTGTCGCCGTTCAGCCTGATGTGCGGAATCGGCGTGCTCGTCACGTATGCGACGCTCGGCTGCGGCTGGCTGATCCTGAAGGTAGACGGCGAGTTGCAGCGCAAGATGCGGCTGCTGATGAAGCCGCTCGCGGGCGTGCTGCTCGCCGTGATGGGCGTGGTCAGCCTGTGGACCGTGATCGGGCTGCCGGCCGTCGCGCACCGCTGGTTCGGCAGCGGCAACCTGGGCTGGTTCCTGCCGGTACCGATCCTCGTCGTTGCATGCGTGTGGGGCATCTTCCACTCGGTGAAGCGCGCGCACGAGGCCACGCCGTTCCTGCTGACGCTCGCGCTCGTGTTCCTCGGCTACACGGGGCTCGTGATCAGCATCTGGCCGAACATCGTGCCCCCGTCGCTGTCGATCTGGGATGCGTCGTCGAGCCATTCGAGCCAGAAGTTCGCGCTGATCGGCACCGTGATCGTGCTGCCGATCATCCTCGTGTACAACGCGATGCAATACCGCGTATTCCGCGGCAAGGTGCGCGAGGGCGACGTCGGTTATCACTGAGCGCCGCATGATGTGACGGGCGCGGCGCGCGCGGGCGTATCATCTCGCGCAGCACGGCGCCCGGCCCGGCATCCACCCGACAGCGGCCCGCCACGCGCGGGCCGCTGCGCATCGGGCGCCGGCGTGCCGTATCGCGTATTTCCCTGGCAGTCGAGAAAACACCATGATCGTCCGACCACGACAAAACTGGCTCAGGATGCTGTTCGTCTGGAACGGCTCCGTGCTGCAATCGATCATTCCGCAGCTCGTGTTCATGGCGATCGTCAGCACGCTGGCGGTCTTCACGAACGGGCGCATCTTCGGCGAGAAGATTCCCCTCAATACCGCGCCGTTCACGCTGTTCGGGCTGGCGCTCGCGATCTTCCTCGCGTTTCGCAACAACGCGAGCTTCGAGCGGTTCAAGGAGGCGCGGCATCTGTGGGGCAACCTGCTGATCGCGGCGCGCGCGCTGACGTCGCAACTGAATCGCTACCTGCCCGACAGCGTCGGCGACGCCGAGCGCGACCGGCTTGCCGACCTGCTGATCGCGTTCACCTATGCGCTGAAGCATCAGCTGCGTCATACCGATCCGACACAGGACCTGCAGCGGATCCTCGGCGCGGAGCGCACCGCCGCGCTCGCGGGCAAGTGTTTCAAGCCCGTGGCGATCCTCGACGAGTTGCGCGGCAGCATCGTCCGCGCGCTGGGCCGCGCGCCCGGCAGCGACGCGACCTGCTGGATGTTCGAGGCGCAACTCGACGAGCTCGGCAAATCGGTCGGCGGTTGCGAGCGCATCCTGTCGACGCCGATCCCGTTCTCGTACAGCGTGCTGCTGCATCGCACCGTGTATGCGTATTGCGTGCTGCTGCCGTTCGGCCTCGTCGATTCGACGGAATTCTTCACGCCGCTGATCTGCGTGTTCATCGCGTACACGCTGATCGCACTCGAGGCGATCGCGAACGAGGTGGCCGAGCCGTTCGGCCTCGCGCCGAACGCGCTGGCGCTCGATGCGATGGCACGCACGATCGAACGGTCGGTGCTCGAACTGGGCGATCGCCCGCTGCCGGAGGAATTCGTGCCGGCGTCGACGTATCAGATCACGTAGGTGAGTGCGGGGAACGAGCGGGCCTTGTCGGGCGCTAGAATAGCGCTGGCCTGTTCTTTGGACCTGACGCAATGACCCTCGTCGACACCTATCTCGCCGGCCTGCGTGCCGTGCTGCCCGACACCGACAACGCGGCGCTCGCCGCCGCCACGGGCGCGACGCCCGCGCAGCTCGACGCGCTGCGTGCCGCGTATCCGCAGTGCCCAGCCGGCCTGCTCGAACTGCTCGGCAAGCTCGACGGCACCTACTGGCGCGACTACGGCGGCACGACGGTCAACGTGCTGGTGCTGGGCTCCGACGTTCACGAATACCCGTATTACCTGCTGTCGGCCGCGCAGATGCTCGAGGAAGGGGCGAAGTACCGCGACAGCATCGCCGAGATCTACGGCGACGACGCGAACGACGACGGCGAACTCGTCGACCCGCGCATCGACATCGCGCTGCCGATGGGCCGGCGGCTGTGCTTCTCGCATTGCATGAACAACGGCGGCACGTCGCAGCTCTACATCGACTTCGAGCCGGCGGCGGGCGGCAAGGTCGGGCAGGTCGTGCGCTTCCTGCACGATCCCGACAGCTACGCGGTGATCGCCGACGACTTCGACGATTACCTGCGCCAGCTGATCGACGGCGGTTATGCGTTTGTCATCGATTTCGACGAAGAATAGCGGCGGCGACGGCTGCTATTTCAGAGAGGTTGAAATGCGAATCTACGTGACGAGTATTTTTGTCGACGACCAGGACAAGGCGTTGACGTTCTATACCGACAAGCTCGGGTTCAAGCTGAAGAACAACGTGCCCGTGGGCGGGTACCGCTGGCTGACCGTGGTGTCGAAGGACCAGCCGGACGGCACCGAGCTGCTGCTCGAGCCGAGCAGCCATCGCGCGGTCGGGCCTTACAAGCAGGCGCTGTACGAGGACGGCATTCCGGCGGCATCGTTCCAGGTCGACGATCTCGATGCGGAATTCGCGCGGCTCAGGGATCTCGAGGTCCATTTCACGCTGGAGCCGATGGACGCGGGGCCCGTGCGCGTCGCGGTTCTCGACGATACCTGCGGGAACCTGATTCAACTGATGCAGATGAAGTGACGCCGCGCCGCTCGAGGTTGATCTACACGATGTTGTCCAGTGCCTTGACGTCTGCAATTCGAGGGTCGGTGATCCAGAGCGCATCGATCATCTGAAACACCAACGGGGCCAGCGGCGTACCGATGACCTGCTCCCGGGCAAGCGCGAATTCAAACAAGTCGGAAATATCGACACCCCGTTCCGCGGCGTTCACGACGGAGACAGGACCGCCTCCCTCGCGCGGAATATAGATCAATGAAACCAGGACGCGGTCGGCGGGCCCGGCGCTTTCTCCCCAGTCGGCCAACACGAGGTCGATGATCGGTGGATGGTCCGGCCTTCCGGGTGCCCATTGGATGAAATAGGCGCCAGCCACTGAATCGTCTTGGTGCAGTTCGCCCGTGATTCTCCTCGTCTCGCTACCACAACACGCACAATTGAAAGTGGATGCTTCCCCCGGGTACGCGTGTATCGATTCGTCGGCTGACATTGGGCGGAGTCCCGAAAGTAGTTGCAGGTCGAAGGCGGCGGTTCCTGCGGGGATTCGCGCGGTTCTCCTATCCAGGACCAGGCTCGCGGACAGCAGAACCGCCGAAATGAAGCCTATCAAGAAGCCGGGTCACCGACCTCGAAGTGCTCCACCAATGTGCCCGGAAGGACGTCGTCCGTGGATCGCATGCGAAACGATAGCGAGGCGCGCGGGCGCGGCATCGGTGGAGTGGATCAAGGGACGGCCCGCTACCGTCATGAACGACATCACGCGTGACAGTGTCGCGTGTGCAGGTATCGCCCACGAGCGGCAGCGTGGCTTCGGCGCGAATTGTCGCGCTCATGTAGACTCGTGTGCCCTTCAACGGAGTAGATGCAATGCAACTGCTTGATCACGTGTCAATCAGCGTGCCGGATATCGAACTGGCGCGCCCGTTCTACGATGCCATCATGGCCGCGCTGGGCGCGGCCAGGGTCTATGACCGGGGCACCGCACTCGGCTACGGCGAACGCTGCAATGCGAACGACACCGCATCGACCTTTCTCGCGATCTACCTGGATCCCGCCGAAGTCGGCGTGAGCAAGCGGCACTGGTGCTTCAAGGCCGCGAGCCGCGCGCAGGTGGACGCGTTTTTCGAGGCCGGCCTCGCGACGGGCGGGCGGTCCGACGGTGAGCCCGGCTTGCGGCCGCATTATCACGGCGACTACTACGGGGCGTTTCTCGTCGACCCGGCCGGCAACCGGGTCGAGGCGGTGTGCCACGCGTCCGTGCCGGCGCACGCATCGTGACGAGAGGCGGTTGCAGCGACGCACGCACGCGCACCTGATGGGGTGATCGCCACGCGCCGGCCCGATACTGTCCGGCGCGCGTTCACGCGCGCGCTGCCTGCGCCGCTCAATCGAAGTAGTTCAACCCCATCGCCCCCTTCACCTCCGCGAGCGTCGCGCCGGCCACGTCCCGCGCGTGCATCGTGCCGCGCTTCAGGATCGCCATCACCTCGGCCTTGTCGGCCTCGAATTCGCGGCGGCGCGCGCGGATCGGCTCGATCAGCGCCTGCAGCCGCTCGTTCAGCACGCGCTTGACGACGCTGTCGCCGAGCCCGCCGCGACGGTAGTGCGCCTTCAACTCGTCGACCTTCTGCACGTCGGGCTCGAACGCATCGAGGAACGTGAACACGACGTTGCCCTCGACCTGGCCGGGATCGCTCACGCGCAGGTGGTTCGGGTCCGTGTACATGTCCTTCACGGCCTGCGTGATCTCGTCCGGCGTCGAGCCGAGCGTGATCGCGTTGCCGAGCGACTTGCTCATCTTCGCCTTGCCGTCGATCCCCGGCAGCCGCGTGACCGCCGACAGCACGGCCTCGCATTCGACCAGCACGGGCTGGTCGACCGTCGCGTTGAAGCGGCGCACGAGTTCGTTGGTCTGCTCGATCATCGGCAACTGGTCGTCGCCGACCGGCACGTGCGTCGCCTTGAACGCGGTGATGTCGGCCGCCTGGCTCACCGGGTAGGTCAGGAAGCCGGCCGGGATGTCGCGCTCGAAACCGCGCAGGCGGATCTCTTCCTTGATGGTCGGGTTGCGTTCGAGGCGCGCGACCGTGACGAGGTTGAGCAGGTATTGCGACAGCTCGGCGAGCTCGGGCACCTGCGACTGCACGACGATCGTCGAGATTGCCGGATCGATGCCGACGGCGAGATAGTCGAGCGCGACTTCGATCACGTTCTCGGTGACGCGCTGGCGGCGGCCCATGTTGTCGGTCAGCGCCTGCGTGTCGGCGAGCAGCAGGAACTGCTTCGCTTCGTGCTGCATCTGCACGCGCGCGCGCAGCGAGCCGATGTAGTGGCCGAGGTGCAGCGGGCCGGTCGTGCGGTCGCCGGTGAGGATGGTCGGTCGGGTCGGGTGGGTCATGTTGATCGTTGCTCCGGGTTATCGAAGCCGCCAGCCATGACGTCTGCGCAGAAACGCAAATGCCGCCATGGCTGGCGGCATCACGTTTGGGACATGCAAAAGGAAACGGGCCGCCTGGGTCAGGCGCGCCACCAGCAATGCACGTTCGGCGAGGCGGGTCGGGTTTCCATTGCGCGAGTATAGCGTAGTGCGGGGACGGACGTGCCGTGTCAGCGGATGACGGACTCCATCGCAAGGTAGGCGGTTTCGGCCGACGGCCACAGCAGGTACAGCAGGCCGGCCATCAACAGCAGCGCGCCGGCGCGTACCAGCGGCGTGCGGTCTTTCTCGCGCGGGAGGCGGGTGGGCGGCTTCGAGTTCTTCATGCTTGCTGGCGCGCGAGGCGCCACTCCAACGGTTGCTGCAACGGGTCGGGTGAGGCGACGCCGGGGTGTTGCGGGGTTCGACGGGGGCTGGGTGCGGCCGGGCACCGTGTCGCCCGGGCGGGAC
>NZ_WIXR01000023.1:0-45484 GCF_019425585.1 Burkholderia sp. COPS | reverse complement strand
CGCGATCGCGTCGTTCACCTGCTGCTCGCAGAACTTCGCGGCCGCTTCGTCGATCACCGTGCCCATGTCCACGGACGGATCGGCCGGATTGCCGTACGACCACGCGCGCGTTTTTTCGACGACCAGCTCGGTGAAGCGATCGGCCACCGACTCGTGCACGAGCATCCGCTTGATCGCGGTGCAGCGCTGCCCCGAGTTCTTGTACGAACCCGACACCGCGAGCGTGCTCGCTTCGTCGAGATCGGCGTCTTCCATCACGATGATCGGATCGTTGCCGCCGAGTTCGAGCACCGCGCGCCGGTAGCCCATCCGCGCCGCGATCGACTTGCCGATCGACACGCCGCCCGTGAACGTGATGAGGTCGATCGCCGGGTTCGTGATCAGCTCGTCGGCGATCTCCTTCGGGTCGCCGGTGAGCACCTGCAGCATCTGCGGCGGCAGGCCCGCTTCGTACAGGATGTCCGCGAACAGGTAGCACGACAGCGGCACCTTCTCGGACGGCTTCACGACGATCCGGTTGTTGGTCGCGATCGACGGCACGATCTTGTGCGCGACCTGGTTCATCGGGTGGTTGAACGGCGTGATCGCCGAAATCACGCCGAGCAGCGGATCGCGCTGCGTGTACACGCGGCGCTTCTTGCCGTGCGGGGTCAGGTCGCACGAGAAGATCTGCCCGTCGTCCTTCAGCACTTCGCCGGCGCCGAACGTCAGCACGTCGGCCACACGCCCCGCCTCGTATGTCGAATCCTTGATGCACAGCCCGGCCTCGGCGGTGATCAGCGCCGCGATCTCCGCCGTGCGCGCACGCACGATGTCGGCCGCGCGGCGCAGGATCGCCGCGCGATCGTGGCGCGTGAGCGCCGGCCGGTAGGCACGCGCGGCCGCGAACGCGCGCCGCACGTCGTCGAGTGTCGCCTTCGGCACGGTGCCGACCAGCGCGCCGTCGTACGGGTTGCGCACTTCGATCACCGCGTCGCGATGAATCCGTTCGCCGTCGATTCGCAGTGCTTCGCGACGAATCTCGCGGACGTCCGTCGATGCTGCAATGGCGTTCATGAGTGTGTCCCCTTGCGGATGCGTACGCATCACTGCAGATGGTTGAGCGCGATGTCGATGATGTCGAAGTTGCGCAGCCGCGCGCGGCCCGTGACGTCGCCGGCGACCGGTTTGCTGAAAATCAGCGGCACGATCTGCTCGGAGATCCCGCCGTGCGAACGCAGCGGCACGTCGAGGCCCGACAGGTCGTGCTTGATGCGGCGCGTGCCGAGCACGACGTCCTGCTTCGAGATCACGATCAGGTCGCCCATGCGCACAGGCGGCAGCTCGAAGCGCGCGCAGCCCTCGGCGCCGGTCAGCACGACCTCGATGCCGTCGACCGCGGCGAGCCGCGCGCGCAGCGCCTCGGCATCGGCCGACGCCGGCACGTAGACGGTCGCGAACGAGCCGAGCGCGCCGTGGTGCACGACGTACGGATCGGTGATCGGCAGGATCACGCGCGCCGCGTCGTGCCCGAGCCACGCGTCGAACAGCTCCTGCAGGTAGATCACGTTCGGCTCGCCGGTTTCATCGTCGTGTTTCGCGTTCATCCCGTGGTCGGCCGTGATCGCGACGATCGCGCCGAGTTCGTCGAGGCGCTGCAGGTACGTGTCCATCATCGCGTAGAACGCGTTTGCGCCTTCCGTGCCGGGCGCGCACTTGTGCTGCACGTAGTCGGTGGTCGACAGGTACATCAGGTCGATCGGGCGCGTCTCGAGCAGGCGCACGCCGGCCGCGAACACGAATTCCGACAGGTCCGCGCTGTACACGCTCGGCACGGGCTTGCCGACCAGCTCGAGCACGTTGTCGATGCCGTTTTCCTCGACGGTCGCCTCGTCGGCCTTTTCCGACGAGAAACAGATGCCCTTCAGCCCCTTGCCGAGGAGGCGGCGCAGCTTGTCCTTCGCGGTGACGACCGCGACGCGCGCCCCCTGCTCGGCGAAGGTCGCGAGCACGGTGGGAGCGACCAGGTACTTCGGATCGTTCATCAGCACCTCGGCGCCGGTGTCGCGATCGTAGAAATAGTTGCCGCTTATCCCATGCACCGCGGGCGGCACGCCCGTCACGATCGACAGGTTGTTCGGGTTCGTGAAGCTCGGCACCACGCACTCGCCCTTGAGCGCCGTGCCCGGTTTCAGCAGCGTGCGCAGGAACGGCGCGACGCCGGCCCCGGCGGCTTCCTCCAGGTATTCGTATGCGCAGCCGTCGACGCACACGACCACCACCGGCCGGCGCATCCAGTTGTAGCGGCGGCCGTTCACTTCCACGGATACAGGCGTTTCAGTCATGACGTTCATTCCTTTCAGTTCGAAGGGTAGAGCCGTCGGCGCCCGCGCCGCGCCGAAGGGAGGTGTTTTCCATGCTTGACATTAAAATTGATGATTTGTAGATTGTCAACAACATGCAGAGAACAGAAAGCAAAACAACGCAGCAGCAAGAGGGCTGGTCTCCACTCATTCGCCGTGTGCCGCGGCGCCACAGTCAAGGGGTCTGAAGATGAACGAAGTGCCGGTAAACAAGCGTTTGAATGCATGGGCGGCGGGCGCGGCCCGTCTCGCGCTGGCCGCGGCGGTCGCGCTCGGCGCCGCGCAGGCGGCGCACGCAAAGACGTCGCTGCTCGTCTACACCGCGCTGGAAGACGAGGCGATGAAACCCTACAAGGACGCGTTCGAGAAAGCGAACCCCGACATCGAGATCCGCTGGGTGCGCGACTCGACCGGCTCGGTCACCGCGAAGCTGCTCGCGGAGAAGAACAATCCGCGCGCGGACGTCGTGCTCGGCCTCGCCGCGTCGAGTCTCACGCTGCTCGACCTGCAGGGCATGCTGATGCCGTACACGCCGAAGGGCTTCGACCAGCTCACGCGCAAGTACAGCGACGCGAACACGCCGCCGCACTGGGTCGGCATGGACGTGTGGGGCGCGACGATCTGCTACAACCGCGTCGCCGCGCAGGCGAAGAACATCCCGAAGCCGACGTCGTGGGAAGACCTGACGAAGCCCGTCTACAAAGGCGCGATCGTGATGCCGAGCCCGGTTTCCTCCGGCACCGGCTACCTCGACGTGACCGCGTGGCTGCAGACCTTCGGCGACGACAAAGGCTGGAAATTCATGGACGCGCTCGACAGGAACGTCGCGCAATACGTGCACTCGGGCTCGAAGCCGTGCACGCTCGCCGGCACCGGCGAATTCCCGATCGGCATCTCGTTCGAGTTCCGCGGCCACGAACTGCAGTCGCAGGGCGCACCGATCGATCTCGTGTTCCCGAAGGAAGGGCTCGGCTGGGACATGGAAGGCACGGCGATCATGAAGACGACGAAGCAGCCCGACGCCGCGAAGAAGCTGGCCGACTTCATGGCGAGCAAGGACGCGAACCAGATCACCGCGCGCTGGTGGGCGATCGTCGCGTACCCGGGTGTCGCGCGCAAGCTCGCCGGCATCCCCGACAACTACTCGGACCTGCTCGTGAAGAACGACTTCGTGTGGTCGGCGAAGAACCGCCAGTCGATCCTCGATACGTGGCAGAAGCGCTACGGGGCGAAAACGCAGCAGTAACGCCGCGACCGGCAGCGGGGCCGCGCCGCGCGCCGCCCCGCGTCACCCTTTCCATCGTCGAATCCGGCCCCCGGGCCGCCCCAGCATGGAGGCGCGCATGGCACCTTATCTGAGCGTAGAACGCATCGAGAAGCGGTACAACGACACGCAGGTCCTGACCGACATCAACCTGAGCGTGATGAAGGGCGAGATGATCTGCTTCCTCGGGCCGTCCGGCTGCGGGAAGACCACGCTGCTGCGGATCATCGCGGGGCTCGAAACGCAGAACGCCGGCCACATCATGCAGGACGGCCGCGACATCTCGCGGCTGCCGCCGCAACTGCGCGACTACGGCATCGTGTTCCAGTCGTATGCGCTGTTCCCCAACCTCACCGTGTACGACAACGTCGCGTACGGGCTCGTGAACCGGAAGATGAAGCGCGACGCGATCCACGAGCGCGTGCACACGCTGCTCGCGCTGGTGGGCCTGCCCGACAGCCATCGCAAGCACCCGGGCCAGTTGTCCGGCGGCCAGCAGCAGCGCATCGCGCTGGCGCGCGCGCTCGCGACTTCCCCCGGCCTGCTGCTGCTCGACGAGCCGCTGTCGGCGCTCGACGCGCGCGTGCGCGTGCGGCTGCGCCAGGAAATCCGCGCGCTGCAGCAGCGGCTCGGCGTGACGACGATCATGGTCACGCACGACCAGGAAGAAGCGTTGTCGATGGCAGACCGCATCGTCGTGATGAACCACGGCGTGATCGAGCAGATCGGCACGCCGCTCGAAATCTACCGGCAGCCGGCGTCGCCGTTCGTCGCGGATTTCATCGGCCGCGTCAACACGATTCCCGCCGAAGTCGCGCAGGACGGCACGCTGCGGGCGGGCGCGGTCGGCCTCGACTGCCGCCACGGCACGGCACGCCCAGCGCAAGGCGCGGCGGTATCGGTCTACGTGCGGCCGGAAGACCTGCGCATCCGCGTGCCCGGCGAAACGGCCGACAACGTGCTGGCCGGCCGCGTCGAGAAGCTCGAATTCCTCGGCGCGTTCTGTCGCGTGAGCTTCCGGATCGACGGGCTCGACGGCCAGGAAATCGTCGCCGACCTGTCGTATCACGACGTCGACCGCACCGGCGTGGCGGCCGGCGCGCGCATCGATCTCGCGCTCGATCGCGAGCATGTCCGCGTGTTCCCGTGCGCGAAGGAGCGACTGCAATGAGCACCGTCCTGACCGAGCGCCGCCGTGGCGCCTCCGCCCCCGCCGACGTGCGGCAGCTCACGCACTGGCACGACCGCATCGCGCAGCTCGCGCTCGTCGCGATGGCCGCGCTGATGTCGCTGTTCCTGCTGCTGCCGCTCGCGCTCGTCGTGCAGAAATGCTTCGTCGATGCCGACGGGCGATTCGTCGGCGCGCACAACTTCGTCGATTACCTCGAGGACAGCGGCGTGCTGCGTTCGATGCTGCATTCGCTGACGGTCGGCGCGCTCGTCACGGCGATCGTCGTGCCGATGGCGTTCACGTTCGCGTATGCGCTGACGCGCTCGTGCATGCCGCTGAAGAACGCCGCACGCACGATCGCGCTGTTGCCGCTGCTCGCGCCGACGCTGTTGTCCGCGGTGTCGTTCATCTACTGGTTCGGCAACGCGGGGCTGCTGAAGCCGCTGCTGCACGGCCATTCGATCTACGGACTGCCGGGCATCGTGCTGAGCATGGTGTACGCGTCGTTCCCGCACGTGCTGATGATCCTCGTCACCGCGCTGTCGCTCGCGGACGGCCGGCTCTACGAGGCCGCCGACGCGATGGGCACGCGCCGCCTGCGCAAGTTCTTCACGATCACGCTGCCGGGCGCGAAGTACGGGCTGATCAGCGCGACGATGGTGGCGTTCACGATGTGCATCAACGACTTCGGCGTGCCGGTCGTGATCGGCGGCTCGTACAACGTGCTGTCGACCGACATCTACAAGCTGATCATCGGCCTGCAGGACTTCAACCGCAGCGCGGTCGTGAGCCTGATGCTGCTGTGCCCCGCCCTCGTCGCGTTCGGCGTCGACTTCTTCATCCGCCGCCGCCAGCAGTCGCAGCTCGGCGCGCGCTCGACGCCGTACCAGCCGAAACCGTCGCGCGGCTTCGACGCGGCGATGCTCGCGTACTGCACGCTCGTGTGCGCGTTCTTCATCGCGGTGGTCGGCATCTCGGTGTTCGCGTCGTTCGTGAAATTCTGGCCGTACCAGATGACCCTCGGGCTGCAGCACTACGAGATGGGGCTGATCGGCGCCGGCATCTTCGACGCGTACAGGAACAGCCTGCGGATGGCCGCGACGGTGGCGATCGGCGGCACGATCGTCGTGTTCGGCGGGGCCTACCTGATCGAGAAGACGCGCGGCGCGCGCTGGCTGCGCGGCTTCATCGCGCTGTGCGCGATCCTGCCGATGGGCGTGCCGGGGCTCGTGCTCGGCATCAGCTACATCTTCCTGTTCAACGCGCCCGGCAATCCGCTGAACGGGCTGTACGGCTCGCTGTGGCTGCTCGCGATCGTCACGGTGGTGCACTACTACGCGTCGAGCCACCTGACGGCCGTCACCGCGCTCAGGCAGATCGACAGCGAGTTCGAGGCCGTGTCCGCGTCGCTGAAGGTGCCGTTCTACAAGACCTTCCTGCGCGTGACCGTGCCCGTGTGCCTGCCCGCGATCCTGCTGATCGCGCGCTACCTGTTCGTCAACGGGATGACGACCGTGTCGGCCGTCGCGTTCCTCTACTCGCCCGACACACAGCCCGCGTCGGTCGCGATCCTGAGCCTCGACGACGCGGGCCAGATGGGCCCGGCCGCCGCGATGGCCACGCTCGTGCTCGCGACGTCGTCGTTCGCCTGCGTGCTGTTCGCGTGCATCTCGCATCGACTGCTGCGCCGTACGCAGGCCTGGCGCAACCCGCATCGCCACTGATTCTTTCGCCGCATTCACGTGACGTCCCGACTTCATCGAGGAGACACCATGACGCTCGCCGCCCAGCCCATCCTGCTCACCCCCGGCCCCCTGACCACCTCCGACCGCACGCGCGACGCGATGCTGCGCGACTGGGGATCGTGGGACAGCGACTTCAACACGATCACCGCGCGGCTGCGCGAACGCCTGCTGCAGATCGTGCACGGCGAAGGCACGCACGAATGCGTGCCGCTGCAAGGCAGCGGCACGTTCTCGGTCGAAGCGGCCATCGGCACGCTCGTGCCGCGCGACGGCCACGTGCTCGTGCCGAACAACGGCGCGTACTGTCAGCGCATCGCGAAGATCAGCCGCGTGCTCGGCCGCAAGCTCACGACGATCGACTACAGCGAGGATCGCCGCGTCGATCCGGCCGACGTCGAGCGCGCGCTCGCCGCCGATCCGTCCATCACGCACGTCGCGCTCGTGCATTGCGAAACGGGTGCCGGCGTGCTGAACCCGCTGCACGAGATCGCGCAGGTCGTCGCGAAGCACGGCCGCGCGTTGATCGTCGACGCGATGAGCTCGTTCGGCGCGATCGACATCGACGCGCGCACGACGCCGTTCGATGCGGTGATCGCCGCGTCCGGCAAATGCCTCGAAGGCGTGCCGGGGCTCGGCTTCGTGATCGCGAAGCGCAGCACGCTCGAACGCTGCGAAGGCAACAGCCATTCGCTCGCGATGGACCTGTACGACCAGTGGGTCTACATGCAGCGCACGACGCAGTGGCGCTTCACGCCGCCGACCCACGTGGTCGCGGCGCTCGACGCGGCCGTCGCGCAATACGTCGACGAAGGCGGGCTCGCCGCGCGCGGCGGCCGCTACCAGCGCAACACGCGCGCGCTGATCGACGGGATGCTCGCGCTCGGCTTCCGGCCGTTCCTCGATCCGGCGATCCAGGCGCCGATCATCGTCACGTTCCACGCGCCGGACGATCCGAACTACGACTTCAAGCGGTTCTACCAGGAGGTCAAGAAACGCGGCTACATCCTGTATCCGGGCAAGCTCACCGAGGTCGAGACGTTCCGGGTCGGCTGCATCGGCCACTTCGGCGAGGCCGGCATCCCGGGCGCCGTCGCCGCGATCGCCGACACGCTGAAAGCGATGGGCGTGCGCCGCGTATCGGCCGAAGCGGCGGCCTGACGTGACGCAATACGACGGGATGTGATGTGACGTACCCCGCCGCGTGCACGTTCGCATGCGGCGGCCGCTTTTCCCGTGCCGTGCATGGCACGGCCCCTTTTCGGCGAACCCTCCCATGCGACCCTTCTGGATCGAACAAGCGCTGTTCAACGACGGCGATCTCGCCCCCGCGCTGCAAGGTGCGACGCAGGCCGACGTCTGCATCGTCGGCGGCGGCTTCACCGGGCTCTGGACCGCGATCCAGGCCAGGCAGCAGAACCCCGCGCTCGACATCGCGATCGTCGAAGCCGACCTGTGCGGCGCCGGCGCGAGCGGCCGCAACGGCGGCTGCCTGCTCACGTGGTCCGCGAAATTCCTGACGCTGCGGCGGCTGTTCGGGGAAGCCGAGGCGATCCGGCTCGTGAAGGCCTCCGAAGCAGCCGTGCAGCACATCGCCGATTTCTGCCGCGCGCACGACATCGATGCCGAGCTGCGGCTCGACGGCACGCTGTACACCGCGACGTCGCGCGCGCAGGTCGGCACGCTCGCGCCGGTACTCGATGCGCTCGCCGCGTGCGGCATCCACAGCTACGAGCCGCTGCCGCCCGCCGAAGTCGCGCGCCGCTCGGGTTCCGCACGCAACCTCGACGGCGTCTACTCGCCGATCGCCGCGACCGTGCATCCCGGCAAGCTCGTGCGCGGGCTGCGCCGCGTCGCGCTCGCGATGGGCATCCGGATCTACGAGCGCACGCCGATGCTCGACTTCACGCCCGGCCAGCCGGCCGTCGTGCGCACGCCGTCGGGCAGCGTGAGCGCGGGCAAGCTCGTGTTCGCGATCAACGCGTGGATGGCGAGCCGCTTCCCGCAGTTCGAACGCACGATCGCGGTCGTGTCGAGCGACATGGTCATCACCGAGAAATGCCCGGAACTGCTCGAGAAGACCGGGCTCGTGGACGGCGTGTCGGTGCTCGATTCGCGGATCTTCGTCTACTACTACCGCACCACCGCCGACGGGCGGCTGATGCTCGGCAAGGGCGGCAACACGTTCTCGTGGCGCAGCCGCATCGCACCGGTGTTCGACCGGCGCTCGCCGTACGAGGCGCAGCTCACGCACAGCCTGCGCGAGTTCTTTCCGTCGCTCGCGGGCGTGCCGGTCACGGCGAGCTGGAACGGGCCGTCGGATCGATCGGTCACCGGCTTCCCGTTCTTCGGCCGCCTGGACGATGCGCCGAACGTGTTCTACGGCTTCGGCTATTCGGGCAACGGCGTGGGGCCGACCTACATGGGCGGGCAGATTTTGTCGTCGCTGGTGCTCGGCCTCGACAACGCATGGACGCGCAGCCCGATCGTGCGCGGCCCGCTCGGCCATTTCCCGCCGGAGCCGATCCGCTATGTCGGCGCGCATGTCGTGCGCAATGCGATCCGCCGCAAGGAGCGCGCGGAGGACGAGAGCCGGCAGCCGGCGGCCGTCGATACGTGGCTCGCGAAGTTTGCGAGCGCGGCGGGGAAGGCGGACAAGGCGTGACGGGAGGGCACCATGCGCGGGAGATCAGGAAAACCCGGGCGGCACGCCAAGCGTTATCCCGCCGCCGGCTTTTTGAGCCCTCGCCTCGCCCGATTGGCGAGCTAGGAAATCCCGTCCATGGAGCAAGTCCAATCCCCAACATCGTGATTCCCGCAAAACAGGCAACCCGTCATTCAATTTACTGCGCATCGATGAGACATGTCCCAATACAGACATAATTAACAAATGGATTTACCACCTATCGAATATTTATTTTTCGATTAAATGTCTCGATTTTACAATCAAGATCATCATGATAGGATTTCGCGAATTCGATAGATAATCAATTCAATTCATCCTTCATGCATTCGTCAGCAACCGTCGAAATCCTGATTAGCGACTCTCGATCCATCTCGAGAGGATCCCAGTTCGGACATGCCGCGATCGCAATCGACGGAATCGTATATGGCAGGGCGCATCCGGGGTGGGACGTCGATAACATCCGGAACTATCTGAGCCGCCAGCAAACCAAGATGCAACGCGATACGATCGGCTATCTCCTCAACAGCTCCGAGGACGAGAAGAAGATCATTGTTTCCGAGATTAAACGCCGGCGACATGAAAACAAGCCATACTCGCTCGTCGACAACAATTGCTCGTCGAACATAGCCGAATTACTGGGCAAGGCGGGAATTCTGGCTTATGACCCAAGATGGCAACTGCCGGGTATCATAGCCCCTGCGGATTTGATGACCGGTCTGCGCCACTCGAAACGCCTGATTGGAATCCGACGATATCCCAAAAAATGATGCGCCTTCTGCTATTCGCCGCACTCACCATGATGATCGGTGCTTGCTCGAAATATAAAGACGAGAAGTGGACAGCGCTTCAGAACATGCCTGCGTTTGCCGAGCCCAACGACGATAGGACCCAGCCGGTCTTTACGGTCAGGAAAGGTGAATCCTGTGTTCCATTGACGGATCGTGTTGCCAAAATTTACGCGTACACAGAAGTGCACTGCGAATCCGGCACGGGCTGGGTTCTGGACGATGCCTTTGATAAACGACGCGGCAAATGATCGCCTGCCGGCGATCCGTGCATTCAGCCCGGGCGCCTTCGATTTCGACCGGGGCTACGCCTGTCCGATGCGACCAGCAACCCATCCGAAACTCGCAATGCAAGAACGGAAGGCGGTGAGCGCCCGGTCAACGCTCTTTCGCCATCAATGTGCGATGACGCCCGCCGCCCCCACTCACGCGCCAGCCTTCTCCCGCGCCGCCTTGCCCGTCGCGGGCAGCCCCTGCTCGTGCGTACGGCGCATCCGCGCAAGGCCATGCGAAACGTGCTCGCGCACCAGCGCGACCGCCTGCTCCTCGTCGCCCCGTGCGAGCGCCTGCACGATCTTGTCGTGCTCGGCGGCGGACACCGCGATCGCGTCTTCCTCGGCCTCGATCGCGGCCTGGCGCAGCAGCCCGAGCTGGCGCACCAGCCGGCGGTAGGTATCGGTGAGGTGCGTATTGCCGACGCCGACGACCATCGCGTCGTGGAACTGCACGTTCAGCTCCGTGTAGCGCGTGACGTCGTGGGTCTTCGCGGCGTCCTTCATCGACTGGATGATGCCCTTCAGCACCTTCAGCGTGTCGGGCGAGATGCGCTTCGCGAGCGCACGCGCGACCGACTCGTCGAGCATCGCGCGCACTTCGTAGATCTCCTCGGCCTCGCGCAGCGGCACGACGCGCACCGTCACGCCGCGGTTCTTCTCGTTACGCAGCAGGCCGGCCTGCTCGAGCGCCCGGAACGCTTCGCGCACGGGGCCGCGCGACACGTTCAGCCTGGTCGCGATCTCGACTTCGTTGAGCTTCTCGCCGGGTGCGTATTCGCCGGAGACGATCGCGCGCTCGAGCATGTCCTGGACGATCATCGCGAGCGACTGGCTTTGCAGGAGTTCGATGGCGCTGAGCGCGTTCGGGGCTGTCATGGTCGGGCAGGCAGCAAGGCTGCGGTAGGGAACGAGGGCGCCATATCGGCGAATGATCCTTGTATACCCTCGGCCCGACACATTGTCAACAGTTTTCAGTTTCCAAAAGCCAATTCCACGTACCGGGATGCAATCGGGATGCAGCCGGCAGGCGGTGCTCGCGCGGCGGGCCGACCTCGCCCGCATCGCGCGACGCGTGACGGCCGTCAGGCCGTCGTGTGCTTCACCGGCCCCGGATCGCTGTGGCTCGGCCGACCCGTCTCGACGTGGCCCGCGAAGCGGCGCACGACCTTGTCGTCGCCGCCGCGCAGCGTCGTCGCGGTAATCGTCAGATCGTACCAGCCGTGGCTCGACGACAACGCGAAGTGATCCTCGACGCGTTCGCCCGGCTCCAGCGTGTAGGTGCGCGCATGCGCATGGCTGTACGCGTTGTCGACCGTCACGCGGCAGGTCGCGCGCCCGCTGTTGCGCAGTTGCAGGTACACGTGACGGTTGCGCACGTCGTAGCCGATCCGCGCTTCGGGGTTCGCGTGGCGGCCGTCGGCCGCGAGCCGCGTGTTGCCCTGGAACTCGCACAGATAGCCGTTCGGGCCGTATGCCGCGAGATGGTAATCGCCGCGCGCGGCCGACGTGTTCCACGTGTCGACGAAGCGATCGTGCGCGGACACCGCATAACGACGCGGCGGCGTCGCCGGATTGCGGCGGTCGTACACATAGAACGCCGCACCCGCGTCGCCGGTGTTCGCGAAGTCGAGCGACACGCTGTCGTCATGGCCGCTCACGCGGCTGTGCACGAACAGCTCGTACGGCAGCGCCCGCGCCGGCCGCGTGCCGGGTTCCTGCGCCGGCATCGCCTGCTGCGCGGGCACCTGGTACGCCTGGCCGGCCGTCGCGATGTGCTGCGGCACCGTGAAGCTCACCGTGCGCGTGTCGGGGCGCGCGGAGAAGTCGAACGCCGACGTGAGGTCGCCGCAGATCGAGCGGCGCCATGCGCTGATGTTCGGCTCCTTCACGCCGAAGCGCGCTTCGAGGAAACGCAGCACCGACGTATGGTCGAACGTCTCCGAGCAGACCCAGCCGCCCTTCGTCCACGGCGAGATGATGATCAGCGGCACGCGCGGCCCGAGGCCGATCGGCTGGATGCCGCCCGGGTCCGCGCCCGGCACGAGCGGGCTCATTTCGCCCGGGTACTTGTTCAGGTCGAGCAGCTCGTCGCCGAGGTTCGACAGCAGGTTCGACGACACGATGCCCTGGCCGCCCACGCCGCTCGTGACCGGCGGCACCGGCGGCACGACGTGATCGAACAGCCCGTCGTTCTCGTCGTAGTTGAGGATGAACACGGTCTTCGCCCACACCTCCGGGTTCGACGTCAGCGCCTCGAGCACCATGTTGATGTAGAACGCGCCGTCGGTCGGCGACGCCTGCGGGTGCTCGCTGTACTTGTACGGCGCGACGATCCACGACACCTGCGGCAGCCGGTTGGCCTGCACGTCGGCCTTCAGCTCGGCGAGCGTGTGGTCCGACGCGCCCTTGTCGACCAGCGGGCCGCTCGCGCCTTCCTTCACCTGGAACTTCTTGAAGAACATCAGCGAGTTGTCGGTGTAGTTGTCGGTCGGGTCGCCCGGGATGCCCGTGCCGCCCTGGTACACCTTCCAGCTGATCTTCGCGTTCTCGAGGCGCTCGGCGTAGGTCGTCCACGTGTAGCCGTTCACGTCGTCGCGCTCGCCGATGCCCGGGCCGTTCGGCGGGGTGCCGTAGATGTTGCGCGGGTCGACCGTGCCGGTCCACAGGTAGATGCGGTTCGGCGCGGTGTCGGCGTGCGCGGAGCAGAAGTACGAATCGCAGATCGTGAACGCGTCGGCCAGTGCGTAGTGGTACGTGAGGTCCTGGCGCTTCAGGTAGCCCATCGTCAGCACGTCCTGCTTCTGGTTCACCCACTGGTCCCACTGGCCGTTGTTCCAGGACAGGTGGCCGCTGCTCCAGCCGTGGTTGGTGCCCGGCTGGAATTCGGTCGTCTGCTTCGGATCGAGGTAGAACGGCAGCACGTACGGCGCCGACGGATCGAGGCCGCGCGAATGGTAGTTCTTCGTGAACACCGATGCCGGCGGCTGCTGCCACACCGGTGCGCCGCTCGGCAGCAGGTGCGGGCGCGGGTCGTTGAAGCCGCGCACGCCGCGCAGCCCGCCGAAGTAATGGTCGAACGAACGGTTTTCCTGCATGAAGATCACGACGTGCTCGACGTCGCGGATCGTGCCCGTGCGGTAGGCGGCCGGCATCGCCAGCGCATTGCGGATCGCGGGCGGGAAGCCCGCGTAGGCGGCCATCGCACCGGCCGACTGCGCGGCGAGGCGCAGGAAATCGCGTCGATTGTTCGAAGACATGAAGGGAACCCTGTTGTCGGTAGGAGTGGGGCGCCGGTCGAGCGGGGCCGGCGGTCGGTGTGTTACGCGCTATTACCCCGCACCGGCATGTCCCGGCCGTGACCGGTTCCAGCAGGTTTCTTGCGCTCACCCCCAGCTTTTTTTCGAAGCGGCGCACGACGCGCCTTTCATGCGGCCGACACACGCATGCGCTACGCTGACGCGCGATGAAGAGGGGAGAAGCCGAGTCGTGTTCGATCAGCTGAAGGCGTTCCACGCGACCGTCCGGCAGGGCAGCATCACGCGCGCCGCGCGCCACCTGGGCGTGAGCCAGCCGACGATTGCCGCGCAGATCCGGCAGGTCGAGCAGCTGTACGGCGTCGAGCTGTTCTACCGCAGCGGCCGCAAGCTCGAGGTCACCGAGACGGGTATCGAGCTGCTGCCGCTCGTCGAGAAGATGATCGCGCTCGAGGCGCAGGCCGACATCATGCTGCGCAACGTCGGCGGCCTGTTCGAAGGGCACCTGCGGATCGGTGCGACGGGGCCGTACTACATCATGGACGCGGTCGGCCGCTTCTCGAACGCGCATCCGTCGATCGCGCTCACGTGCCGGATCGGCAACTCCGAGGAAATCCTGCAGGCGCTGCAGGAATTCCGCATCGATCTCGCGGTATCGTCGCAGCACAACGACGCCGAAGGCCTCGAACGCAAGGTGATCTCGACCGACCCGCTCGTGCTCGTCGTGCATCGCACGCATCCGCTCGCGCGTTTCGACGCGATCGATCCGGCGCAGCTCGCCGACGTGCGGCTGCTGATTCGCGAGGAAGGCTCGGTGACGCGCCGCTGCACGGAGACGATCCTCGCGGCGGCCGGTGTCGCGGCCGTATCGATGGCCGAGATCGGCAGCCGCGAAGCGATCCGCGAGGCGATCCTGCACGGCGTGGGCGGCAGCCTGTTTCCGCTCGGCGAGGCGGAGCGCCATCCCGACCTGCGCGTGATCGCGCTGCGCGGCGTCGACACGACGATCGACGAATACGTGTACTACCTGAAGGCGCGCCGCCAGAGCCCCGCGATCGACGCGTTTCTCGCGTGCATCCTGCCGGCCGACGGCAACACGGCCGCGGCAGCTGCGGCGGCCTCGGCAGCCGGGGCGGATGAAGCAGGACGAACGGCGCGGTGGGCGAACGCGCGCTGAAGTGCCGCGCGTTCGCCGGTTCCGCACTTTGCCGGCGCTTTTCCCGCGCCTTCCCTCGTTTTTCCTCGTGCCTTCCTTCTGTCGTTGCGCTCACCTCATTTCGGCAGTGCCGGAATCATCCACGTCAGCACGTGCTGCTGCAGGAACACCAGCACGCCGAGCAGCAGCGTGAGGATCACGCTGTGCCAGAAGGTGCGCGCAAACACGACACCTTCCTGCCCTTTCAGGTCCGTCGTCGACACGCCCGTCGCGATGTTCTGCGGCGAGATCATCTTGCCCATCACGCCGCCCGACGAGTTGGTCGCGGCCATCAGCACCGGATCGAGGCCGAGCTGCCGCGCGGCCACGACCTGCAGGTTGCCGAACAGCGCGTTGCCCGACGTGTCGCTGCCGGACAGGAACACGGCGATCCAGCCGAGCGACGCGGACACCAGCGGGAACAGCGCCCCCGTCGACGCGACGCCGGTGCCGAGCGTATAGCTGATGCCCGAGTAGTTCAGCAGGTACGCGAGCCCGACGATCATCATCACCGTGACGATCGCGATCCACGTCTGCCGCCAGGTCTTGACCACGCATTCGAGGAACGCGCCGATACCGGTGCGCGTCAGCGCGGCCGTGATGATCGCCGAGAGCAGGATCGCGGTGCCCGTGCCGAGCGGCTGGAAGTCCCAGATCGCCGCATACGGCTTGTGGTACAGCGACACGAACACCGCGTTGTGCAGGCCCGGCCACTTGATCTTCACGTCGCCGATCGCCGCGACGTTCGCGTGCACCCACACGATCACGACCACCGACACGACGAGCCACGGCAGCCAGCCGCCGAAACCCGCGCGGGCGGCACCGGCCGTTGCGGGCACGCTGCGCGCGAGCGCGTATTGCGGATCGGGTTGCGGCTTCCACACCTGGAGGAAACCGATCGTGACGATCAGCGACGTGAGCGACGACAGCACGTCGGTGAGCTGGTAGCCGAGGAAGTTCGACGTGACGAACTGCGCGATCGCGAAACTGCCGCCCGACACGAGCAGCGCGGGCCACAGCTTCGAGATCGAGCGCAGCCCGCCGTACGCGCCGACCACGTAGAACGGCAACAGCAGCGCGAAGAACGGCAACTGGCGGCCGACCATCTGCGCGAGTGTCGCGGGCGGCAGCGACGTCACCGCGCCGAGCACGGTGATCGGCACGCCGAGCGCGCCGAACGCAACCGGCGCCGTGTTGAACAGCAGCGTATAGGTGAGCGCTTCGAGCGCGGGGAAGCCGAGCGCGATCAGGAGTGCGCTCGTGATCGCGACCGGCGTGCCGAATCCCGAGATCCCTTCGAGCAGGCAGCCGAACGAGAACGCGACGACGAGCAGCACGAGGCGCCGATCGTCGGGCAGGTTGTCGAGCATCCACTGCCGGAACTGGTCGAAGCGGCCCGACTTCACCGCGATGTTGTACAGCAGCAGCGCGTTGAAGACGATCCACATCACCGGCACGACCGCGAGCGCCATGCCCGCGCCGACCGCGTTGAACGCGAGCCCGGCCGGCATCCCCCACGCGCCGATCGCGACCGCGAGGCCGGCGACCAGCCCGGCGAGCGACGCCTGCCACGCGGGGCGGCGCAGCACGCCCAGCGCGATCAGCGCGACGGCGATCGGGATCGCGGCGACGAGGAAGGACAGCAGCAGCGAGTTGGCGACCGGCGTCAACGGCTGCGCGAAGACAATGCCGGGCGGCAGGGCGTCGGTGGGATTCATCGCGTCTCCAAAGTCGACCCGGGGCTGGCGCGACGGCGCCCCCGGATTCGGTGCAAAGCGGTCCTTCCGCAATCGCGACGGCGCTCAGGCGCTTGTGCACGCAACGACGTCGCACGGCCAACCGATCGGTCGCTTAAAAGAGGTTAGGAGGCGCGGGGCGCTTCTACAAGGAGGACAAGCCCGATGCGTGCCGACCCGGTACGAGCCCGCCGCCGCAGGCTGACAGGCAGCGGGCGGGCCGCTGTCGCGTTCGACAGGATGCCCGTCGTGCGTGGCTCACCCGCGCAATGTTGCACATGCGGCAAAGGTGCCTGACGGCCGGCGGGATGTTTCGTTTGGCATCCGAAGCCTAGACTGGCTGCATCGATTCCGCCCGCGCCGGTCACGGCACGGCACCGGAACCTCACGGAGTGAACACGATGAAGACGATGAAACAAGCCGTATGCGCATGCGTGCTGATCGGCGCGGCCTTCGCCGCGCACGCGCAGGCGGCGTCGACGCTGACGCGCGCCGAGGTCCGCCAGGAACTCGTGGAGCTGCAGGCCGCCGGCTACCGGACGAGCCTGGCAAGCAGTCCCGACTTTCCGGAAAAGATGCAGGCGATCATGCACCGTGCCGCGCAGGCACGCGGCGCGAACGCCGGCTACGGCCGCGACGGCAGCGCAAACGTGGAATCGGGCAAGCCGGCGCTGCCGCACGCGATCGATCGCGGCACGTACGCACACCACTGACGGTGGATCGACCCGGATCGGGGGCGCCACGGCGTACACCGACCGGCGACGGAGGACGCAGCGCGCACCGCGCCGACCGACGCGGTGCGCGTGCGCCAGGCATCACACGCTGAAGCGGTTCAGCGTATACGCGCGATAGGCCGCGACGAATGCGTCGAACGAACCGGCCTCCTTCGCTTCGAGCTCGGCTTGCTCGGCGAGCGACTTCGCGGCGAGCGCCTGCTCGGTGCGCAGCGTCTCCGCCGACGGCGGGTGCGCGCGGAAATGCGCGGCATGCGCTTCGCTCTGCGCCAGCGCGAACCCGAGGAACGACTGCCCGTGCTCGCGCATCGTGCGCAGTACGCGCGCGGACGGCGTGCGCTCCGGATCGGCAAGCTTCTCGCGCTGCGCGGCGATCGCGCGCGCATGTTCGTCGCCACCGCGGATTTCGTCGAGACGGCGGCCGACGGTTTCGATATCGGCCATCAGCTCGTCCGCCCACGCCTGCAGCGTGATCGGCGCGCCGTCGCGCTGCAGCGTGAGCCCGGGCTTGCGCCCTTCCATCGTCACGCTGCCGAAGTTCGCATTCGCCTCCTGGTACGCGGGGCAGTCGAGCACCGGGCTCTCGTCGAGCGCGCACGCGAGCAGGAAGGCGTCGATGAAGCGCGCGGTTTCCAGTGCGATGCCGGTCGGCTCGAACGGATCGATGTCGAGACAGCGCACCTCGATGTACTGCACGCCGCGCGACGCGAGCGCATGCAACGGCCGCTCGCCCGAATACGTGACGCGCTTCGGCCGGATCGTCGAGTAGAACTCGTTTTCGATCTGCAGGACGTTCGTGTTGATCTGGATCCACTCGCCGTCGCGATGCGTGCCGATGGCCTCGTACGCCGGATACGGCTCGCTCACGGCCTTCGACAGCGCGTCGAGATAACCGGGCAGCGTGTTGTAGTCGACGTGCAGCGCGGCCTGGGCGGTCGTGTTCGAGTAGCCGAGATCGCTCATCCGCAGGCTCGTCGCATACGGCAGGTACAGCGTATCGGCGTCGAACGTGTCGAGCTTGTGCGGCTTGCCGCGCAGGAACTTCGTGTCGAGCGCGGGCGATGCGCCGAACAGGTACATCAGCAGCCAGCTGCGGCGGCGGAAGTTGCGGATCTGCGCGAGATAGCGCTCCGACTGGTAATCGACGAGCGTGGCCGTCGACCCTTCGTCCGCATGCAGGCGCCGCCACACTTCCTCGTGCAGCGAATAGTTGTAGTGGATACCGGCGATGCACTGCATCGTGCGGCCGTAGCGATACGCGAGGCCGCGCCGGTACACCGTCTTCAGGCGGCCGATGTTCGACGTGCCGTAGTCGGCGATCGGGATCTGGTCGTCGGCCGGCAGCAGGCCCGGCATCGAGTCGTTCCACAGCATCTCGTCGCCGAGCGATGCATAGACGTAGCGATGCAGATCGTCGAGGCGTTCGAGCGTGATCGCGGCATCGCGTTCCGCGGGCGTGATCAGTTCGATCAATGCTTCGGAATAGTCGGTCGTCAGCGCCGGATGCGTGAGCGCCGAACCGAGCGCGCGCGGATGCGGCGTGAACGCGATCATCCCGTCGCGCGTCACGCGCAGGCTTTCCTTTTCGATGCCGCGCAGGCCGTCGGGCAGATGCTGCCGCGTCGGGCCCGAGCTCAGCGCTTCGAGACGATTCAGCAGCAGTTCGGACTGGCGGTGAGTCATGGTGTTCGACATGGAGACGCAAGTGCGTGACGGCCGCGCGCAGAACGCCGCGCGCGGCCGGCTGGATTGTTGGTCGCTTCGTTGGTAGCGGGCACTTTAACATCTCGCCGAAACCCGCGCTTGAGGTGGCGCCGGGCAGCGTGCACGGGCCGGAACGGGCCGCCGGACGGGCCGGCCGCGGCGATCGCCGCATCTCCCGCCGGTTCCGGGCGGCGGCGGCAGGCACACCGGTTGAGCGCATTCGTCCGACGGAACTTGACGCGCGAACGGGGGACGGCAGGTGCAACCGTGCCGCCGAATCGACCACGGAGAGAGGCGAAAGTGTGCGTCGTGCGCCCGGCATCGGGCGGACGACGGATTCGAGAAACAGCCTTGACGGTCGAAGTCCGGCGGTAGCCAACGAACACCGGCACGGCTTGCGCGACGGGTTGCATCGCGGCTTCGCCGGGTCGCACCCGGCCGCGCAACTCAGTGATCGGCAGTTGCCCTCACCCGCCGCGCGCGCCGCCCGCCCGGTCGGCCACTTCGTTCCACAAATGCAGCGCCGCGTACGCGCGCCACGGCCGCCAGCCTTCGGTGCGACGCTTCTGGGTCGCGAGCCGGTCGAGCGCCGGATCGCGCGCGGCGATCGATTGCATCAGCACGAGATCGGAGGCCGGCCACGCATCCGGATCGCGCCACGCGCGCATCGCGATGTATTCGACGGTCCACGGGCCGATGCCGGGCAGATCGAGCCACGCACCGCGCAGCGTCGCGAGATCGGCGTGCTCGTGATCGACCGGCACGTCGCCGGCCGCCACCGCGCGCGCCGTACCCGTCAGTGCCGCCACCCGCTTGCCGGGCATCCCGATCTTGTCGAGATCGCAGGCGGCCAGCGCCTCCGGTGTCGGAAAACGCCATGCGGGCGCACCGTCGTCTTCATGGACCACGCGCTCGCCGGCCCGCTCGACGAGCCGGCCGACGATCGTCGTCGCGGCCTTCACGCTCACCTGCTGGCCGACGATCGCGCGCACGGCCAGTTCGAACCCCGACCACGCACCCGGCACGCGCAGCCCCGGTGCGGCCTCGACGAGCGGCGCGAACCACGGATCGCGCGCCAGTCCGCTGCCGATGACGGCCGGATCGGCGCCGAGGTCGAACATCGTCGCGACGCGCGCGGCGAACGCATCATCGACATGACGCGCGACCGCGCCTTCGACCGTCGCGACCAGGCAATGCTTGCGCGGATGTTTCGCGACCGTGAGCCGGCCGGCGTCGCCGTGCAGGTCGACGATGCGGCGATACACGCCGCCCGCCACCTGCTCGACGCCCGGAATCGCGCGCCCGCTGAAGAAGCGCAGGACGCGCGCCCAGTCGTAAGGCGCATTGAAGCGCAGTTCCATTTGCGCGGACGGCGGCACGCGGCCGCCGTTCACGATGGACGTAATCGTCGTTCTTGCGATGCTCAAGCTGCGCTGCCCTCCGCGACGGATTCGGTTTCATCGTCGTGCACGTGACGCGCCTCGGCGGCAAGCAGCGTCGCCTTGCGGCGCACGCCCCAACGATACCCGGACAGCGCGCCGCCCTTTTGTACGACGCGGTGGCACGGGATCGCGAGCGCGACGGGGTTCGACGCGCACGCGGACGCGACGGCGCGCACCGCGCGCGGCGCGCCCAGCGCCTCGGCAATCTCCGAGTAGCTGCGTGTTTCGCCGTACGGAATATGCGTCAGCGCTTCCCACACGCGCTGCTGGAAGGCGGTCGGCGCGATGTCGAGCGGCAGGTCGAACGCGTGCCGCGTGCCGTCCAGGTACGCGCGGATCTGCGCGACGAACGGCGCGAGCCGTGCCGACGCTTCGACCAGCTCGGCGCGCGCGAACGCGTCCTTCAGCTCGCCGACGAGCGCGGCCGGTTCGTCGCCGAACGCGATCCGGCAGATGCCCTGTTCGGTTGCGGCGACGAGCACCGTACCGAGCGACGTCGACGCGGTCGCATAGTCGATCCGCAGGCCGGCGCCCTGGCGGCGGAACGCCGACGGTGCCATCCCGAGCTCGCGCGGCACCGACGCATAGAGTCGCGACGGCGAGTTGAAACCCGCGTCGACGGCCGCCTGCGTGACCGGCTGCCCGCTTTGCAACGCCTGCCGCAGCGCGGCGCCGCGCTGCGCGGCCTGGTACTGCCGCGGCGACACGCCGACCACGCGCTTGAAAAGCCGCTGCAGATGGAACGGGCTCACGTGCACGGCATCGCTCAGCTGCTGCAGCGTGAGCCGCTCGGCATGCGCGTCGAGCACCGCGCACGCGCGGTTGACGATCTCGAGCTCGCGCGGCAGCCCTTCCGGCTGACAGCGCTTGCAGGGCCGGAAACCGGCCGCGCGCGCGGCGGCCGGATCGGCGAAGAAGGACACATTTTCGCGGCGCGGCAGCCGCGACGCGCAGGTCGGACGGCAGAACACGCCGGTCGTGCGCACGGCGTAGAAGAACGCGCCGTCCGCATGCGGATCGCGCTCGGTCACGGCGCCCCAGCGGGCATCATCGGTCGGATAGGCGGTTTTCATCTGAACCTCGCACTCTCTAGTGTAGATGGTGCCTACTCTAGACATCGGCACGTGCCGTCGCGCCCTGAATCTTGCTCTGTGATTCGCCCCGGATAATCAGGGGCGCATCACTCGGAAATAAGTCCGGCGAAACGCGCGCGCCGGCTGCTGCAGCGCGGTTTTCGTCATCGTCCCGTCACTATTTTGCTGCACTGCGGATGCGACAAATCGCCGTCCTGACGTTTTTTTGCATTCGGAATATTGCGTCGCACCATCGCCGTGTGTATAGTTGGAACTGTCTCCTCCATGTCTCCTCCTGATATGGATTAAGCCCGTTCCGCTCCGCGTGAACGGGCTTTTTTTCGTCCGTCGATTGTGCCGCGTTCCGGCGGGCGGCGCAGGCGCGATGCGTCTACACTCGATGCTCGTCGACTGCGAAGGAGCGCCTGCCCATGAAACCCACCATCCGCGCGATCGATCACATCGTGCTGCGCGTGACCGACATGGCCGCGATGACGCGCTTTTACTGCGACGCCGTCGGCTGCCATGTGGAAAAGGAACAGCCCGACCTGGGCCTCGTGCAGCTACGCGCCGGTGATGCACTGATCGACCTGCTGTCGGTCGGCGGCCCGATCGACCGCCCTGACAGCGGCCCGCCCGGCACGGGGCGCAATCTCGATCACCTGTGCCTGCGCGTCGAGCCGTTCGATCCCGACGCATTGACCGCCCATTTCGCCGCGCATGGCGCACGGCCGGGCGCGCCTGCGGAACGCTACGGCGCCGGCGGCTACGGACCGTCGATCTACCTGTTCGACCCGGAAGGCAACATGCTCGAATTCAAGGGGCCGCCGGCCGCGATCGGCTGAACGCGGCCGGCGCGTGGGCCGTCATGCGTCCGCGCGCGCCTTCAGCACCGTCCATTCGACCGCGACCGGATCGTGGTCGGCGCTCGAGATCCACGCGGTGCCGTCCTGCACCGTGCACTGCAGGCGCATCGAGCGCTCCGCGAGCCGCCCGAGCGCGGCCGCGACGCCTTCGGCCAGCGACAGCACCTGCACGTTGCGCAGCCGCTCGACCTTGCTGCGCACGCCCTGCCACCAGATATCCGACGTCTTGCCGCCGTACGCGATCACGGTGACCTGCCCGGCGCGGCCGGCCGCCTTCGAGATGCGCCGCTCGTCGGGCTGGCCGGCTTCGATCCAGACGTCGATCGCGCCCGTCAGGTCCTTCTGCCACAGATCGGGCTCGTCGACGTCCGACAGCCCCTTGCAGAATTCGAGCCGCTCGTGCGCGAACAGCGCGAACGCGACGATGCGCACCATCATCCGGTCGTCGGTCTCCGACGGATGGCGCGCCACCGTCAGCGCGTGATCGGCGTAGTAATGCCGATCCATGTCGGCGATTTGCAGTTCGGCTTTGTAGATCGTGGATTTCAGCGCCATGCGGATACGGCCCGGGCGGGCATTCGGTTCGGTCGGGCCGTGATGATACCGAATGCGCGCCGTCCGGCGCGTGTCATGCGCCACCCACAGCGCAACGGCCCGGCATGTGCCGGGCCGTGTTTCGGTTCGCGCCGCCCGCTCATCGGGCCGGCGCGCTCGCGCGTCGTGCGACTGCGCGGTGGATGGGCGGTTACTGGCGGTTACTGCTTGACGAAGCGCGAATCGGTCCAGAGACCCTGCTGGTCGCTGTTGTCGGCGCTGACGAACTGCACGTCGCCCTGGTCGACCGACACGACGCGGAAACGCTGGCCTTCCGGTACCGACAGACAGCGGTAGTCGTCGAAGTATTGCTGCTTCGCCTGCGACTTGCCGTCACGTTCGTGACTCAGTACGGAGTCCAGATTGTCTTTCGACAGGCAGCCCCATGCATTTTTCGTCAACTGGATTTCCTGCGCCGGCTTGACGGCCGAATCGCCGCCCGCCTGGGCAATCGACACTGCGCAAAATGCGCCGACGAGGGCAAAAAGGATACCGGTACGCTTCATCATGTTCTGTCTCCAGGCTTGCGGACACCAGGCTTGGGTTAGCTATGTGTTTAAAGGTGATCGTGAACCGCGTTTTTCACTTTAGAAGACCGGCAAGCGATAGCAAGCACATTTGTTGTGCGACCGCAATAGCGGCGGATTGTCGCACCCCGTGCGCAGCCTGTTTTTTGCGCGGCACGCGCGGCGGGCAACCCCCGTTGCGCGGCGGACAGGCCCGTCACGCCGGGCGGAAAGCGTTATCCGACAGGGCTTTCATCCAAGTTACATTGCAGCAATTGAACGGTTTGGATAATCCATTTCGTCATCCGGATCATTTTGATGCGCCGCACATAAAGTCATTCGAAAACGAATCGACTTTACCGCAGTGCGGAATCGCAAATACCTGATACAAGAAAAATGCCAGGCATAAGCGAATCCGTATTTATCCGTAGTTCCCCGAATGTATTCGGCGCCCGCGAAAACCCCGCTGCAAGCGCCTTTCGCCAGCGCGTTTACCCTGCCTTGTTCGGACTGGATTGCTGACGGTCGAAATAATCGCGTTGAAAGATGCACATGCGATAAGCGTTGTGATACGCGCCGTTTCCGAAAAATTCTTCCTTCAACTCGGCCTCGTGCTGGAATCCGCATTTTTCGTACACGTGAATCGCCGCCGCATTCGACGTATCGACGATCAGGTACAGCTTGCGCATGTTCAGCACCTTGAACGCGTACTCGATCGCGAGGCGCGTCGCCTGGCCCGCATAACCGCGCCCCTGGCATTGCGGCGCGATGATGATCTGGAACTCGCCGCGGCGATGAATGTAGTCGAGCTCGATCAGTTCGACGAGGCCGACCAGTTCGCCCTGCGCGTCGACCGCGACGAAACGGCGCTCGCGCTGGTCGTGCACGTGGCGGTCGTACAGTTGTGACAGTTCCGAGAAGGTTTCGTACGGCTCCTCGAACCAGTAGCGCATGATCTTTGCGTCGTTGTTCAGTTCGTGGACGAAGCGCAGGTCCTGGCGCTCCAGCGGCCGCAGCGCGAGCGTGTTGGTATCGTTCTGGAGTTGCATGTTCATGTCCTGTTTGATGCCGGCGCATGTGCGGCAAGGCCACTTCCGGACCTGTTTCGCACTGTAAGAAGTTGAACGCGGGCGAAGTTCAGAGCCTAGAATGGGAGCAAGGGTTCCTGCCACCGCAAGGAGGCTATCGTGTTCGAGCAAGTGATACTCGGAATTTTCCTCGTGCTGCCGCTCGTGATCGTCGCGGCGCTGTTTTCCGACGAACTGTGGCAGGAACATCGGCGCCAGCATCCGCGTGACGAAAACGCACCGCACATCGACTGGAAGCATCCGTGGCGCCGCGTGCGACGCGGGCATTGAGTCGACTGGCGTTGATCCGCGGGGCGCGCCGGCCTGGCCGCCCTGGCGTGTGAACGCATGACGCACCCCGGTACGCACCCGATTACACGCCCGAATTCCGCTTCGATCCGATTCCCGCTCAACCCGCTCACTCCGCGAGACGCCGCCGTGAACGACCAGCCCGCCCAGCCTCCGCACGACATTCCCAACGAAACGATCGACCTGCAGATCGCCGACGTGCTGGCGGCCGTCCGCTACCCGGCCAACAAGGATGCGATCGTCGATGCCGCCCGCGACGCGGGCGCCAGCAACGAAGTGCTGTCGATGCTCGACGGCCTGCCCGAACAGGACTACGCGGACGTCGACGCCGTCACGCACTGGGTTGCCGGCAACTTCGGTCCCGGCCTCGGGGTTTGAGCGCGCAACCATAACGCGATAGGATCAGGCCGCACCGGTCGCGCAGCGGCCGGCTGGCTGTCGCCCGGCGCAAGACCGGGCGTTTCCGCGTACGTGCCCCGGGGAACTCCATGGAAGGCATCCTGATCCAGCACACGACACGCCGTCAGCTCTGGTTCGGCGCACTGACGGCGCTCGTCATCGTGCTCGCGCTCGGGATCGCCGCGCCGCACGCGAACGTCGCGCTGCCGGCCGTCGAGCCGTTCATGCCGATGTGCGCGCTCACCGTGTTCACCACCGCGAGCATCGCGGCGTTCTTTCTCGGCGCGCAGTTCACCGTGACCCGCCAGCCGGTGCTCGGCGCGCTCGGCGGCGCCTATGCGTTCACCGCGCTCGCCGTTGCGCTGCAGCTGCTCACCTTTCCCGGCGTATTCGCGCCGCACGGGCTGTTCGGTGCGCAACCGCAAAGCGCCGCGTGGATGTGGATCTTCTGGCATGCCGGCTTCCCGAGTTTCGTGATGGTCGCGCTGCTCGCGCGCGCGCGGCTGGCGCGCGCACCGGTCGGCGTGCGGCAGACACGGTGGTGGACGCTCGCACTGGTCGGCGGGCCGGCTGCCGTCGCGGGATTGCTGAGCCTGTTCGCGCTGAACGTGTCGCTGCCGCCCGCGTTTCATCCGCCGGGCGACGCGTCCGTGCTGCCCGTCAACGCCGTCGCGCTGGTCGTGTGGCTGCTCAATGCGCTGGCGCTCGTTGCCGTGCTGGCCACCGGCCGGCTGCGCACGACCCTCGACCTGTGGCTCGCGATCGCGGTGCTTGCGTGCGTCACCGACACCACGCTGAACCTGATGAGCACCAATCGCTTCACGGTCGGCTGGTATCTCGCGCGCGTGTTCAGCATGTTCACGCCGGGCGTGCTCGTATGCGTGCTCGCATGGGAAGTGACGATGCTGTACCAGCGGCTGTTCGAGGCACACGCGACGCTGATCCGTTCGTCCGCGCGCGACGGCCTGACGGGTGCGTTCAACCGCATGCACTTCAACGATCACTTCCACACGCTGTTCCTGCAGTCGCGACGGCAAGGCGAACCGCTGTCGCTGCTGATGGTCGACGTCGACCACTTCAAGGCGTACAACGACGCGTTCGGTCACGTGAAGGGCGACGCGTGCCTGATTGCCGTCGCGAATGCGTTGGCCGGCGCGGTGAGGCGGCCCGCGGACATGGTCGCGCGTTACGGCGGCGAGGAGTTCGCGATCGTGCTGCCGAATACGGGCGCGCGCGGCGCGCGGGTCGTCGCCGAGGAAGCGCGCGAAGCGGTATTGCGGCTCGATCTCGCGATGCCGACATCACCCGCCGGACGCGTGAGCGTGAGCGTCGGCTGCGCGACCGTGGCGGCCGACGATCTCTCCACACCCGACGCGTTGATCGAAGCCGCCGATGCCGCGCTGTATCGTGCGAAGGATACGGGGCGAAACCGGGTCGTCACTGCCTGAAAACGTCTGCTGTTTGGGGATTTGTTACGGTCATTGTGACCGGAATAATCCGCCGTTACGGATTGCGGAGCAGGGAAACGATCGCTTACAGCCGGTGTTGCGGGCGCTCGCTATGCTGGGTTTCATATTGAACCCGAGCAGGTGAACCCGATGAAGAAGACCCTTTTGCTGATTGCCGGCGTCGCCGTGTTGCTGAGCGGCTGTATCGTGGTGCCTGACGGTGGCGGGTATTACGGTGGTGGCGGGTATTACCATCACCGGCATTGGGATTGACGTGGATGACGGTCCGGCTGCTTCGATCCGGGCCTTCGCGCCATCAAGCCGGCGCAGTCAGCTCGGCATGCATCAGAAATACCTGTAGCGCAGCGAGCGTTTCGTAGTGAAGACGCTCGAGGCGCGCATCCTTCTCCGCGTCTTCGATCAGATTGCGCTCGGCATTGAACTGATAAGGCTCCCCCAGCAGTTCGGCCATGTCGATCTGGAAGTACGTGCACTCCCCATAGGGCCGCTTGCCGTCGATGTAGGACAGCGGCCAGAAGTCATTGCGCTTCAGCACCGCATCGATCGAGTAATCGTCGAGCGTTCTCCAGACGGTCCCTTGCAGTATCGCGAGATGCTCGGCGCGAAATTCGAAACGCCCCGATGCGTCAACGCCGCTTTCCGGAAAATCGAACGCCTCGCGCAGTTCCGCCGGGATCACGTATTGCCCCGGTGACAACGTGCCCGCGACCGTGACGAATTCGGGCACGACGTGGCCGAGTTCTGCCAGCGTACGAATGGCCAGGCATCGGAGCACTCGGTGTGACGCGCGGCAAACATCGGCAGCGCGACGGGATTCAACTTCGGCAGAGGTTTGCGGCTGGCGTCGCCGTATCCGAAACGCGAACTCAGGTCGTGCCCGTAGCCGTCATCTGCGGCGGATACGCGGAAGGCGACAGGTTTCGAATGACCATGCGGTCGAGTTCGGCTTGCGCCTGCGCAATTTTCTCGTCGGCTGCGACGATTTTCCGCCGATGGCGATAACGCGCCACGAGTACCGAGCCGATTATCACGAGACCGAAGACGACGTTCCCGACGGCCGGCGTATGGTCGGCAAGCTCGCCGGCCAGGGTACCGAGGATCGCACCGCCTATCACGCCGAATATGGCCGCGAATATGCCATCGACGATCCAGCTCTTCGAAGGGTATTTGAGCCGCGCAACGTTGATTGCGACAACGGCATCGACCATGCCGTCCACCTTGCCCTGTACGGCATCGAGTTGTGCTTCGATGTCATCCGTCAGGTTTCGGGCGCGCGCCTTGTCCGGTTCGGCGAGCACCCCGGCATTGGCATAGGTCAGCAGGATGCCGTCCAGCTCTTTCCATGCGGCTTCCAGATCGGATGACACCCGGCCTTCTTCCCGCAAATGGCGCCAGCCGGTATCCACATCGTTGAGGTCGACGTATGTGCCGTGCGATGCACAGCATTCAAATACCGCAAATGCCCGACGCAGCTCGAGCTCCGTGGTGAAGTTGTCGTTCGCTCGCGACCGTTGGCTTTTCGCCATGTCGGTCGTCGAGTTGCCGGTTGATTCGCCGCGTTTTCCGAATCCGAATCCCATGCGTGCCCTCTCTTTGTTTTTTGGACCGGGGGTCGTTGTGTCGAAATGTCCCGGCCGGCCGATTTTACGGCAGGCCGCGTGACGTGCACGGGGGACCGATCGCGATCGGGGTGGCCGATCAACAGCGAATGACGAGCCGTAAAGCGCTTTCGAACGTCGAATCCGCAGACATCACTTCCCGATACAAAACCTGCTGAAAATCACCCCCAGCAGATCATCCGAAGTGAACTCCCCGGTAATCGAATTGAGTTGCTCCTGCGCGAGCCGCAGTTCCTCGGCAAACAGATCGAGCGACTGAGCGCGTTGCTCCGCATGATCCGCCGCCTGCGCGAGATGCTCCTGCGCAGCCCGCAGCGCGATCAAATGCCGCTCCCGCGCGAGATACACGCCCTCCGCCCCGGCCTGCCACCCGGCGATCCGCAGCAGCTCCGCGCGCAGCATGTCGATCCCGTCGCCGCGCTTCGCCGACAGATGCACCTCGGTCAGGTCGCCTTCCGCCGCCGGATGCTCGACACACGCCGCCACGCCGGTCAGGTCCGTCTTGTTCAGCACGCGTACCACCGGCACGCCGCCCGGAAACCGCGCGGCAATCGTCTCGTCATCCGCCGTCATCCCGGTGCGCGAATCCAGCAGATGCAGCACGACGTCCGCCCGCTCGATCTCGCTCCACGTGCGTGCGATGCCGATCCGCTCGACCTCGTCCTCCGTCTCGCGCAACCCGGCCGTATCGATGATGTGCAGCGGAATCCCTTCGACCTGGATCGTCTGCGCGACCTTGTCGCGCGTCGTGCCCGCGATCGGCGTAACGATCGCCAGCTCCGCGCCGGCCAGCGCGTTCAGCAGCGACGACTTGCCGACGTTCGGCTGCCCCGCGAGCACGACCGACAATCCTTCGCGCAGCAACGCGCCTTGCCGCGCATCACCCAGCACGTGCGCGAGCTGCGCGCGAATCTTCGCGAGCTTGCCGCGCGCGTCGGCCGCCTCCAGGAAATCGATCTCCTCTTCCGGAAAATCGAGCGTCGCCTCGACCAGCATCCGCAGCGTGATCACGTCGTCGACGAGCGCATGGATCTGCCGCGAGAACGCGCCGTCGAGCGAGCGCCCGGCCGAACGCGCGGCCGCTTCGGTGCTCGCCTCGATCAGGTCGGCGACGGCCTCGGCCTGCGCGAGATCGAGCTTGTCGTTCAGAAACGCGCGTCGCGTGAATTCGCCGGGCTCCGCGAGCCGCAGCCCGAAACCGCGCCCCGCATCCAGGCAGCGCTGCAGCAGCAGCTGCATCACGATCGGCCCGCCGTGCCCCTGCAGCTCGAGCACGTGCTCGCCGGTATACGAATGCGGCGCCGGGAAGTACAGCGCGATCCCGCGGTCGAGCGGCGCGCCGTGCTCGTCGAGGAACGGCACGTAACTCGCATGGCGCGACGCGAGCTTCTGCCCGCACAACGCGTCGATCAGCGGCAACGCGGCCGCCTCGCCGCCGCGCCCGAACGACACACGGACGACCCCGATGCCACCCCGGCCGGCAGCAGTGGCAATGGCGACGATCGGATCGGAATCGGTAGCGAGCATGGGAATCGGATGAATCGGGTGATCAGTGAATATGGTGCGCCCGCGCAACAGTTCGGGCATCGGAACGCCGGCATTGTAGCGTGCCGGCCCACACGCCACCGGTCGCCACGCTGGATTCGGACGCGCCCGAATTTATCCCGCCGGGGATAAGCCAAGTATCAGTCCGGCGCCATGTCACAACGACGGTTTCGGACGAGTATGCCTGCTGGAGCGGCCCAACACTGTGGCCCTCAATTTTTCCTCCCACTCCGATCGAGATCGGGATTCGTCTGAACGAGATATGTTTAGCCCGAATGGTTGTCTGAAACGTGGTGGTGGAATTGCACAATCTCCCCCATGCCGACATCCGAAGAAAAAGCCGCGTTCTCGGAACGCCTGAAATTCGCCCTGCGGCGCAGCCCGGAGAAGATCACCGGTGCGACCGAACTGGCGAACCGATTCAATCTGCGCCACCGCGGAGCGCAACCCGTTTCGCCGCAAACCGCGCATAAGTGGCTGACGGGCCGCACGATTCCGACGTCGGACAAACTCGCCACGCTCGCCGAATGGCTGCGCGTCGAACTCCACTGGTTGCATTACGGCCCGTCGCCGAGCGTGATCGAACATCCGACGCCGCAACCGCTGCCGCGCGACGAGCGCTATCCGCCGACGCCCGAGACGATCGAACTCGCGTCGAAGATCGAAGCGCTGTCGCCCCATCATCGCTACCTCGTGCAGGAACTGGTCGAGCAGTTCTACGGCGACTCGGGCGAATCGAAGAAAGGCTGAACCCGCACCGGCACCGCAAAAGCAAAAAGCCGCATGGCGCGAACCATGCGGCTTTTTTTGCGTGCATCGCGGGCGGCTCGCCGCCCGCGTATGCAACGGGCGTCAGGCTGGTTTCTTCTTGGCCCCGCCGAGCTTGCGCGTGATGTAGTACTGCTGCGCGATCGACAGCACGTTGTTCACGACGTAGTACAGCACGAGGCCGGCCGGGAAGAAGAAGAACATCACCGAGAACGCGATCGGCATGAACTTCATCATCTTCGCCTGGACCGGGTCCGGCGGAGTCGGGTTCAGGCTCGTCTGCACGTACATCGACACGGCCATCAGCACCGGCAGGATGAAGAACGGATCGCGCTGCGACAGGTCGTGAATCCACAGAACCCACGGCGCGCCGCGCATTTCGACCGAGGCGAGCAGCACCCAGTACAGCGAGATGAACACCGGGATCTGGATCACGACCGGCAGGCAGCCGCCGAACGGATTGACCTTCTCGGTCTTGTACAGCTCCATCAGCGCGGCGTTCATCTTCTGCGGATCGCTCTTGAAGCGTTCGCGCAGCGCCTGCATGCGCGGCGTGATTTCCTTCATGCGCGCCATCGACTTGTAGCTCGCAGCCGACAGCGGGAAGAACACCGCCTTGATCAGGATCGTGAGCAGCACGATCGACCAGCCCCAGTTGCCGATGTAGCCGTGGATCTTCTCGAGCAGCCAGAACAGCGGCTTCGCGATGATCGTCACCCAGCCGTAGTCCTTCACGAGTTCCAGGCCCGGCGCGATGCCTTCGAGCATGCGCTCCTCTTCCGGACCGGCGAACAGGCGTGCCTGCACGTCGGCCGACTGGCCCGGCGCGATCGCGGCGACCGGCTGCTTCACGCCGACGCGGTACAGCGTCGGATCGATCTTTTCAGCGTAGATGTCGCGCTTCACGCCCTGCTGCGGAATCCAGGCCGACGCGAAGTAGTGCTGCACCATCGCGACCCAGCCGTTGTCGGCGGAGGTCACGTAGTCGGCCTTGTTCTTGTCGAGGTCGCTGAAGTTGATCTTCTGGAAGTGCTTCGCGTCCGTGTAGACCGCCGGCCCGAGGAACGTATGCGAGAACATCGGCGTTTCGACTGCCGTGTTGTCGCGCACCAGTTCCATGTAGACCGTCGGCGTGACAGGTGCCGTGCCGACGTTGTCGATCTTGGTGTCGACGCCGATCACGTAGCTGCCGCGCGTGAACGTGTAGGTCTTCACGACCTTCACGCCGCCCTTCACCGGCGATTCGAACGACAGCTTCAGCGCGTTCTGGTCGCCCGTCAGCGACGTCGAGCCGGGGTTCAGCTGCGTGTAGACGTCGTTGTGGTTCGGGAAATCGCCGCCGAGCAGGCCCGAGCGTGCGAGATACGTATGGCCGGCCGTGTGGTCGAACAGCGTGATGTACAGGTCGGGCTGCTTGCCGTCGCCCTGCTTCTTCAGCGTCAGCTTCGCGAGCGTGCCGCCGCGCGTGTCGATTTCGCCGTCATAGACGTCGGTCGAGAACTTCACGAGCTGCGCCTGGGCGGCCGGAGCAGTGGTCGACGGGGCGGCGCCGGCTGCGGCGGCAGGCACTTCACCTGCGGTCGTCGTCGCGCCCGTGCCCGATGCACCGCCGGCAGCGGCCGCGGGGGCCGTCTGCGTGGCGCTCGGGAAGAACATCGACGGGCGTCCATGGGACCGCTGCCAGTTGTCGTACAGCATGACAGCTGACATGAAGAAGATCACCCATAGGACGGTGCGTTTGATATCCATGCGTTGTCTCAGAGTCGATGGGACCGCGCGTCGGCTTCGCCGCGAGCGCGAGTGTCGGAGTTGGGCGGCGGGACGAGGTCGATGCCGCCCGCGGAAAACGGATGGCATCGGCACACGCGCCTGACGGCGAGATACGTGCCGCGCGCGGCGCCATGATACTGGATTGCCTCGCGCGCGTAATCCGAACAGGAAGGATAAAAACGGCAACGGTTGCCGAGCATCGGGCTCACGGCAACCTTGTAGAAGCGCAGCAAGGCGATCAATACCGTTTCCATACCTTGGGCGGCGCCGTACGACGCCGCGTCAAAACCGGCCGGGCAGGCGCGAACGCCGCACCGGGCACGGATGCGTCACTCGGACGCGGGCTTCGACGCACGGCGGGCGATTTCCCGGACTGCCCTGTCGAGCAGTTCGCGGATCTCGCCCGCGCACATCGCCGCGAGCGGGGCGGAAGCCGCGCTCGGCAGCGCTTTCTTGTCGAAGCGCGTGTGCTGCCGCAGCAGCAGGTCGTAACCGGCGAACTCGGCCCGGCGCAAGCGAAACGCATCGCGCGCCAGCCGCTTCACGAGGTTACGTGTTACCGCACGCGGCGCATACTTCTTGCCGACGACGAGCCCCAGACGCGCGGGCTGACCGGTCGGCTTGCCGTAAATCACGAAGTGCGCGGAGCGCCGCCAGGGGCGCAAACGAAAAACGGATGAAAATTCATCCGTTTTCAGAAGTCGCGCAGCTTTCGGGAAGGCGGCTTTCGTCTGCGACGGATTCGCACCCGGCTCGACGGCACCTTCCGCAGGACTGCGGACGGCGGACACAGCGCGCAACCTGCCTTAGATGGCGAGGCGCTTGCGGCCCTTCGCGCGGCGAGCGTTGATGACCTTGCGGCCACCTGCCGTCTTCATGCGGACACGGAAGCCATGGGTGCGCTTGCGGCGCGTCACGGACGGTTGGTAAGTACGTTTCATGATGTTCTCACTTGTTCGAGAATGTCGAAATTCAGGGGACCGCGTGCCCTTAACCGGAGGCATTCGGGCGAACGCAATCGCCGGGAATACAGGATTGGTTTTCGCGGAACCCGCTATTTAAACCGTTTTTCTCTTGACGGTCAATACTTTAGGAGTCGCTCGCCTGTGCCGGCCCACGCCGATCCGGCCCCGCGACCCACCATCCCGGCCTGTGGATAACTCGCGCTGTGGTCGCGTTTGGCGGTAGAATCTCGCCTTATCTCCAAGAATCCCGCACGCCGCCTCGGCCCGCGCCTGCCCCTCCAGCACTGTGACGCAGGCGTCCGAGGCACGCTCGCACGACCGCTTCGGGCCTTGTTGCGCAACCGCGACAAGGGCGCCGGCGAGCCGCGCTGTGCACGCAAAAAACGACAGTTACTTGATGAACGATTTCTGGCAACACTGTTCCGCACTGCTGGAGCGCGAGCTGACGCCCCAGCAGTACGTGACGTGGATCAAACCCTTGGCCCCGGTGGCCTTCGATGCGTCGGCGAACACGCTGTCCATCGCCGCGCCGAACCGCTTCAAGCTGGACTGGGTCAAGAGCCAGTTTTCGGGACGGATCTCCGATCTGGCCCGCGAATTCTGGAACACGCCGATCGAAGTCCAGTTCGTCCTCGATCCCAAGGCAGGCATGCGCAGTGCCGCGGCCAGCGCCGCATCGGGCGCAGCCGCCCCGCGCGCGCCGCTTGCACCGAGCGGCCCGGCCGCCACGGTGGCCGCGATCGCCGCCAACCTGGCCGCGAACGCCGGCGCTGCGCCCACAGCGCCGGCCGACGTGCCGATGACGCCGTCGGCAGCCGCCGCGCACCACCTGAACGCCGACGACGCCGACATCGACCTGCCGAGCCTGCCCGCGCACGAAGCCGCGGCCGGCCGCCGCACGTGGCGCCCGGGCCCGGGCGCCGCACCCGCGAACGGCGGTGAAGCCGATTCGATGTACGAGCGTTCGAAGCTGAACCCCGTGCTCACGTTCGACAACTTCGTGACCGGCAAGGCGAACCAGCTCGCGCGCGCCGCCGCGATCCAGGTCGCGGACAACCCGGGCATCTCGTACAACCCGCTGTTCCTGTACGGCGGCGTCGGCCTCGGCAAGACCCACCTGATCCACGCGATCGGCAACCAGCTGCTGCTCGACAAGGCCGGCGCGCGGATCCGCTACATCCATGCGGAACAGTACGTGTCCGACGTGGTGAAGGCGTACCAGCGCAAGGCGTTCGACGACTTCAAGCGCTACTACCATTCGCTCGACCTGCTGCTGATCGACGATATTCAATTCTTCTCCGGCAAGTCGCGCACGCAAGAGGAATTCTTCTACGCGTTCGAGGCGCTGGTCGCGAACAAGGCGCAGGTGATCATCACCAGCGACACGTATCCGAAGGAGATCTCGGGCATCGACGATCGCCTGATCTCGCGCTTCGACTCGGGCCTCACCGTCGCGATCGAGCCGCCCGAGCTGGAAATGCGCGTCGCGATCCTGATGCGCAAGGCGCAGTCGGAAGGCGTGAATCTCTCGGAAGACGTCGCGTTCTTCGTCGCGAAGCACCTGCGCTCGAACGTGCGCGAACTCGAAGGCGCGCTGCGCAAGATCCTCGCGTATTCGAAGTTCCACGGCCGCGAGATCTCGATCGAGCTGACCAAGGAAGCGCTGAAGGACCTGCTGACCGTGCAGAACCGGCAGATTTCGGTCGAGAACATCCAGAAGACCGTCGCCGACTTCTACAACATCAAGGTCGCCGACATGTATTCGAAGAAGCGCCCCGCGAACATCGCGCGGCCGCGACAGATTGCGATGTATCTCGCGAAGGAACTCACGCAGAAGAGCCTGCCGGAAATCGGCGAGCTGTTCGGCGGGCGCGATCACACCACCGTGCTGCATGCGGTGCGCAAGATCGCCGACGAGCGCAGCAAGGACGCGCAGCTCAACCACGAGCTGCACGTGCTGGAACAGACGCTGAAGGGCTGAGCGCGCGGCGCGCTTGATAATTCGGCCTCCGCCCCAATTTAAGGGGGGCGGTTCGGTTTTGAGGCACAATACTGGTTTGACCGCCCCGGTGGTGGCGGGCCAAGAGCCCGGCCGGCGGGGCGCTGCGAGGCTGCTGCGCTGCAGGCCGTTACTCAACGAAGGAACTCTATGCAACTGGTCAAGACCGAACGAGACACCCTCCTCAGGCCGCTGCAAACGGTCAGCGGCATCGTCGAACGCCGCCATACGTTGCCGATCCTCGCCAACCTGCTGATCACCAAGAACGGCCCGGACGTTTCATTCCTGTCGACCGACCTGGAGCTGCAGATCACCACGCGCGCCGATTTCGGCGTCGGCGGCGACCAGGTCGCGACCACCGTCGCGGCCCGCAAGCTGCTCGACATCCTGCGCGCGATGCCTGACGGCCAGGTCACGCTGTCGCTCGCCGACAAGCGGCTCACCGTTCAATCGGGCAAGAGCCGTTTCGCACTCCAGACGCTCGCGGCCGACGAGTTCCCGACCGTCGCGCAGGCGAAGGATTTCGGCGCCACGCTCACCGTCCCGCAGAAGTCGTTCCGCCAACTGCTCGGCATGGTGCACTTCGCGATGGCGCAGCAGGACATCCGCTACTACCTGAACGGCATGCTGCTCGTCGTCGACGGCGACCAGCTGATGGCAGTGGCCACCGACGGCCACCGCCTCGCGTTCTCGTCGATGAAGCTCGAAGGCGGCACGTTCGGCCGCCAGGAAGTCATCGTGCCGCGCAAGACGATTCTCGAGCTGCAGCGCCTGCTCGAAGACATCGACGACACCGTCACCATCGACATCGCGCAAACCCAGGCCAAGTTCACGTTCGGCCAGGTCGAGCTCGTGTCGAAACTCGTCGAGGGCAAGTTCCCCGACTTCCAGCGCGTGATCCCGAAGGCGCACAAGAACACGTTCGAGATCGGCCGTGAAGAACTGCAGCGTTCGCTGCAGCGCGCGGCGATCCTGACCTCCGACAAGTTCAAGGGCGTGCGCTGCATCATCGCGCCGGGCCAGCTGAAGATCATGTCGACCAACGCCGATCAGGAAGAGGCGCAGGAAGAACTCGAAATCGCCTACCAGGGCGATACCGTCGACATCGGCTTCAACGTCACGTATCTGCTCGACGTGCTCGCGAACCTGAAGGTCGACACCGTGCAGGTGAGCCTCGGCGACGCCAGCTCGAGCGCGCTGATTACCGTGCCCGAGAACGACGAGTTCAAGTATGTCGTGATGCCGATGCGCATCTGACGCGCACGACATCAAGACACACACCAGGGGGCGGCAAGCCCCTTTGGCGTTTTTATGGCGAACCGACAACCCGCCCTTTTAGTGCCTTTTCGGCACTTGGGCGGGCCAGGAAACTGGAGCGGCCCGGCGATTTCCTTCGCTGAAACGCACCGCGCCGCCACCTGAGTGGCCTCGCAGAACCGGAAGATATCCATGAGTGAACAGCACAATTCGCAACCCGATAACAGCAGCTACGGCGCCTCGTCGATCCAGATCCTCGAAGGTCTGGAAGCGGTGCGCAAGCGCCCCGGGATGTACATCGGCGACACGTCTGACGGCACCGGTCTGCACCACCTCGTGTTCGAGGTGCTCGACAACTCGATCGACGAAGCGCTGGCCGGGTACTGCAACGACATCCACGTGACGATTCACGCCGACAACTCGATTTCCGTGACCGACAACGGCCGCGGGATCCCGACCGACGTGAAGATGAACGACAAGCACGAGCCGAAGCGCAGTGCCGCCGAAATCGTGATGACCGAGCTGCACGCCGGCGGCAAATTCGACCAGAACAGCTACAAGGTGTCCGGTGGCCTGCACGGCGTGGGCGTGTCGTGCGTGAACGCGCTGTCGAGCTGGCTGCGCCTCACCGTGCGCCGCGACGGCAAGAAGCGCTTCATGGAGTTCCACCGCGGCGTCGCGCAGGATCGCGTGCTCGAGGTGGTGGACGGCGTGGAAGTGTCGCCGATGCTCGTGACCGGCGACACCGAGAACCGCGGCACCGAAGTGCACTTCATGGCCGATCCGACGATTTTCGGCACGGTCGAGTATCACTACGACATCCTCGCGAAGCGGATGCGTGAACTCTCGTTCCTGAACAACGGCGTGCGGATTCGTTTGACCGACCTGCGCTCGGGCAAGGAAGACGATTTCGCGTTCGCCGGCGGGGTGAAGGGCTTCGTCGAGTTCATCAACAAGACGAAGACCAACCTGCACCCGACGGTGTTCTTCGCCAACGGTGAGAAGGACGGCGTGGGCGTCGAAGTCGCGATGCAGTGGAACGACAGCTACAACGAAAACGTGCTGTGCTTCACGAATAACATCCCGCAGCGCGACGGCGGCACGCACCTGACCGGCCTGCGGGCCGCGATGACGCGCGTCATCAACAAGTACATCACCGACAACGAAATCGCGAAGAAGGCGAAGGTCGAGACGACCGGCGACGACATGCGCGAAGGGCTGTCGTGCGTGCTTTCCGTGAAGGTGCCGGAGCCGAAGTTCAGCTCGCAGACGAAGGACAAGCTGGTGTCGTCCGAGGTTCGTGCGCCGGTTGAAGAGGTTGTGGCGAAGGCTCTGGAAGAATTCCTTTTGGAAACGCCGATCGACGCGAAGATCATCTGCGGGAAGATTGTTGAAGCTGCGCGGGCGCGGGATGCTGCGCGGAAGGCGCGTGAGATGACGCGACGTAAGGGCGTGCTCGACGGCGTCGGCCTGCCGGGCAAGCTCGCAGACTGCCAGGAGAAGGATCCGGCTAAGTGCGAAATCTACATCGTCGAGGGTGACTCGGCAGGTGGGTCGGCCAAGCAAGGGCGCGATCGTAAGTTCCAGGCGATCCTGCCGCTGCGCGGCAAGGTGCTGAACGTCGAGAAGGCGCGCTACGACAAGCTGCTGTCGTCGGAACAGATCGTCACGCTCGTGACCGCGCTCGGCTGCGGCATCGGCAAGGAAGACTACAACCTCGACAAGCTGCGCTATCACCGCATCATCATCATGACCGACGCGGACGTCGACGGTGCGCACATCCGAACGCTGCTGCTCACGTTCCTGTATCGCCAGATGCCGGACATGATCGAGCGCGGCTATGTGTATATCGCGCAGCCGCCGCTTTACAAGATCAAGGCGGGCAAGGACGAGCGGTATCTGAAGGACGACGTGGAGCTCAACGCGCATATGCTGCGGTTGGCGCTGCAAGGGTCGGAGCTGGTGCCGAGTGAAAATGCGGCGGCGATTTCGGGTGATGCGCTTGGGGAGTTGGCGCGGTCGTATCTGCTGTCGCAGAGCGTGATCGAGCGGTTGAGCCGGTTGTATGATCCGGCGGCGCTGGAAGCTGTTATGGATGGGGTGGTGATCGATCTCTCCAATGAGGCTTCGACTGAGGCTTCGGCTAAGGCGCTGCACGCTGCGTTGCATGATGAAGCGCTGAAGAACGAAGTGCGGGTTGTGCCTTCGTATGACGCGGTTCGCGAACAGCGGGCGCTGCATGTCGAGCGCACGCATCACGGCAACGTGCGCGTTTCGGTCATCGACCAGGAATTCCAGCACACCGCGGATTATCAGCAGCTCGTGACGACGGCGAATACGTTCAAGGGGCTTATTGGGGAAGGTGCGGTCATCAAGCGCGGTGAGCGCAGCATGGCCGTGGCGGACTTCAAGAGCGCGATGAAGTGGCTGCTGGCGGATGCTGAGCGGAACGTTTCGAAGCAACGCTACAAGGGCCTTGGCGAGATGAACCCTGAGCAGCTGTGGGAAACGACGATGGATCCGGCAGTGCGGCGACTGCTGCGTGTGCAGATCGAAGACGCGATTGCGGCGGACGGGATCTTTACTACCCTCATGGGGGATGATGTCGAGCCGCGGCGAGCGTTTATTGAGTCGAATGCGTTGCGGGCGGGGAATATTGACGTTTAATTCGTTATCGCAGACAGCTTCGTACCCTTTTGTCTAAAAAAGCAGACCCATAAGTTGCCAAACTTATGGGTCTTTCTTAACCACTTAAATTCTTCACCTAAGCAGCAACAGCAGAACTCTTTACCTCATGAAGGAGCTCGCCACTTGCCTCGATCGCATAATTAATAAACGAGAGTGCCGATTCCGTTGGCAACTTAAGATCATCCGAGAATACGAAAATTTCTTTCCCCTTATACACACGAGATGCATTGTATTGCAAATCGTATAAAAAAGAGCGTCGAGCGCCGTAGTAACTTAGGATTTGAGGTGCACTATCATACGAAACCACCCATTTCCTAACCAACTGACGCTGAATCACATTAGATATACGTTCGTGATCAGCCGCAGCATAGGAATTCAAATAAAGACGGCTAGCTTTTTCAAAATAAGGCGGGTCGCAATAAATGAGGGTCTCCATAGGTAACGTCGGAACATACTCCTCCATGAAGCGCTCAGCATCCCAATTTTTTAGAACGATTGACGAACTACGCGAAGCGATTACCTCGATTCTTCGAATTAGTTCATTTCTGGAGAACCGAGCATCCATCCTCCAGTCTCCATCTTGCGCAAGACCACCAATTAACCCACCGGACAGCACTCCGGATCGGTTGCATCGATTGAGATAGAATGTGCTAAAGCCAACCTCTAGTTGAGAATGTCCCTTCGGGTTTCGAACAATCTCACGGCGGCGCTTCCACTCCTCAACCGTAAGAGATGCTGTCGAAATCATTCGACATAATTCATCAGGCTTAGACAGAACCGATCGCCAAAACGCGTAAATCGGAAGCGATGAATCGTTAAGATGAACCTTGCTTACCCGGTTATCCAGGAGCAACTCCATGGCTACTCCTGCTCCTCCAGCATATGGTTCGACATAGTGCCCACCAATCAAATCATTTGCCTGAATAATTTCAAGGATAAATGGAGTCAGTTTTTGCTTACCACCGGGGTAACGAAGCGGAGTGCGATATCGGCTCATGAAGCGATTCCTAAATTGCCGTTATGGCCGGTTCATTGCATCCAGCAACGGGAAAATATTCCCGAAAAGGATAGCAATATCTGTTGGTTGATGGGAAAATTTCGGATTATGTACCAACTGATTCATGGAGGTTACAGAAAGCATTCCTTCCGGTTTTGCAATTTCTGCCATCGCCCCATGAAGCTCCCGCACCATCTCTTTGTCTTTTTTATCATTGGTTAGGTGGCGAGTAATATCTCGAAGCACCTCCACCAGCGGTTTGTCGACACCTTTCTTTGTCACAGACAATCCATCGGCTTTATGATCAAGGCAGTATGCTTTTGCAGAAATTTCAAACATACTACGAAGCAGGAAGCAAAAAGCGATTGGATTTTTATCCAATTTTATAAGTCTAATCTCAATCAGAAGGGACGCTAGCTTCTCTCGATTGAGCCCCCTTGGCGCGAATTTTTTTAATGTGCGTGCAACCTGCCTTGGGTCATGAACAGCTACCGCAACAACGTTCTTACCACCTGCGGCCGCCGCCGCCCCGCCTTTAGATCCGCTTGCTGTTCCATTACCCGTCGATACACCGGTGCCTGTCGCTCCAGCAGAGCTTCTCGGACCATTTGATCCAGACGCCGTACCTTTAGATTGCCCGTTCTTACCGTTTAAGGTCGTATCAGTTGCTGCTTGAGTGGGATCCGGCGCAATGCCGTATTCACTGGCAATATCCCGGTGTCGGAGTGAATCAAAGCGAACGACACTTAAACCAATGTCGCGCATAATGTTATCGAATTCCGCACGCTGCTTTATCTTCGGGTACTTTTTTGCGAGATCGGGGCCATTCACTGCCCCAACACGCGTCGCAATACGTTTCGCCGCCTCTTCCAATACACTTAGAGGATAGTCACCGGCCCAGCGCTGAGCTTGAGTATCAGTGTGATTCTTACCTTGTTCTAGATATTTTTCAAGAAGGTCAAGCGCCGGCTCCGAAGCTCCATTTTCATCTCGATTGTGGCGCGCTCGAGCGACGGCGGTCCATCCGTCACGCCCCGCCTTTTCGCCCTTACCATGGGTCAGGCTACGAATTCTGTTGACAGTTTCGGCCTCATCCGGCTCATAAATAGCACATGGTACGTTCGAATTCTCTCGCTTCCAAGTTGCCGAGATATTTTCGATTCGATCTAGGATATTCTGCGGAATTGGGAGTCCATCCACAGGAATTAAACCGTGAATCAGCTTAAGCGCCGAGATACGGCGATTCCCTTCTTTAACGACTAACGAGGGACGAGCTCCGCTCCCTTTTTGGACCAAAATATTCTCAGTGGGCAAATACCCAGTTTCAAGAAGACTTTCGGTTAGAGCCCAGAACCAATCCGGATTTATGGCGATAATGGCTTCCACCGCATGCCGCTCATCAGATTGCCTGAGAGTTCGGTAATTAGCGAGATCGAGCTTGAGTTTTTTGACTGGTGTCGGTGTTGTGGCTGGCATTTAATCCCCCCCGTGGGAAAGAATTGATTGTACAGAAGGTAGATGCTCACGGGCGCAGAAATTCGACTGCGCCGCTCACGGTTTAGTGGGCGACCACACGGAGTGCGCTCCATACAGCGAACGAAGACGCTCGTTGCTTGTCTAGCCAAACCGCCAAGTCTTTGCCACCGTGGCCACTCATAGCCAGTACATTTGGCGCTTGCGTCACTTACGCGCACCCCGGACGTGCCGGATGCTCAGCACACTGAGAGATATGTACTCACGCGCATCTCCATCAAGAAAGCAAACATGACCTCTGGGACATACTGTGAAATAATCAGCGGACCGTGACAGAATGTTACCGGAGACCAAAATATGACAACTGTCATCCCGCAACCCGTTCCCGCGCAACCTGCTGCTGCTCAGCCTACAGCCCCTCAATTACCCGCGCTGCCAGATACGGTCCTTCCTGGCCTGACTGCCCTGACAACAGCGCTCGGTATACCTCGGACCGTGCTGGCGAGCGATGAGGAGATTGAGTACGCTTGGAAAGACTTGCCTCGGGAATTGAAGCAAATTCCGGCACCATTGCGTGGAGAATTGATTGCGAGAATGTGCGTAGCAGTCAGTACCGGGCTATTTGATGGCGCAATGAACTACATATGGAACGCTGCAATTCTTCAATTGCGAACGAAGGTTCAAAACTTCGGACTACCGATTGTTGCGCAGATCGTCCAAAGTGACTTTGAGGAGAAGCACCTCCTTGAACTCCAAGATAGCAAGTTGTTGGATCTTTGCCTGAAATTGAATTTGGTCGATGAAGACGGTTTCTTTTTTCTAGATCAGTGCAGAGATGTAAGAAACAATTTCTCAGCAGCCCATCCTACACTTGGTACAGTTAACGATCGGGAATTTACGACATTTCTCAATCGCTGCGTTCGCTACGCATTGGCCGATGCATCCTCACCAAAGGGCGTGGACATCGGTGCATTTATTTCAGCAGTGAAAGGTGCTCGGTTCAATGGAACTCAACTAGCTGTTTGGATTCAAAGGCTTAGCGAAACACATGACGCACAGAGGCAAATGCTTGTAGGCATGACACACGGGATTTACTGTGATCCAAACACACCCGAACCGCCTCGCCTCAACTCCCTCGATATCTGTAATGCTTTAAAAGCGAGATTCACGGCAGCAACTCGTTCCGACTTGATCAATCGTCACAGCGAATATGCGGCCAAGGGCGATGAGCCGCGGCACACAGCGTCACTGCAGTTTTTTGAAAAGCTTGGTCTCCTAACTCTCCTCAATGAGTCTGAACAGCACGCAGTGTTCGTTAAAGCAATCGATCGATTGTGGAGTGTGCACAACGGCACAAACAATTTTTACAATGAACCACCGTTTGCGGAACGCCTTTACGAACTCTCGCAACAGGGTGCAGTGCCAGAAACTGCGCAAGAACAGTTTGTTGAGTCCGTTGTATGCTGTTATATCGGCAATGGATACGGTGTCTGTTGGGCTGCCGAAGGCAACTACCAGAGCATGATTCGGGCGTTTTCACCACGCGAAATCGCGACCATGATTCGCCTCGCCATGTCAAATACCAATATGCTTGGTCGGCGTGTGAGCAGCATTACGACTTGTCGCTCTCGATTTAAAGCAGCGCTTGGATTTATTGACTCCGCAAGTGTTCCAAGCGGCGTTCGGGCCGATTACGACAACTTCCTCAAATAATCTAATTGCCACAAATGCACTGGGGCGCCACCGCCCCAGCTCCGGAGTTTTTCACCGTTGCCACCTCCGGGATGTAGCCGGGCTGCAGATCCAAATCAGTTTGCGAAACTTAACTCTTAGCAAGCACGCGCTGTGCGTGGGCAACATAGGCGAGAGGGCGATTCACAAGGGCGCGGCCGCCGCGAATGCTGTTGATCGCTTGATAGGTGGCCCCAGCGAGCGACAGCGCTGCGCCTGCATACGCAGTCACGTTACCAGTGTCTGTAGCATGAAGTGTAAGACCAGCACCCCATAGCGGGGCTAACGTCCCCAGCGTTATCGAGCCGAAGGAAGGGCGCATAGCCTCCTCGATTTCTGCGATATCTGATTTGCAGCTCAGCAAAAATGCCTCGTTAGCGCCGACGCGATCGTCCGCATCTTGAAGCGTCGCAACAAATGCGCAATGCGCTTCGATCCGAGTGCGCAAAGGAGGAAGAAGATGGCCGTATCGCCTCTTAAATCGCAGAAGTTTGTCCAACGGGACGGAGCCTCTTGGTGTCGGAAGTAGGTGCCGTAGCACGACTTCTCGCGCCTTTTGGCTATGAAGATTTCGGGCCGATGTGTTCGAGCGAGCCCGCAATCCCATAGCGAAAATCATCTTGTTGGTCACGGGCGTTGCATTGACCTCAGGAATCGCCCCCAAACATGCCGCAAGGTAGGACATGAACATTGTTGCCGTGGTTGACTCCACGTCGTACCACGCCCAATCGACCTGCTTAGCGAGACCGGCCTTAACCAAGAAACGAGGTATTTCACCAAGCTTCTCTGCGTGAATTCGGGTTAACGCGTGTTGAGCAGGACGTTCTTGCCTGCGCACACCGAGCCACCTCAGCCTGTGCTCGATCAACGTGATGAAGCTCTCATCGAAGCGGGGCAAACAATGAATGTATTCAGCGGGTATTACTGGTTCTACAAGGCCTTCGACAAGCAATGTTCGCATGAACTCGTTCATCTGCTCGGGGCGGCTCATATGGTCCGTCGGGACAATGGATGATAGCTTGTCCCAATATAAGAGCGACTTCACTGTCCATGCGTTGTCAGGGAGCGTGATGTAGGGAAAATAGAGTGCGTTGGCACGCATGTGGTTCTTGCAATCCATATCTCGTCGTTCATCGATCTCTAGACCCATGCCGTAACTTCCTGCGGGGAAAACTCATGAAGCTATGCCGATTGGCCACTCCCCGAATTTTCCATATTTCGAGATGCCCAGTTAGATAGACTCAAATGGCATCACCGCAAAAAGCGCGGGCCGCATGGGCTGCCACCCATACGACCCGCTGACCACAACCAACTCGTTTCCGGAGTCGGAAGATGGCTAACGCCTATAGTAAGTCACGTCCCAAGAAGCTCAAACAATATCCAACGGTTGAGCTGCCCCTCAGCAACAAGCCTGACCTTCCCCAGGACGGCCAACCGTACATGCCATGGATGCGCGCCATCGACGCGCATTTCGAGATGTTCGGATTCAAGCCGGGTGATCGCGTCTATCTTCGATTCAACTTTGATTCCCGAAGGGTCATCATTACGCCCGACTACAGCGCGCTGAACTGGCGAGAGCAGCCCTATGGGGCAGCTGCCCAAGAAGAGGAAGAGGAGCTGGAGCACGCAGCGCTGGCCCCTTTGCGCCGCTCTGTTGTCTGGTGACGGCTCGACGTGAAGCACTTCGGCGCGCGCCTTGATGCAAATGGTCCACGGCGGCGCTGCAAGTAACTTCAACAACCGTCACAACAGACGAGAAGTTGCGCTCTGCTCGCTCGCATTCGACGGCATCGCAAGCATCAGTGCATACAGCACGACAAGCATCCATGCTGAGTGCTCCGCACGCATTTCCGCCGCCCAAATGCAAAAACCCCCGCCTTTCGGGCGGGGGTTCCTGGCTTAGGGAGCCTGACGATTACCTACTTTCACACGGGAATCCGCACTATCATCGGCGTAGAGTCGTTTCACGGTCCTGTTCGGGATGGGAAGGGGTGGGACCGACTCGCTATGGTCATCAGGCAAAGAGGGTTGTTGCGCTGCTTCGCAGCACAACCAATCT
>NZ_WIXR01000022.1:0-109586 GCF_019425585.1 Burkholderia sp. COPS | reverse complement strand
CCGGTCGGCAGCCTGCTGCCGGCCCAGCGCCAGCTCTCCGAGGAGCTGGAGATCAGCCGTGCGTCGCTGCGCGAGGCGCTGTCGACGCTCGAGGCGCTCGGGATGCTGCGCATCCGCGCGGGCAAGGGCGTGTATGTCGAAAGCGCGCAGGCCACGGCCGCCCATGCGTGGCGATTCGCCGAGCAGTCGTCGCCGCCCGATACCTACCAGATGCGCTACGCGCTCGAAGGATTCGCCGCGCGAATGGCCGCGCACGTCGTCACCGACGACGACATCGCGTGGTTCGAGGACAATCTCGCCGACCTGCACGTCGCGCTCACCGAAAGCGAGCTCGACGCGGCATCGCAGCTCGACTTCGACTTCCACATGCGGATCATCCATCTCGCGGGCAACGCGGCGATCGAATCGATCCTGCGCAGCAGCGCCGACATCATGAAAGAAAGCCAGCGCATGCCGTTCTACCGGCGCGAGCTGCTGCTGTCGACGTGGACCGAGCACCGCGCGATCGTCGACGCGCTGATCGCACGCGATGCCGCCGCCGCGGGCACCGCGATCGAAACGCACATCGCGAACGCCGCGCAGCGCGCGGGCATCTTCTTCCCGACACCGCGCACCTGACGGCCCGGGCGGCCGCGCGCCGCCCCGTCGTACCGGTCAGCCTCCCGACGGATCGCGATACGCGAGCGCACGCTCGATGAACGCGCGCGCCGCGACGCTGCGGTACGCGCCCTTGCGCGTCAGCAGCGCAGCCGTGCGCGCGGGCAGCGGCGGATCGATCTCCAGCGCGCACAGGTCGGCACTCTCGCGCGCGACCGCGTCGGGCAGCACCGTCGCGAGCCGGCCGCACCGCACGAGCTCCAGCACCGCGCTGACCGTATTCGTCTCGATCGCGATCTTCGGCCTCGCGCCGTGCTCGATGAAATAGCGGTCGATGCTCTCGCGCGTCGCGAACGCGCGGCTCAGCAGCACCAGCGGCTCGCCGCCGAGCTCGGCCGGCGTCAGCGCGCGGCGGCGCCGCGCAAGACGGTGCGTGCGGCCCGTCACGAGCGCGAGCGGCTCGTCCCACAGCGGCAGTGCGTCGACGTCCGGCGCGCGCGGCGGCATGAACGCGAAGCCCGCGTCGAGCCGGTCGTCGGCGAGCAGCGCCTCGATGCGTTCCTGCGGCATCGCGTCGATCGTCAGCGCGACGTTCGGATAGTCGGCATGGAACGCGTCGATCAGCGAGCCGCTCAGGTAGGCCGCGAAGGTCGGCATCATCGCGAGCCGCAACGACCCGCTGCCGAGGCCGGCGACGTCGTGCAGCGCGCGCTGCCCCGTATCGAGCTCATGCAGCGCGGCACGCGCGTGGCGCGCATAGACCTCGCCGAACTCGGTGAGCTGCACCATGCGGCCCGAGCGGTCGAACAGCTGCACGCCGAGCGTGTCCTCGAGCTGGCGGACCTGCTGCGACAGCGTCGGCTGCGACACGTGCAGCGCGTCGGCCGCGCGCGTGAAACTGCGCTGCTCGGCGACGGCCAGGAAATAGCGGATGTGGCGCAGTAGCATGGCGGCCGTTGTATTGGTTCTGCCAATGAAGACCATAACGATCCAGTCTTGGACGCTATGGTTCGATTCCCGCATCATACGCACATCCGTTCCGGCACATCGCACCTGCTTTCCGCACCGGAACGGCCCGCCCGGGCCCGCCTGCCTGCGCCCGCCGCACGACGATCCGCCGCCCGCCCGATCCGGGCCCGGCCGCGATCCGCCCGGCGCGCATCGGTTCACCGCCGATCCGTTGACGCCGGCCCCGATTTCCGTCACCCCGCGCAGCCGACGGCCCCGTGCCGCCGGCCGGCGCCGCTGTTTTTCGCGACCATGGAACCGCATCAAGACAACCATCCTCCCCTGACCCGCGGCATGACGCTGCTGTTCGCGTGCGCGTGCGGCATCGTCATCGGCAACATCTACTACGCGCAGCCGCTGCTCGCCGCGATCGCGCACAGCTTCGGCCGCGCGCCGACCGAACTCGGCTATCTCGTCACGCTGACGCAGCTCGGGTATGCGGCGAGCCTGCTGCTGATCGTCCCGCTCGGCGACGCGGTCAACCGCCACACGCTGATCGTGCGGCTGCTGATGCTCAACGTCGTCGCGCTGGCCGCGGTCACGTTCAGCACGAACTTCACGATGTTCGTCGTCGCGAACGTCGCGGTCGGCTTCGTCACCTGTTCGACGCAGCTGCTGGTGCCGTTCGCGGCGTCGCTCGCCGACGCGCGCTCGCGCGGCCGCGCGGTCGGCACCGTGATGAGCGGGCTGCTGCTCGGCATCCTGCTCGCGCGCGTCGCGGCCGGTGCGATCGCCGACGGGTTCGGCTGGCGGGCCGTGTACGGCATCGCCGCGGTGATGGTGCTCGCGCTGACGGCCGTGCTCGCCGTGAAGCTGCCGAAGGATCGCCGCGACGCGCGCGTCGACTATGCGGCGCTGATGAAGTCGCTCGTCGCGCTGGTGCGCGCGCAACCGCTGATCGCGCTGCGCTCCGCCTACGGCGCGCTCGTGTTCGCGTGCTTCAGCCTGCTGTGGACGGGCCTCACGTTCCTGCTGAGCCAGCCGCCGTACAGCTATACCGAAGGGCAGATCGGCCTGTTCGGCGTCGTCGGCGCGGTGGGCGCGCTCGCGGCGACGTCGGCCGGCCGGCTGGTCGATCGCGGACACGGCAATGCGGCGACGGGGTTGTTCGCGGCGGCCGTGCTCGCGTCGTTCGCGCTGATCGCGGCCGGCGCGCACTCGCTCGCGGCGCTGATCGCGGGCATCCTGCTGCTCGACGTCGGCGTGCAGGGCGTCCACATCTCGAACCAGAGCGTGATCTATGCGCTGGCCGGCAACGCGCGCAGCCGCGTGACGACGATCTACCTGACGAGCTACTTCATCGGCGGCGCGCTCGGGTCGTTCGCGGCGAGCGTCGCGTACGGCATCGACGGCTGGCGCGGCGTGTGCATCGCGGGCGCGGCGCTCGCGGGCGTGCTGGTCGTATTGTGGCTCGCGTCGCAGCGCGTCGGCGTGCGGCAGGTCACGCAGTAATTCAGCGGGGCGTTTTCTCGTCACCCTGAAAAAGGGCACGCCCCGCGAAGCGCGGGCGTGCCCTTTTCACGATCGCGTCGAGACAGTCGCGCGCCGGTGCGCGACCGTCACGCAGCCTCGCCGACGAAATCGATCAGCACCTTCATCGCACGCTGCCGGTCGCCGGCCAGTTCGAACGCGAGGTTCGCGTCGCGCATCGGGAACACGCGCGTGACGGCCGGCCGCAGGTCGACGCGTCCCGCATTGATGAGCTGCACCGCGAGCGCGAATTCCGCGTGAAAGCGGAACGAACCGCAGATCGACAGCTCCTTCGCGACCACGACGTTCTGCGGCAGGCTGACGTCGCCGCCGAGCCCGAGCTGCACGACGACCCCGCGCGGACGCATCACGTCCAGCCCGTCGCGCAGCGCGCGCGCATTGCCCGAACACTCGATCATCACGTCGAACGTGCCCTTGTCGGCGCTGTAGCGCTCGACCCATCCGGCGTCGGCCGCCGCGTTGATCGTGCGGTCGGCGCCGAGCGCGCTCGCCACTTCCAGCGGCGCCTCGACGACGTCGGTCGCGACGATCTCCGCCGCGCCGTGCACGCGCGCCGCCGCGACCGCGAGCACGCCGATCGGCCCGCAGCCCGACACGAGCACGCGCTTGCCGATCAGCGGGCCCGCGCGCGACACCGCGTGCAGCCCGACCGCGAACGGTTCGGCGAGCGCCGCGAGCGACATCGGCACGTGATCGGCAACCTTCACGCACTGCACCGCGTCGCACACGAGCGCGTTGCGGAATGCGCCCTGCACGTGCGGCATCCGCATCGCGCTGCCGTAGAAGCGCATGTCGAGGCACTGGTTCGGCAGCCCTTCGAGGCAGTAGCGGCACGCACCGCACGGCCGGCTCGGATTGACCGCGACGCGATCGCCGACCTTCACCGACGTCACGTCCGGCGCGACTTCCGCGACCGTGCCGGCAACCTCGTGGCCGAGCACCATCGGCTGCTGCAGCCGGATCGCACCGAAGCCGCCGTGCCGGAAGTAATGGAGATCGGAGCCGCAGATGCCGCCCATCGCGACCTCGACGCGCACCTGCCCCGGGCCGATCTCGCCCGCGTCCTGCTCTTCCACCCGCAGGTCGTTCGGCCCGTGGATCACGACACACATGCAACGCATACGCATGACAGCCTCCTCAGACGACCGGCGTGACCAGCGGCACGCCAGCGAAGTGCGCGGCAAGGTTGTCGCGCACCAGCCAGCCCATCGCCTGGCGCGTCTCGATCGTGCCGCTCGCATGGTGCGGCTGCAGCAGCACGTTCGGCAACGCGAGGAAACGCGGGTCGATGCGCGGCTCGTTCCAGAACACGTCGAGCGCCGCACCGGCGATCGCACCGCGCTCGAGCGCGTCGAGCAGCGCGGGTTCGTCGACGGTCGTGCCGCGCGACACGTTCACCAGATAGCCTTGCGGCCCGAGCGCATCGAGCACGGCGGCGCCGACGAGGTGACGCGTCGCCGGCCCGCCCGCGAGCGTGACGATCAGCAGGTCGCACCAGCCGGCCAGCTCGGCGAGGTCGCCGAAAAAGCGGTGCGGGCCGTCCGCGCGCGGCGCGACGTCGAAGTAGCCGAGCTCGACGTCGAAGCCCGACAGCCGGCGCGCAACCGTCGAGCCGATCCGGCCGAAGCCGACCACGCCGACGCGCTTGCCATACAGCCGCGTGACGAGCGGCATGTCGCCGTCGCGCCAGGCACCGGAACGCACGTACGCGTCGCCGGCGCCGATGCGGCGGATCATCGCGAGCGCGAGCCCGACACCGAGGTCGGCCACGTCGCCGGTCAGCACGTCGGGCGTGTTCGTCACGCGGATGCCGCGCTCACGTGCGGCGGCCAGGTCGATCGCATCGGTGCCGACGCCGTAGCACGCGATGATCTCGAGCTTCGGCAGCGCGGCGATCAGCGCGGCATTCGCGCCGAGATCGCCGCGTGTCGCGATCGCGCGCACGCCGGCGCCGTGTTCGGCGAGGAACGCCGCGCGGTCGGCGGCTTCCCACAGCCGGTGGACGTCATAACCTGCCGACAGCCATGCGTCGTCCCACGGCTGGTAAGGGCCCGTCATCAGCAGTTCGGGCCGCTGGGTCGATTCGTGCGCCATCTGCGCTTGCTCCTGTCGAGGTAAGTGGAATACGAAGGCAGGCCGGGCCGCGTCAGCCGCCCGGCCCGTTCATGCGTGCCGCGCGAGCGCATCGGCGCCCGGGGCCTGCGCCACCTGCGCCGCGTCGAGCGGATCGTCGAGATCGCGGTTCAGCGTTTCGGGCATCCGCGACGTCGTGAACAGCGTGATCAGCGTCAGCAGCACCAGGTACGCGGCAATCGGCACCCAGGCGCGCACGCCGGCCGCGTGATCGCCGCCGTGCAGCGCGATCACGGTCGCGATGATCGTCGCGCCGACGAGCGGTGCGATCCCGCCCGCGAGCACGGCCGACACTTCGCGCGAGAACGACACGCCCATGTAACGATGGCGCGCGCCGAACAGTTCGGGCAGCAGCGCGGCCTGCGCGCCGAGCATCCCCCAGTTCGCGAAGCCCTGCGCGACCGAGATCGCGATCACGCTCGCGACCACGTTCCCCTGGCTGAAGATCCACCACACCGGGAACGCGAGCGCGAGCTGCAGCCACGCGAACGTGCGATACACGCGCACGCGGCCGAAGCGGTCGCTGAGCCGGCCCGCCAGCGGCACCGTACATGCGCCGACGGTCGCCGCGCACACCAGCGCGAGCGCGCCGATCGGCCCCTTCATGCCGATCACGCCCGCGAGATAGCTGACGGCGAGCGCCTGGTAGATCGACGAGCCGCCGTTCTCAGCCATCCGCAGGCCGATGCCGATCAGCAGCGAGCGCTTCGAATGCTGCACGGCGCTTTTCAGCGGATTCGCCGATACCTGCGCACGCTTCTCGAGCCGCACGAAGGTCGGCGACTCGTGCAGCCGCACGCGCATGTAGATCCCGACCGCGACGATCACCGCGCTGAACAGGAACGGCACGCGCCAGCCCCAGCCGTCGGTGACGCGCTCGAGGTTGGCGAGCAGCAGGAAATAGACCGCGGCCGCCAGCACCGTGCCGAGCTGGATGCCCAGGAACGGCAGCGACGCATAGAAGCCGCGCTTGCCGGGCGGCGCGTATTCGGTCATCAGCACCGCGGCGCCGGCCTGCTCGGCACCGGCACCGAGGCCCTGCAGGATGCGCAGCAGCACGAGCAGCCCGGGGGCCCAGTAGCCCGCCGTTTCGAAGGTCGGCAGTACGCCGATCAGCGTGCTCGCGACGCCCATCAGCAGCACCGTCGCCGTCAGCACGAACTTGCGGCCGATCCGGTCGCCGAGCACGCCGAACACGACCCCGCCGAGCGGGCGCACCGCAAAGCCGACGAAGTAGGTGCCGAAGCTCGCGATCAGCCGCATCTCGGCGGTCTGCGCGGGAAAGAACAGCGGCCCGAAAACCAGCGCCGATGCGAGCGTGTACAACGCGAAATCGTAGTATTCGAGCGCGCTGCCGAGCGAGCAGGTCCACGCCGCGCGGTTGAGCTGCTTCGTGTCGACGCCGCGGCGCTCGACGGTCTCGCCCGGCGCACCGGACCCTGCATCGTGCCGCGCGGGCGGCGGGGAAATGCGATCCATCGTTGTCTCCTGTCTCCTGCCTTCCGTTCCGGAACCCGGCCGCGTATCGCGACCGGGACATCGGCCCGCTCGTGCGGCGGGCTCTACTGGGAATTCGGATGCCGGCCGCGGCCGGCGCAACGGCGCTGCGCGCATGGCGCGCTCGCGCCGCCGCTCAGACGGCGCTGGTCAGGCCGCCGTCGACGAACAGCGTCTGGCCGTTCACGAAATCGGACGCGGCCGATGCGAGGAAGATCGCCGCCCCGCACAGCTCGTCGACGCGCCCCCAGCGGCCGGCCGGCGAGCGCTTGCACAGCCAGTCGGAGAACGCGGCGTCGTCGACCAGCGCGCGGTTGAGTTCGGTTTCGAAATAGCCGGGCGCGAGGCCGTTCGCCTGGATGCCGTGGCGCGCCCAGTCGGCGCACATCCCTTTGGTCAGCATCCGCACCGCGCCCTTGGTCGCGGCATACGGCGCGATCGTCGGCCGCGCGAGCTCGCTCTGCACCGAGCAGATGTTGATGATCTTCCCGCGGCCGCGCGCGATCATGTGCCGCGCCACCGCCTGCGCGACGTTGAACACGCCGTCGAGGTTCACTCGCATCAGTGCCTGCCAGTCGTCGGGTTCGAATGCGTCGAGCGGCGCGCGGCGCTGGATGCCCGCGTTGTTCACGAGGATGTCGATCGCGCCGACGCGCGCCTCGAAATCGTCGATCGCCGCACGCACCTGCGCGTGCTCGGCGACGTCGAATACCGCGTAGTCGGCCGTGAAGCCTTCCTCGCGCAGATGCCGCACGAGCGTCGCGGCCTTCTCCTCATTGCGATCGTTGATGACGATCGCCGCGCCGGCTTCGGCCAGCCCGCGGGCGAGCGTCAGCCCGATCCCGCGTCCGGAACCGGTAATCAGTGCGCGGCGGCCGTCGAGGCGGAATCGTTCGAGCGCGTGGGTCATGCGTGTCTCCTCGTACCAGTCGAGCCGGCGGCCCATCGCAGCCGGTCTCGCGTTGACGGTATCTTCGGCCGTCGGCCGGGCACCGCGCCAATGGTCTTTTTTGATCCGGTTATCATGAAATCTGATTACCGCTCACGCCTGCCCGCCGCCCATGGAACTCAAGCAATTGCGCGCCTTCGTCACGCTCGCGGAAGAACTGCATTTCGGGCGCGCCGCGCAGCGCCTGTTCATCGTGCAACCCGCGCTGAGCATGCAGATCAAGGCGCTCGAGGAAGAACTCGGCGCACGCCTGTTCGAGCGCGACCGGCACAAGGTCGAACTGAGCGAGACGGGGCGCGTGTTCCTGCCCGAGGCACGCGCCACGCTGCAGCAGGCCGCGCGCGCGGAACAGATGGCGCGGCTGTCGAGCCGCGGCGAGATCGGCACGCTGCGGATCGCGTTCGTGTCGTCGGTGCTGCCCGCGCTGCTGCCGGCCGTGCTGCGCACGATGCGCGAGCGCTATCCGCTGATCACGCTCGAACTGAAGGACATGCCGACGCCCGACCAGGTCGCCGCGCTGCGCGACCGGCGGATCGATTTCGGGATGATCCGGCTGCCGGCCGCGTATGCGGGCATCGACACGCGCGTGGTGCTCGAGGAAGGCTTCGTCGTCGCGCTGCCGCTCGACCATCCGCTCGCCGCGCACGACGCCATCCCGCCGGCCGCGCTGCGCGGCCAGCCCGCGTTCGTGCTCGCGCGCCGCTACGCGCCGGGCTTTCACGACGACATGCTGCTCGCGCTGAGCCGCGCGGGCACGACGCTCGAGATCGCGCAGGAGTTCGGGGAGTTCACGACGATGCTCGCGCTCGTCGCGGCGGGGATGGGAATCGGGCTGATGCCGGCGGAGGCTGCCAGCGCGCTGCCGCCGAACGTGCTCGCGCGGCCGCTCGACCTGGCCGGGCACCGTACCGGTATCGGCCTCGCGTGGACCGATCTCGACAGCCCGCTGAAGCGCGCGTTCGTCGACGCGCTCGAACACGTGACGGCGAACGCCGGGCAATAAAAAACCCGGCCGGAAAACCGGGCCGGGCTCGTTCGCCACGCCGGCCGCCTTGCGGCGGCCGCGCAACGTGCGGGATTACTTCGCGTTCGCGAATGCGACAGCCGTATCCAGCATGCGGTTCGAGAAACCCCACTCGTTGTCGTACCAGCTCGACACCTTCACGAGGCGGCCCGACACCTTGGTCAGCGTTGCGTCGAACGTCGACGAAGCCGGGTTGTGGTTGAAGTCGATCGACACCAGCGGTGCGTCGTTGTAGCCGAGGATGCCCTTCAGCGCGCCTTCCGATGCTTCCTTCATGATCGCGTTGACTTCCTCGACCGTCGTGTCGCGCTTCGCGATGAACGACAGGTCGACGATCGACACGTTGATCGTCGGGACGCGGATCGCGTAACCGTCGAGCTTGCCGTTCAGTTCCGGCAGCACGAGGCCGACGGCCGAAGCCGCGCCCGTCTTCGTCGGGATCTGGCTGTGGGTAGCCGAACGCGCGCGGCGCAGGTCTTCGTGATAGACGTCCGTCAGCACCTGGTCGTTGGTGTAAGCGTGGATCGTCGTCATCAGGCCGGTTTCGAGGCCGATCTTGTCGTTCAGCGGCTTGACGAGCGGCGCGAGGCAGTTCGTCGTGCACGATGCGTTCGAGATGACGGTGTGCTCGGCCTTCAGCACGTCGTGGTTCACGCCGTAGACGATCGTCGCGTCGACGTCCTTGCCGCCCGGTGCCGAGATGATGACCTTCTTCGCGCCGCCCTTCAGGTGCGCGCTCGCCTTTTCCTTCGTCGTGAAGAAGCCCGTGCATTCCATCACGACATCGACGCCCAGCTCGCCCCACGGCAGTTCTGCCGGGTTGCGGTTCGCCAGCACGCGGATCTTGTCGCCGTTCACGACGAGGTAATCGCCGTCGACCGACACTTCGCCCGGGAACTTGCCGTGCGCGGTGTCGTACTGGGTCAGGTGCGCGTTGGTCTTCGCATCGCCCAGGTCGTTGATCGCGACGATCTCGAGATCGTGCTTCTTGCCGTTTTCATAGAACGCGCGCAGCGTGTTGCGGCCGATACGGCCGTAGCCGTTGATTGCGACGCGAATCGTCATGGTCTATCTCCTGATGGCTGAAAAAATTCGTTTCGTGCAGCTTCACGTGCGACGCGCGCGAGGGGTGGCGCGCGTCGCGTATGTCTTTAGGCCAGCACGGCCTTGGCGGTCTCGACGACGTGCTCGACGGTGAAGCCGAAGTACTTGAACAGTACGCCGGCCGGTGCCGATTCGCCGAACGTGTCGATCCCGACGACGCCGCCTTCGAGGCCGACGTACTTGTGCCAGAACGACGTCACGCCCGCTTCGATCGCGACACGGCGCACGCCGTGCGGCAGCACGCGTTCACGGTATTCGGCGTCCTGGCGGTCGAACACGTTGGTCGACGGCATCGACACGACGCGTGCCGCGATGCCTTGCTGCGCGAGCGGCTCGACGGCCTTCATCGCGAGTTCGACTTCCGAGCCCGTCGCGATCAGGATGATCTTGCGCGCGACGATCTCTTCGTCCCAGTCCTTCAGCACGTAGCCGCCCTTGTCGATGTTCGCGATCTGCGCATCGGTACGCGGGTTGAATGCCAGGTTCTGGCGGCTGAAGATCAGGCTCGACGGACGGTCGGCGGCGACCGCGTGGGTCCACGCGACGGCCGTCTCGACCGTGTCGGCCGGACGCCACACGTCGTGGTTCGGGATCAGGCGCAGGCTCGACACGTGCTCGATCGACTGGTGCGTCGGGCCGTCTTCGCCGAGGCCGATCGAATCGTGCGTGAACACGAAGATCGACGGCACCTTCATCAGCGCGGCCACGCGCAGCGCGTTGCGGCTGTAGTCGGAGAACGTCAGGAACGTGCCGCCGAACGGCTTGTGGCCGCCGTGCAGCGCGAGGCCGTTGATCGCGGCGCTCATGCCGAATTCGCGCACGCCGTAGTTGATGTGGTTGCCCAGCACGACGCCCGGGCCTTCCGGATTCGCGCGGACGGCCTTCGACGCCTTCCAGTTGGTCAGGTTCGAGCCGGTCAGGTCGGCCGAGCCGCCGAGCAGCTCCGGCAGCGCGGCAGCCAGCCCTTCGATCGCCTGCTGCGACGCCTTGCGGGTCGCGACCGTCTCGGCGCGCTCGTTCGCGCCGGCGATGATCGCCGCGGCCTTTTCAGCCCAGTCGGCCGGCAGCTTGTTGGCCATCCGGCGCTCGAATTCGGCGGCTTCTGCCGGGAACTTCGCGCGATAGGCGGCGAACGTCGCGTCCCATTCGGTTTCGGCGCGCTTGCCGGCTTCCTTCGCATCCCATGCCGCGTAGACTTCCTGCGGGATCACGAACGGCTCCCACTTCCAGCCGAGCGCTTCGCGCGTCTTCGCGATTTCTTCCGCGCCGAGCGCCGCGCCGTGCACGTCGTGGCCGCCGGCCTTGGTCGCCGCGCCCTGGCCGATCACCGTCTTGCAGCAGATCAGCGTCGGCTTGTCCGACAGCTTCGCCTTCGCGATGGCCGCGTCGACCGCGTCGACGTCATGGCCGTTCACGTTCGGGATCACGTTCCAGCCGTACGCTTCGAAGCGCTTCGGGGTGTCGTCGTGAAACCAGTTCACGACGTCGCCGTCGATCGAGATGCCGTTGTCGTCGTACAGCGCGATCAGCTTGTTCAGCTTCAGCGTGCCGGCGAGCGAGCAGGCTTCGTGCGAGATGCCTTCCATCAGGCAGCCGTCGCCGAGGAACACGTACGTGTGGTGATCGACGATCTTCGCGCCGTCACGGTTGAACTCGTCGGCCATCAGCGCTTCGCCGAGCGCCATGCCGACCGCGTTCGCGAGACCCTGGCCGAGCGGGCCGGTGGTCGTCTCGACGCCCGGCGTGATGCCGTATTCCGGGTGGCCCGGCGTCTTCGAGTGCAGCTGGCGGAAGTTCTTCAGCTCTTCGATCGGCAGGTCGTAGCCGGTCAGGTGCAGCAGCGAGTACAGCAGCATCGAGCCATGGCCGTTCGACAGCACGAAGCGGTCGCGGTCGGCCCAGTGCGGGTTCGTCGGGTTGTGCTTCAGGTGGCGCGACCAGAGCGCGACGCCGATTTCGGCCATGCCCATCGGCATGCCGGGGTGGCCGGAGTTCGCTTGCTGGACGGCGTCCATCGCGAGCGCGCGGATCGCGTTGGCCATCAGGGTGGTGGAGGCGGGAGACGAAGTCGTCATGTCGAGTCCGGAGAACGAGTCGAGGAAACGGGGGCACGGCGGCATCCGGAAGCTCGGGCGTCGATCGTTCCCGGCGCGCGGTGCGGCGCCTGACGGACGCGAAGCGGACGGAGCCTACGGACGAGGCTGCAAAGCTCGTCATTTTAACAGATGGCCTGACATTTCCCTTGTCGGCGCGTAGTGTTCCGGCACGGTTTTCCGTCAAACCGCCCGCCTCCTATAATTCAGACGTCGGAACTCCCTGCCCTGGCGGCCCGCCCGTGAGCACGACCCTTCTTTTTCATCCCACGCCCGACGCTACATACGGCTTCCCGAACGCCCGTCGGCTCGCGCACGTCGCGTCGCCGCACCAGCAGATCGAAGTCTGGGAAACGCCGCAGCTCGGCCGCCTGTTTACGCTCGACGGCCGGCCAATGACGTCGGTCGGCGACGAATACGTGTACCACGAGTGCATGACGCACCCGGCCGCGCTCGCGCATCCGTGCCCGAGGAAGGCGCTCGTGCTCGGCGGCGGCGACGGCGGCGCCGCGCGCCAGTTGCTCAAGCACGCATGCATCGAGCGGATCGTCGTCGCGGAGCTCGACGACGAAGTGGTCGGCATGGCGCGCCGTTATCTCGACGACGTGCACCAGGGCGCGCTCGACGACCCGCGCGTCGAGGTCGTGATCGGCGACGCCGCGCATTTCGTCACGTCGACCGTCGAGCACTTCGATCTCGTCGTGTTCGACCTCACGCCGCCCGATTCGCCGGCGGCCGGCCTCTACACGCGCGAGTTCTACGCGCGGCTCAAGCGGATCCTGACGCCGCGCGGCGCGATCTCGATGCACCTCGGCTCGCCGGTGTTCCACGCGGCGCGCATCGCCGCGCTGCTCGACGACCTGCGCGCGAGCTTCTCGGTCGTCGATCCGTTGTCCGCGCACGTGCCGCTATACGGCTCGCAGTGGCTGATGGCGATCGCAAGCGACACGCTCGATGCGGCGGCGCTGTTCGCGCATGACGTCGACGAACGGCTCGCGGCCCGCCGCGTCCAGGGTTTGCGCTACTACGACGCCCGGCTGCATGCGTCCCTCTTTGCCCTGCCGCGCGCGCTGCGCGATACACTGGGCGTTCGCCGCTGAGCGTCGGCGCGGCCGCCTCGCTTCGCTTTCCCGTCGGGTCTTCGCAAAATGCGTGACGTGCAGCACCGGGGCGAGTCGCCCCGGACGCCGCGCCGCCCCCTGAACGAACGCCGAAGCATGGAATCAGCGCACGCGCCGAAGCGCCCACACAGGAGATTTTCATGACCGATCCACGTCCGGCCAACGTGCCTTGGTTGACACCCTACCTGGCCGTACGCAACGCGCGCGCAGCCATCGATTTCTTCAAGGCCGCATTCGGCTTCGAGCTGCGCGACGTGCACGACGAGGACGGCGCGATCATGCACGTCGAGATGGCCTACCGCGGCCAGCTGATCGTGATGTTCGCGCCCGAGGGTGCGTTCGGCTCGACCGCACTCACGCCGAAGAGCGCGAACGCCACCGCGCCGCAGTCGTTCTACCTGTATGTCGACGACGTCGACGCCACCTGGCAGCGCGCGCTCGACGCGGGCGCGAAATCGCTGAGCCCGCCGCAGGATCAGTTCTGGGGCGACCGGTTCGCGCAGATCGAGGATCTCGACGGCTACCGATGGGCGCTCGGGCGCCGTCTCGACGCATGACCCCAACCGCTACACGCATGAACGAAGCCACCACCACCGCGGCCGTGCCGCGCTTTTTCGTCGACGCGGCACTGCGCGCCGACGCCACGCTCGCGTTGCCGGCCGATGTCGCGCGCCACGCGCAGGTGCTGCGCCTGCAGCCTGGCGACGTGCTCGCGCTGTTCGACGGCACGGGCGGCCAGTACCGCGCGCGGCTCGTCGAGATCGACAAGCGCAGCGCGCTCGCACAGATCGACACGTTCGAGCCGGCCGAAGCCGAGCCGCCTTATCGCGTGACACTCGCGCAAGGCATCGCCGGCGGCGACAAGATGGACTGGGTGATCGAGAAAGCCGTCGAGCTCGGCGTTGCCGCGGTCGTGCCGCTGTCGACCGCGCGCGGCGTCGTGAAGCTCGCCGGCGAGCGCGCGGACAAGCGTGTCGCGCACTGGCGCGGCGTCGTGCGCGCGTCGTGCGAACAATGCGGGCGCAACCGCGTGCCCGACGTCGCGCAGGTCACCGGCTTCAACGCGTGGCTCGATACGCTGCCGGCCGCACCGGCCGACGGCGAACTGCGGCTGCTGCTGTCGCCGCGCGCGAGCATCCCGTTTGCGTCGCTGCCCGACGCGCCGCCTGCGGCAACCGTCACGCTGCTGATCGGGCCGGAAGGCGGGCTGTCGCCCGACGAGGAAAACGCGGCCCGCGCACGCGGGTTCACCGCGCTGTCGCTCGGGCCCCGCGTGCTGCGCACCGAGACGGCTGGTGCGGCGGTGCTCGCGGCGCTCGCGGCGCGCTGGGGCGGGTGGTGATGGCGATGCGCGGCCGGGCACGCGCCGCGGCATGACGACGGCGCACGGCGACGCGGGTCAGCGTGCCACGCTCAACGGCTCGATATCGATGACGGGCGAAGTCTTGAGCGCCGACGCCAGCGCGTCGAGGTTGTCCGCGTCGAGCGCGAGCGCCGGCCCGGTGATCCGCAGCGTCCGGGCCGGCGGTGTCGCCCGGATCGCCTTGAGCAGCGGGCCGCGATAGCGCAGGTTCATCATCATCTGTACCGCCGGCACGATGCCGATCGGCCGACCGTCATGCTGGAACGTGGCCGCGTCCACCGTGTCGTTCCAGCCCTGGATGAAGCCGCCGGCGTCGATCCGCGTGTTCAGGTCGATCCATTGCTGCTTCTTCGCGTCCGCACTGTCGTCCGACGCCCGCAGCGCGTCGGCCGCGCGGCTCACGTCGGCATCGTGCTTCGCGCGCCATGCCATGTAGCCGAGCGCGAACACCATGTTGTCCGGCAGGATGTCGTCGGCCTCCACGACGTCGAACAGGCGCCGCGGCGCCTGGTTCGCGACGAACGCCGGCGTCAGGATCCACACGCCCCCGTTGCGCAACGCGCCGGTCGTCCTGCCGAGCGCGGGCTCGCCGCTGTCGACCGCGATGCGCGTCAGCAGGCCGGCCTCGACCAGCTCGTCCAGTTGCGCCGCCAGCGCCGGCGACGCGTGAATCGCGCGGGCCACCGCAGCATACTGGCCTGGCGTCGAGCGCGTGCGCAGATCGGCGAGCAGCCGCTCGACGGCCGCGTGCGCCGCCGGCGAACCCTGCAACGAGGCCGGTTCGGCGGCGCTCGCCCCCGCCACGGCCGCGCCGCACACCGCAACAACCACCGCGGCAACCCGCATCCCTCGTGTGAGGATCCCCATCGTTCACTCCCCGTTCGAATGCGCGGCACGCCGGCCATGTGCAGCGGCCGCGATCAAGCCGCTTACTTGCCGGCTTCGCCGCCCGCCGAGCCGATCGGATCCAGCAGTGCGTCGACCAGCGGCGACAGCACGTCACCCGGAGAGCCCGTGAGCCAGCCCTTCTCGTTCGTGCCGTAGAGATCGACCTGCCCCGTCACGGTGCGGCCCATCGGCGCCTCGTCGTAGACGTGCGCCATGCCGGAGAAAAACTCGGCGAGGAAGGCCGTCCGGGCCTTGTCGGTCTTCAGGCGCGGGTTGCCCAGCTTCTCCTTCAGCGCCTTCACGCCGGGCCCCACGTCCACGACACGGCACGAAAAATCGACCGTCGCGATGGATTCGCCCTCCACATACTCGTTCGGCTTCTGCGTCGAACCGGTCGCCTTGCATTCGGAACGGGCCAGCACATGCTGATACGACGTGATCGACGCGCTGACCGGTGCGCGCAACGCCGCACGAGACCTGGCCGGCATCTTCGACAGCAGCGCGGCGATCATGTTGTCGCGCATCGTGTCGCCGAGCTTCGGGATGGCCGCGACGTCGAGCGCGTCCTTGCCTTTGAAGCGCGTGCGCATTGCATCGTTGAACTGCATCGCCTTGGCGACGTCGCCGTTGACGAAGGTACCGAGATACAGATCGGTGGTCTGCTCGGGCGTCAGCACCGCCGCGTGCGCGGCACCGGCCACGACGAGCGCGGACAGCACGGCCGCCCGCGCGGCCTGGAACAACGGAAAACGCGCGCCGCGGCGCGCATGAAGGGCAACGTTCATCGGTCCGGTCATGTCGGTGTCGAATCGATCGGGCCGGCGCGGCGGCCTCATTGCTGGCTGGCGGCGATCGCCGCGACGACCGGGCCTGACAGCGCGTCGACGACGGGCTTCAGCAGGCTTTCGGGGCTGTCGGTCGTCCAGCCCTTGCTGTCCGAACCGACCATCTCCACCTGCCCCGTGATGCGCCGGCTGACCGGTGCGTCGTTAAATGCCCGCGCCAGGCCCGTGTATATCGTTTTGGCCGCCGCGAAGCGCTGCGGGTCGGTTTTCGCGCTCGCGCGCGCTTTCATGGCCTCGTCTCCCGGCGGCGTGACGTCGGCCACCTTGCACTCGAAACTGACCGTGACACGGTCCTGCCCATTCCCGCCTGCGCCCGGCGTGCGCTTTACACCGGTGGCGTTGCATTGCGAGCGCCGCAACGCGCCCGTGTACGCGACCACCATCGAGTCGAGCGACGGCGCCAGCGCCTCGCGCCCGGATTCCGACAGCATCGCCATTACCTGCCCGAGCATCTGTTCACGCATGTCGCCGTACATGTCGGCCGGCAACAACATGTTCCGGGCATCCTTCGGATCGGCGCTCGCACGCACCGAGTCGTTGAATTGCTCGACCTTGGCCGCGTCGTTGTTAACGATGGCGCCCAGATAAATGTCGACAGTCTGTTCGGGTGTGAGTGGCGCGGCCTGCGCGGCCAGCGGGATGCCGAGCGACAGGGCGCACGCGGCCAGCGCGTGCACGAGCGGACGGCGCGCACGGGCGGGCGCCGCGAATCGGGTAGCGGTCATGGGAAACGGCCCTCTCTCGAATGATTGGTGTTGTGCGCCCGGCCGCAGCGGCCGCCGCGGCCGGGCCGATCGATTGTCGCGGAAAAAAGTGCGCGATGAAAGGTCTTTGTCGGGCCGGACGCCGCCCACGCATCACGCGCGGACGCAAAAAAGCCCGCTCGAAGCGGGCTTTTGACGGAAGTTCGCCGGATCGGCCGTTGGCCGCCCCGTGCTTACGCGAACGAGTAGAACACGCGGAACGCGACCTTGCGCTCGGCCCAGAACTCGGCCGCCTCGCGGAACACGTCGAGCAGCGTCTCGCGCCCTTCCTTGTCGAATTTCTGCGCGATCGGCAGCCCTTCGAGGACGATCACGAAACCGGGCTGCGCGCCGGCCTTCGCGACGAGGTCGGTCAGGCAGTCGTACAGCGCGTCGTAGTTCTTCCCGAAATGCTTCGGGAACAGGAACGACGTCGCGATCGTTTCCATCACTTCCTGCTTCGACTGCGCGGCGCCGCAATACGCATACAGGAAATGCTGGCCGAGCCGGCCGGCTTCGTCGGCAAGATCCTGCACGCGGAACGCGCGGATCGACTGCACGAGATTGGGTCGCACGGTCGTGAAAAGGCTCATAGGCTCCTCGTTCGATGAAAGCCCGGGCTCGGCTTCCTGTTGCTCCGGCGTGCCGCCGGCCTGCGCCGCCGCGTGCAGTTGAATCACGCGCTGAAACAGATTGCCGTCGCCGGCCGCGAACAGTTCCGCCGCCGCCGTTTCGTGCGCGTAGATGGAGTCGCTCATGCCATTCGTCCCGAAGTCATTCAACAATACGTTTAAAACTGTTGTAGTGGTCGCCCGTGTAATAACAGTTGTCGATCCGGCGCAACGGCCCGCCACAGACGATCCGGCGCGCGCCGCGATTGCGGGCACGCGGCGTCGGTACCGTGTACTCATGGTAGTAGCCGCGCTTCGCTTTTGGCAGGATCCGCTCGCGGTTGCCAAACACGACGCCGTCTTTCTCGTACGGATAGGGGCCGCCAGCGCCGATCAGGCCCAGCGTGGTCACGGCCTCGCGCGGAAGACTGGCGGTCGGGATCGTATCGAGCCCGCTCGCCGCGACGTCGGCCGCAACGGCCTCCCGTGCGTAAGCGGCGGAAACCAGACTGCCCGTCGGCGTGCCGACGATACCCATCGCGAACATCGCGAAGACGGACGCGAGCGCGCCGTTGCGGAGCCACTTGCGTGCCATGAACCAGGGTTCCCGCTGTTAAATCAAGTAGTTGACGACCAACAAAGGCGTTAGCGTAGCGTTATTGTCCGCGCGAATCAATGTCCGTTTGGGAATCGAAAGCATCGCGATGCCCGGAACGGCGCATTTTTTACCGAAATTACACTACATTTATCTTACACAGGATAAAATAAAGGCGGCATCGCTCGTATGGCAAGACCTGCCTCCTTGCCGCGCTCGCTACCAGGAGTGGAGGGATGCTGCTGTTGCCTTGAGGGAAGCGCGTTTGCGCCCTGCCCGCGGCGTGCCCTTTGCGGGCACGCCTCTTTTTGCTTTTGTTTACAATTTCGCCCGACGCGCCACGCCGGTTCGACCGGCCTGGCGCGTTCGTTTTGGCTCAGCGCGTGGCGTTCACGTCGGCGACCAGCAGCGCCGCCATGTTGACGATGCGACGAACGGTCGCCGATTCGGTCAGCACGTGCACCGGCTGCGCGGCACCCAGCAGGATCGGCCCGATCGCGATGTTGTTGCCCGCAGCCGTCTTCAGCAGGTTGTACGCGATGTTCGCGGCGTCGATGTTCGGCAGGATCAGCAGGTTCGCTTCGCCTTCCAGCGTCGATTCCGGCAGGATTTCCTTGCGCAGCGCCGCGTCGAGCGCGACGTCGCCGTGCATCTCGCCGTCGACCTTCAGCTCCGGTGCATGTTCCTGCAGGATCGCGAGCGTATCGCGCATCTTCTTCGCCGAAGGTGCGTTGCTCGTACCGAAATTCGAGTGCGACACCAGCGCGACCTTCGGCTCGATGCCGAAGCGGCGCACTTCTTCCGCAGCCATGATCGTGATCTCGGCCAGTTCCTCCGGGGTCGGATCGACGTTCACGTGCGTGTCGACGAGGAAGATCTGGCGGCCCGGCAGCACGAGGCCGTTCATCGCCGCGTACACGCTGCAGCCCGGGCGCTTGCCGATCACCTGGTCGATGAAGTGCAGGTGGCGGTGCGTGGTGCTGATCGTGCCGCAGATCATCCCGTCCGCTTCGCCCTTCTTCACCAGCATCGAGCCGATCAGCGTCGTGCGGCGGCGCATCTCGACGCGCGCGAGCTGCTCGCTGATGCCCTTGCGCGCCATCATCTTGTAGTACGTCTGCCAGAAGTCGCGGTAGCGCTCGTCGTGCTCGGTGTTGACGACCGTGAAATCGGTGCCCGGCGTCAGGCGCAGGCCATAGCGCTGGATACGGTGCTCGATCACCGACGGGCGGCCGATCAGGATCGGCTTCGCGAGTTTTTCGTCGACGATGATCTGAACGGCACGCAACACGCGCTCTTCTTCGCCTTCCGCGAATACAACGCGCTTCTTCTCTTCCGGCGCGGCGCGCGCGATCTGGAAGATCGGCTTCATCGTCGTGCCGCTGTGGTACACGAACTGCTGCAGGTGCTGCTTGTACGCGTCCATGTCCTCGATCGGGCGCGTCGCGACGCCGCCGTCCATCGCGGCCTGCGCGACGGCCGGCGCGATCTTCACGATCAGGCGCGGATCGAACGGCTTCGGAATCAGGTATTCGGGCCCGAACGACAGATCCTGGATGCCGTATGCGGTCGCGACGATGTCGCTCTGCTCGTGCTGCGCGAGTTCGGCGATCGCGTTGACGGCCGCGATCTCCATTTCACGCGTGATCGTCGTCGCGCCGACGTCGAGTGCGCCACGGAAGATGAACGGGAAGCACAGGACGTTGTTGACCTGGTTCGGGTAGTCGGTGCGGCCGGTCGCGAGGATCGCGTCGGGGCGCACTTCGAGCGCCGCTTCCGGCAGGATTTCCGGCGTCGGGTTCGCGAGCGCGAGGATCAGCGGGCGCTCGGCCATGCCCTTCACCATCTCCGGCTTCAGCACGCCGGCAGCCGACAGGCCGAGGAAGATGTCCGCGCCGTCGATCACTTCGGCCAGCGTCCGGGCTTCCGTTTCGCGGGCGAAACGCTCCTTGTCCGGGTCCATCAGCTCGGTGCGGCCCTTGTAGACGACACCGGCCAGGTCGGTCACCGTGATGTTCTCGAGCGGCAGGCCGATGTCGACCAGCAGGTCGAGACACGCGAGCGCGGCCGCGCCCGCGCCGGACGCGACGAGCTTGACCTTCTTGATGTCCTTGCCGACGACCTTCAGCCCGTTCGTGACGGCCGCGGCCACGACGATCGCGGTGCCGTGCTGGTCGTCGTGGAACACCGGGATCTTCATCCGCTTGCGCGCCTCGCGCTCGACGATGAAGCAGTCAGGCGCCTTGATGTCTTCCAGGTTGATCCCGCCGAAGGTCGGCTCCAGCGCGGCGATCACGTCGACGAGCTTGTGCGGATCCGACTCGTTCAGCTCGATGTCGAACACGTCGATGCCCGCGAACTTCTTGAACAGCACCGCCTTGCCTTCCATCACCGGCTTCGACGCGAGCGGCCCGATGTTGCCGAGACCGAGCACCGCCGTGCCGTTCGTGACGACGCCGACCAGGTTGCTGCGCGCGGTGAAGCGTGCCGCGTTGAGCGGATTCTCGACGATCTCCTCGCACGCGTACGCCACACCCGGCGAATACGCGAGCGCGAGGTCGCGCTGGTTGATCATCTGCTTGGTCGGGGCGATCGCGATCTTCCCGGGGGTCGGGAATTCGTGATAGTCGAGGGCGGCTTCGCGGAGCTTGGCTTTGGAGGAGGATTGGGTGGACATGTGTCTCGTGACGGGCGGATTAGAATAACTGTTCGACGGCATTGTAGCGCCAATCATCGGCCGCCAGACCGGCGATTCGGGTGCAACAGCCGCGACAAAAATGGTCCGGATGGTGCAGAAGCGCCGCCGTTCGCCTCGTACAATGCCGTTCCTTCAACCGTTCCGGATCGCCCGCCGTGCCAGCCGCCCTCTCCGAGTTTTCACTGATCGAACGCTTCTTCACGCGCCGCGCCGCGCAGGGCGCGCGCGCGTCGACGCTCGGCATCGGCGACGATTGCGCGCTGATCACACCGCGATCCGGGAAATTGCTGGCCATTTCGACGGACATGCTGGTGGAAGGCCGCCACTTCTTTCCGGATGTCGCGCCCGACGCCCTCGGCCACAAGACGCTCGCGGTCAACCTGTCCGACCTCGCGGCGATGGGCGCCGAACCGCGTGCCTTCACGCTCGCGTGCGCGCTGCCGCGTGCCGACGCGGCGTGGCTGGAAGCATTCAGCAATGGGCTGTTCGCGCTCGCCGAGCGCTACGGCTGCGAGCTGATCGGCGGCGACACCACGAGCGGCCCGCTGAACCTGTGCGTCACCGTATTCGGCGAAGTCGCGCCCGACGCCGCACTGCGGCGCGATGCCGCGCGCGACGGCGACGACGTCTGGGTGTCCGGCACGCTCGGCGATGCGCGCGCCGGCCTCGGCGTCGCGCGCGGCGAATGGGCAGCCGGCGCGGCCGAAGCCGCTGCGTTCCGGCGTGCGCTCGAGCGCCCCGAGCCGCGCATCGCGCTCGGCCTGGCGCTCGCGGGCGTCGCGCACGCGGCGCTCGACATCTCGGACGGCCTCGCCGGCGACCTGCAGCACATCCTTTCCCGCTCGCACGTGTGCGCCGAGATCGATGCCGACGCGGTGCCACACTCGGCGGCGCTCGCGACGCTGCCGCCCGACGTGCAGCGACGCTGCACGCTGGCCGGCGGCGACGACTACGAACTGTGCTTCACCGCGCCGGCGGCGGCCCGCGCGGCGGTCGAAACGGCCGGCCTGACGGCCGGTGTGCCGGTCACGCGAATCGGTACAATACGCGCGTTGTCCGCGCCGTCGGAACAGCCCGCGATCGCGTGGCGCGACGCCGCCGGCGCGCCCCTCGCCCTCACGTTGCACGGCTTCGACCACTTCCATGCAGACTGACCCGACGCCCGCGCACGCCGCGGCCGAGCCCGGCGCCGCACCGGGCGGACACGCGCCGCAGCGCGCGACCGCGCGCTTCATGCTGTCGCACCCCGCGCACCTCGTGTCGCTCGGCTTCGGCAGCGGGCTCGCGCCGCTCATGCCCGGCACGTTCGGCTCGCTGTTCGGCTGGCTCACGTTCGTCGTGCTCAACCGCTACCTGACGGTGCCCGAATGGTGGGCGCTGATCGCGGTCGGCTTCGTGGCGGGCACGTGGCTCACCGGTTTCACCGCGAGAAAGATGGGCAGGTCCGATCCGGGCGCCGTCGTCTGGGACGAAATCGTCGCGATCTGGCTCGTGATGCTGTTCGTCACGCCCGCGACCTTCATCGGCCAGTTATGGGCGTTCGTCGCGTTCCGCATCTTCGACATGCTCAAGCCGCCGCCGGTCCGCTATTTCGAGCGCCGCCTGAAAGGCGGCCTCGGCATCATGGTCGACGACCTGGTCGCAGCGTTCATGACGCTGCTCGTGATCGCCCTATGGCGCTCCGTCGTCGGCTGACCGATTTCCCGACTCCCGTTTCCCGACGCGCATGCCAACCGATTCCGTCGTCCACCAGCTTGCGATCCGCGCAGGCAACAAGCTGCGTGACGAGCACCTGACGCTCGCCACCGCCGAATCCTGCACCGGCGGCATGATCGCAACCGCGATCACCGACATCTCCGGCAGCAGCCAGTGGTTCGAGCGCGGCTTCGTCACGTACTCGAACCAGGCCAAGATCGACATGATCGGCGTGCCGCCCGACCTGATCGACAAGCACGGCGCCGTCAGCGAGCCCGTCGCACGCGCGATGGCCGAAGGCGCGCTGCGCAACAGCCGCGCGCAGGTCGCGCTGTCCGTCACCGGCATCGCGGGCCCGGCCGGCGGCAGCGAGAAGAAACCGGTCGGCACCGTGTCGTTCGGCTGGAGCAACCGGCTGCATACCGACGTCGAGACGCTCGTGTTCAAGGGCGACCGCGATCAGATCCGCACGCAGGCGGCCGCGCATGCCCTGCGCGGGCTGCTGAAGCTGCTCGACGAGCGCGAGGGCTGACCGGCCGGGGTGCCCGCCGCGCCCCGGCCGGCCCGCTCACTGGATCGCGTCGGGCTTCACGACGATCCAGTTCTTGTCCGCCGTGACCGGCAGGCCGAGCGACTTCTGCCGCGCGGCCGATTCATCCGACCATGCGCGGATCTGCGCCATCTGCTTGTCCTTCTTGTTGACCCACACGCGCACGCCGCCGCGCGCGACGTCGGTCGCGTTCAGCAGCATGTAGCCGTCGGACGTCGGCGTGTCGCCCGCGACGAGCACCGGCTTCTTCCACTGGTCGATCCAGCCGACGATCGAGCCGAGCTTGCCTTCGTACCACGTCATCGGGTTCATCAGGAACGGCGTGATCACGAGGCTGCGGTTCGCGGCCTCGTCGTACTTGCCGGCCTTGATCTGCAACCGGGACGTCGTGAGCGCGCCGGTCGCCGGGTTGCGCAGCAACGTCGTCACGCCGATCACGTTCTGCGGCTTCACGTTGTAGCCGTACTTCGGGTCGGACAGCACGAGCCGCGCGAGCTCCTCGTGCGCGGCCGTCATCACGTAGACCTCGATCCCGTTCTCGCGCAGCGCGTTGTACAGCTCCTGCATCCCGCGGAAGAAACGCGGCGGGTTCACCGTGCCGTCGGCCACCTTGTCGCCCTGCCAGTAGCGGATCGGGATCGGCTTGCCGTCGGCGAGCATCGCGTCGACGTGGCGCTTCAGGTCGGCCAGCGACTGCCCGGCGAACGCCTGCGCGATCCACGGGTAGCAGACCAGGTCGTCGATCTCGCAGAGCCGGTAGTAATAGCTCGTCAGCGACTCCTTGTAGTCGGTGGAATCCTTGAACGGGATCAGCTTCAGCGACGGGTCGAGCGTGTCGCGCGTCAGCACGCCGCGGTTCTCGAGGTACGGCAGCAGCGACTCCTCGAGGTCGTAGCGGTAGGTCGTGTTGTCGGCGTCGAACACCGCGTAGTCGCCGCGATGCGCGTGCGCGGCGATCATCGCGTTCAACGCCTTCGCGCTGTCGGCCGGCCAGTGCGACAGGTCCGCCGCGTGGGCGAAGCTCATGCACAACGACGCGGCAAGCGCGCTCAGAAGACGTCGGGACAGCTTGGGCATGGCATCACTCCCTTTCTTGACAGTTTCGTTACAGATCGATGACAAGCGGAGCATCGCGCGATTGGCGCGCGGGCATGCGGTGCGGAAACGACGGGAAGTTGCCCGTGCGCGTCAGTGCGGCGGCCGGGAAGACGGGAAACGGAGGCGGGAAACGGAGGCGTTAAAGCGGAAAACGCGGTGGAAGCGGCACGGGCCCGCGAACGCGGGCCTGCCGGAACCGGCTGCCCGCGCGGGCAGCCGGCGCGAGCCTCGATCAGCGATGCGCGTTGATCGTGTCGCGGGTCTTCTGCGCGGCGAGCGCCGCGGCTTCGGCGAAATCCTCGCCCTTGCTCGCGTACAGGATCGCGCGCGACGAGTTGATCATCATGCCGGTGCCGTCGGCCGTGCGGCCTGCGTTGACGGTCGCCTGCACGTCGCCGCCCTGCGCGCCGATGCCGGGGATCAGCAGCGGCATGTCGCCGACGATCCCGCGCACGATCTCGATTTCCTTCGGGAACGTCGCGCCGACCACGAGGCCGAGCTGGCCGTTCTTCGCGTTCCACTTGTTCGCCGCGAGATCGGCCACGACCTGGTACAGCGGCCGGCCGTTCGTGTCGAGGAACTGCAGGTCGGAGCCGCCCGGGTTCGACGTGCGGCACAGCACGATCACACCCTTGCCTTCGTGCTCGAAGTACGGCTCGACCGAGTCGTAACCCATGTACGGGTTCACCGTGACGGCGTCCGCGCGATAGCGCTCGAACGCTTCGCGCGCGTACTGCTCGGCCGTGCTGCCGATGTCGCCGCGCTTCGCGTCGAGGATCACGGGCAGGCCCGGGTGCTGGAGGTGGATGTGCGCGATCAGGCGCTCGAGCTGGTCTTCCGCGCGATGCGCGGCGAAGTAGGCGATCTGCGGCTTGAACGCGCTCGCGTATTGCGCGGTCGCGTCGACGATCTGCCGGCAGAATTCGAAGATCGCGTCGGGCTGGCCGTCGAACTGCACGGGAAAGCGCGACGGCTCGGGATCGAGGCCGACGCACAGCAGCGAATTCGTGCGCTGCCACGCGGCGCGCAGCGATTCGATGAAACTAAGCGGGGAAGACATGGCGGGTACTCGCGGCAAACCGTTGGTAGACCGCGTATTTTACCCGCGTCGCCGGCGCGCCTCGCGTGTCGCGCCGTTGCCGCGCGCATCGGCGCGTTCCACGGTGAACGCGAACCGCCGCGTGAGCCGCTCGCCGGGCGCGAGCAGCGTCATCCCGTGCGCGGCCGCGCCGCCCGGCAGGTTCACCGCGTTGATCGGATGATCGACCGGCTCGAAGCAGAAGAAATCCTCGCCGGGCGGGGTATAGAGCACGTACGCATCGGCGTCGGCCGCCACCGTCAGCGACAGTCCGCGGCGCGGCCAGCTCACCGTCGCGTGGCCGCCCCAGCCGGTGAATGCGTGATTGACGAGCGTGGCCGGCAGCGGATACGCGACGCCGAACTGCCAGGCCGGCGGCACGCTCACGTGCCGCACCGGCAGGAAATCGGCGCCCGACAGCCACAGCCCGCCGGCGGCCGCGGCCAGCTCGGTCACGTCGTCGCGTACCAGGAACGGATGCACGCCGAGCCCGAACGGCAATCGCGCGCGCCCCGCATTCTCGATCGTCAGCGCGATCGACAGCGTCGTATCGTCGAGCTCGAACGACTGGATCGCGCGGAACGCATACGGCGCACCGGCGGTGCGATCGAGCGACAGCTGCAGCGACGTGGCGGTCGCATCGTCCACCTGCCATGGCGCGAGCCAGCCGTCGCCGTGGATCGGCAACGGCTCGTCGCGGCGGTTGCGCGGCACCGCGACGCTGCGCCCGTCGCATTCGAAACGCGCGCCGCCGATGCGGTTCGAGTAAGGCAGCAGCGGGTAGCACGCGAGCTGGTTCGGGTCCGTCGCCGTCTCCGGGTGCTCGCAGCGGCGGAACACCGGCACCAACGCGCCGTTGTCGCCGCGCCAGTCGAAGCGCGCGATGCCGCCGCCGAGATGCGGCAGCACGTCGAGCCGCAGCGCCGCGTTCGACAGCGTGACGGCCGCCGCATGCGCGGCGCCGACGCCCTGCGCGAAGGCGGCCGTCTGCGGGCCGGGGCTGACCGGCTGCGCGGCGGCGGCCAGGCGCGCGCGGCGCGACTGGCTGGTGGACGACGATGCGCGCGAGGACGTGGCGGTCATGATGAACTCCTTTCCTTCGTCGAAGAAACGATGCGGGTCGTGCGAACGGTCAGGCCCAGCCGCCGTCGACGATCACGTCCTGCGCGGTGATCATCCGGCTGTCGTCGGCCGCGAGGAACAGTGCCATCCGCGCGAGATCGGCGGGCAGCAGTTCGGCGTCGATGCACTGGCCGGCCTTGATCGCCGCGCGGCCCGCGTCGTCGAGCCACAGCCGGCGCTGCTTGTCGGTCATCACCCAGCCCGGCACCAGCGAATTCACGCGGATGCCGAACGGGCCGAGGTCGCGCGCGAGACCGCGCGTCAGCCCCTGCACGGCCGCCTTCGCCATCACGTAGACGGGATAACCGCCGTTCTTCAGCATCCAGCTGATCGAGCCGAGATTGATGATCGCGCCGCCGCCCTGCTGCTTCATGTCGTCGATCACCGCCTGCGCGGCGAAGAACTGGTGACGCAGGTTCACCGCGATGCCCGCGTCGAACGATTCGGGCGTCACGTCGCCGATCGCGTGGCGCGCGTCGTTCGCCGCGTTGTTCACGAGCACCGCGATCGCGCCGATGCGCGCGCGGATCGCGTCGATCGCATGGCGCAGCGCGCCGACGTCGGTCAGGTCGCACTGGATGAACAGCGGCGCATGGCGTACGTGCGCGAGGCTGTCCGCCAGCGCGGCGCCGGCCGCCGCGTCGAGGTCGACGAACGCGACGCGTGCGCCCTGCAACGCGAAGTGTTCGACGAACGCCGCGCCGATGCCGGTCGCGCCGCCCGTGATCAGCACCGCGCGATCCTCCAGGCTCGGGTACCGTGCATAGCGCGCGTGGCTCGTGGTGTGCGCGTCGTGCGCGGAAGTGTCGATGGTCATGCGGTTCGTCTCCGTCAGGGCAGGCCGGGTCAGTCGCGAACGCCGCGGTTCTTCAGCTGGTCGAGCAGCACGGCCGCGAGCAGGATCGCGCCGCGCACGAGGTACTGGTAGAACGCGTCGATGTTCAGCAGGTTCATCACGTTCTCGACCGTGCCCATGATCAGCACGCCGATCACGACGCCGGAGATCGTCGCGCGGCCGCCCATCAGCGACACGCCGCCGAGCACGCACGCGGAGATCACGTTCAGCTCGAAACCCTGCGCGGCGTTCGGCTGGCCCGACGTGATGCGCGACGCGAGGATCACGCCCGCGAGCGCCGTTACCGCGCCCTGGATCAGGAAGATGTACACGCGCGTGCGTTCGACGTTGATCCCCGCGAGACGCGACGCCTCGGGGTTGCCGCCGATCGCGAGCGTGTTGCGGCCGTACACGGTCTGGTTCAGCAGCACGCCGAACGCGATGAAGCACAGCAGCGTGACCCAGATCGGCAGCGACACGCCGAACAGCGTGAGCCCGCCGAGCGCGATGAACGTATCCGACGACACGCCAACCGCCTGCCCCTTCGACACGATGAAGCCGAGCCCGCGCACGATCTCCATCGTCGCGAGCGTCGTGATCAGCGCGTTGATGCGCAGGTACGCGATCACCGCGCCGTTCACGAAGCCGATCGCGGCGCCGGCCGCGACCGCGGCGACGATCGCGACGAACGTGTTGTCGGTCGCGTTCAGCACCATCGCGCACAGCACGCCGGAGAACGCGACGGTCGAACCGATCGACAGGTCGAAGTCGCGCGACGCGAGACAGAACATCATCGTGCACGCGACCATGCCGATCTGCGAGATCGACAGCGCGAGGCCGAGCATGTTGTCGATCGAGAAGAAGTGATCGACCGTCAGCGACATCGTGATGAACATCACCGCGAAGATCGCGATCAGGCTGTATTCGGTCAGGTGCTGCCACCACTTCTGGCGGTCGCTCTGCTGCGGCACCAGCGCGTCGGCCGTGGGCTTCACGGCGGCGCTGCCGAGGTTTTCGTTGACTTGCATGATTGTGTCTCCTGCTCCTGCATCGCGCGGCCCGTGCCGCGCGTGTTCGATTCGAATGTCGGGGCCTACGTCAGGCCGCCTCGACCGCGCTCGTCTGCGGCAGCGCGAGACTCAGCACCGCGTGTTCGTTCGCCCGTTCGCGCGGCAGCTCGCCCGCGATCCGGCCTTCGCGCATCACGACGATGCGATCGGACACGCCGAGCACTTCCGGCAGCTCCGACGACACCATCACGATCGCGCAGCCGCGCTCCGCGAGCCGGTAGATCACGTCGTAGATCTCGTGCTTCGCGCCGACGTCGATGCCGCGCGTCGGTTCGTCGAGAATCACGACCTTCAGGTCGGGCTCCGCGAGCCAGCGCGACAGGATCGCCTTCTGCTGGTTGCCGCCCGACAGGAAGCGGATCTTCTGGCGCCGGTTCGGCGTCTTGATCTTGAGCCGCTGGATGAAGCGGTCGGCGGTTTCGCTTTCGGCCTTGCGGTTGATGAACAGCCCCGCGCGCAGCGAATGGCGGCGGCAGCTGATGTTGATGTTCTCCGCCACCGACGCGATCGCGATGATCCCTTCTTCCTTGCGGTCCTCGGGGCACAGCACGATGCCGTGGCGGATCGCGTCGCCGGTGCGCTTCACGTCGATGCGCGCGCCGTCGAGCGTCAGCACGCCCGCGCGCCGGTGATCCGCGCCGTACACGAGCCGCATCAGCTCGCTGCGGCCCGCGCCGACCAGCCCGAAGAAGCCGACGATCTCGCCCGCGCGCACCGAGAAGCTCGCGGGTTCGCGCAGCGCATGGCCGTCGACGCCTTCGGCGGAGAACCGCACGTCGCCGAGCGCGCGCGGCGCGTAATGGTAGATGTCCGAAATCTCGCGCCCGACCATCTCGGCAACGAGCCGTTCGCGCGGCACGTCGGCGAGCGATTCGTGCGACGCGATCTTGCGCCCGTCGCGGAAGATCGTGCACGCGTTGCAGAGCCGGTAGATCTCGTCCATCCGGTGCGAGATGTAGATCAGCGCGCGGCCCTGCGCGCGCAGGTCGTCGACGAGCTTGAACAGCACCTCGGTCTCGCGATGCGACAGCGAACTGGTCGGTTCGTCGAGCGCGATCACGCGCGCATTGCGCATCAGCGCCTTGCAGATCTCGACCATCTGCCGCTGCGCGATCGACAGCCGCCCGAGCTTCGCATCGGGATCGAGATCGACACCCATCGCCGCGAGCCGCTCGCGCACGTAGCGCTTCGCCTCGCGCTTCCTCACCCAGCCGAACGCATTCGGCAGGCGGCCGAGCAGCAGGTTTTCCGAGACCGTCAGGTCGGGCACGTACTGCAGCTCCTGGTGAATCACCGCGATGCCGGCCGCGATCGACGCGGCCGCATTCGCGAACTGCACAGGCTGGCCGTCGACCAGCACGCTGCCCGCATCGGGCTGGTATTCGCCGCCGAGAATCTTCAGCAGCGTCGACTTGCCCGCGCCGTTCTCGCCCATCAGGCCATGCACCTCGCCCGCATGCACGTCGAACGAGATGCCGTCGAGTGCGCGCACGCCGGGAAATACCTTGCCGATATTGTCAAAACGCAGTGCCGCTGACACGTCGCCTCTCCACTTCCGGAATCGATCGACCGCCGGCCGCCGCATCGCCGCGGCGGCCGGCGGGCCGCTTACTTCGACGCGAGCCCCATCTCGTCGCGCACCTTCGACACGTTGTCGCGCGTCGCGAGCATGCCCGTCGTCAGCGTCAGCGCCGGCGGTGCCTTGCCCTGCGTGATCCACGCGTACATCAGGTCCGAGGTTTCCTCGCCGTGGCGCTTCGGGCTGATGATCACGGTGCCGTAGAAGCCCGTCGGCTGCGGCTTCTTGAACTCGTTCAGCGCCGAATCGGAGCCGCCGATGCCGATGCCGATCATGTTGTCGGCCTTGAAGCCGCGCCCTTCGGCCGCGCGCACCGCGCCGAGCACGGCCTCGTCGTTCAGGCCGTACGCCACCCAGTGCTTGAACTGCGGGTTCTTCGTGAGCGCGATGTTCGCCGCGTTGAACGCGTTCTCCGTGTCGGTCTTCGCCTGCGGCGCGGCGATCACGTTCGCCTTCGGGAAGCCGGCGGCCACCAGCGCGTCGGTCGCGCCGCTCGTGCGGTCGTGCGCGGTCGGCAGCTGCTCGTAGGTGATGTCGATCGCACCGACATCCTTCATGTCCCAGCCGCGCTTCTTGATCTCGGCCGCGATGCCGTCGCCGACCTGCTTGCCGATGTTGTACGCGGAGATCCCCATGTGCGGCACTGACTCGATCGGCTTGCCCGCGCCATCGACGAGGCGGTCGTCGACCGTCATCATCTTCAGGTTGTGCGACTTCGCCTTCGCGACGATGCCCGGCCCGAGCTTCACGTCGGGCGTGCAGATGATGAAGCCCTGCGCCTTCTGCGCCGACAGGTTGTCGATCGCGCTCATCACCTTTTCGCCGGACGGCGCACCGATCTTCACGAGCGTGAAGCCTTTCGCCTTCGCCGCCATCTCGGCGAACTTCCACTCGTCCTGGAACCACGGCTCTTCCGGCTGCTTCACCAGGAAGCCGATCTTGACCGGATCGGCCGCGTGCGCAACCGGGCTCCCGATCACCACCGCAGCTGCAGCGGCCAGCGTTACGAACGTTCTGCGTTTCATCTCCAGTGTCTCCTTTCTTCATCGAACGGGATGCAGCCGCTTGTTGGTTTCGACGCAGCGTGCGCGCGGCCGTCGCACGTGCGGTCTTTCGAATCGCTACGTCAATCGTGTCAGTCGTGGTACAGCGCCGCGCGCCCGCCGTCGACGGTGATGCATGCGGCATTGATGAACGGCGCCTCGTCGGACGCCAGGAACACGGCCGTCATCGCGACCTCCTCGGGCCGGCCGATCCGCTTCATCGGCTGCAGCGCGAGCGTGTCGGCGCGCGCGGCGGCCGGATCCGGCTGCGCGTCCCACCAGTCGCGCGTGAGCTGCGTCTCGATGTAGCCCGGCGCGATCGCGTTCACGCGCACGTTGCGCGCCGCGTATTCGATGCCGAGCGCACGCGTGAGACCGAGCACGCCATGCTTCGCGACCGGGTACGGAAAGCAGCCCGGGATGATCCTGAATGCATGCGTCGACGCGATGTTCACGATGCTGCCGCGACCGCGTTCGACCATCCCTTCCAGCGCCGCCCGGCAGCCGTGCCACACGCCGTCGAGGTCGACCGCGAAGCAGCGGCGCCAGTCGTCGTCGGTCATCGTCAGCGGATCGGCGAACACGTTGATGCCCGCGTTGTTCACCAGCACGTCGAGCGGGCCGAACGCCGCCTCGGTGCGCGCCACGGCATCGCGCACCGCATCTTGGCGCGCGACATCCGCCTGCAGCGCCAGGACGCGCGCGCCGGCGATGTCGTGTGCAATTCCGGCGGCCGTGCGCTGCGCCTGCGGGAGGTCGAGATCGACGAGCGCGACGGCCGCGCCCTCGCGAACGAACGCGCGGGCGATCGCGGCGCCGATGCCTCGGCCCGCGCCCGTCACCATCGCGACCTTGTCCGCGAGGCGGCCCATCATGCGGCTCCGCCGCGCGCCGCGCGCAGGCCGGCCTGGAACGCACGCGCGTTCGCGGCTGTCTCGTCGGCCGGCTGGCCGGGCCGGTACAGCGCCGAACCGAGCCCGAAGCCGTTCGCGCCGGCCGCGAGGAACGGCTGCATGTTGTCGGGTGCGATCCCGCCGACCGGGATCAGCGGCACCGCGCGGTCGATCACCGCGCGCCACGCCTTCACGACGATCACGCCCAACTGCTCGGCCGGGAACATCTTCAGCACGTCCGCACCGTTCGAAAGCGCCGCGAACGCTTCGGTCGGCGTCGCGACACCCGGCGCGCTCGCGAGGCCGCGCTCGCGTGCGCGGCGGATCACGGCCGCATCGCTGTGCGGCATCACGATCAGTGAACCGCCCGCATCCTGCACGCGATCGACGTACTCCGCGCGCAGCACCGTGCCCGCGCCGACGATCACGTCGTCGGGCAGCGCGCGCCGCAGCGCCGCGATGCTGCCGAACGGGTCCGGCGAATTGAGCGGCACCTCGACGATCCGGAAGCCGGCTTCGTACAGTGCACGGCCGTGGTCGGCCGCTTCGGCAGGCGTGATCCCGCGCAGGATCGCAATCAGCGGACACGCGTCGAACGCGCGCATCAGTGCGGCGTGAGGCGTGTACGGCGCGGGTAACGTAAGGTCGGACGGCATCAGGGGTTCCTCTGCAATCGGTTCATTGGTCGGCGCAGACGGGCTCGCCGTCCGCGCGCACGAGCCCGGCGCGTGACGCGATCCGCCACAGGCCGCGCTCGGTCGCATGCGCGACGACTCGCGCGTGCGGGTGGCCGAATTCCTGGAGCGCATCGGCGTAGCGCGCGCACAGGCCGTCGTCGCCGATCAGCAGCAGCGGCTGGTCCGCGAGCGCGATGCCGCGCTCCGCGAGCATCGCGTCGAGCGCGTTGAGCTCATGGCCGATCAGCAGGCCGGACAGGTAGTCGCCCTGCGCATCGGGCGCGAGCCGGTCGGTCAGGCCGAGCGTGCGCGTGCTGAAAATCGTCGCGAGCAGCCCCGTGTGCCGCGCGCGGCGCGCGACCGATACGCCGCGCACGAACGCCGCGCGATCGGGCGACGCACCGGCGCGCATCGTGCGGCCGAGGATCGTGTGGTCGCGCAGCACCGCGAACAGCTCGCCGGTCATGAAGGTCTGGAACCGCTCGATCAGCCCGTCCGTCACCCACGCCCATTTCGCATGCGTGCCCGGCAAGCCGATCAGTACCCCTGAACGATCTGCGCCAAGCGTGGGATCGCTCGCGAGTGCGCCGACTATCTGCGTTTCTTCGCCGCGCATCACGTCGGGCAGTTCGCCCGTGGCGATCACGCCCGGCACGATCGAGACCGTCGCACCGCGCGAGGTCGTCACCGTGATGAGACCCGCGACGAGCGCGTCGGCGCCGGCCGGCACCGCGACATACGGCGCCTCGTGCCAGCCCTGCGCGCTGCCGACCATCCCGGCGGCGAGCACCGGCAGGCCGGGCGAGCGGTCGAGCCAGTCGCCGCAGGCTTCCTCGAACACCGCGTCGAACGCGCGCGCGCCGCCGCCCGGCACATGCATGACGCCCGCCGGGCGGCTGCGCGTGTCGATGAGCGCGCCGTGCGCGTCGTACAGATACGCGCGCAGCGAGGTCGTGCCCCAGTCGAGCGCGATCAGCGACGGGGTGGCGGAGGTAGCATCCGGAACGGGCCGGGTCGAAGTCGTCATCGTTTGATCCTGCGGGTACCCTGCGGCGGGCTCCAGCCCAGTTCCGCGGAAATGGCTCGCGCTTCGCGCTGCACGAGCGGAATCAGTTCGTCCATCCGGTCGTGCGGCATGTACGGAATCGTGCTCGCCACCGACACCGCCGCGACGACCGCGCCCGATGCGTCACGGATCGGCGCCGCCACGCAGCGGATCGACGCCTCGTTCTCCTCGAGGTCGAACGTATAGCCGCCGGCCGCGTAATGGGCCATGCGCTGCAGGAACGCGCTCGTCTCGGGCCGGTTGTCGGGTTTGAAGTTGACGCCGGCCAGCGCGCGCCGTGCGGCCTCGAACAGCGAGCGCCACAGGTCGGGATCGAGGTCGAGCATCATCGCCTTGCCGATGCCGGTCGACGCAAGCGGCATCCGGTGGCCCACGCGCGAGCGCATCTCGAGGCCGCGCGTACCGGGAATCTTGTCGATGTACAGCACGTCGTCGCCGTCGCGCACGCCGAGATGGATCGTGTCGAGCGTCGCTTCCGCGAGCGCTTCGAGATGCGGGCGCGCGACCGCGGTGAGCGGCATCTGCTCGAGCGCGATCGTGCCGAGCTCGATCAGCTTCGGGCCGAGCAGGTAGCCGCCCTGCACCTGGCGCAGGTAGCGCGCCTGCACGAGGCTGCTGACGAGGCGATGCGTCGTGCTGCGCGTCGTACCGAGTGCGGCGCCGATCGCGCGCATGTCGCGCGCGCCGTTCGCGATCGCCTCGAGGATCGCCAGACCGCGCAGCAGCGTCTGCGTACCGGCCTGCTGGGCAGCGAGATCGAGCGGCGTGCTGGTCGCGCCGATGCTGTCGGTCAGCGACGCATCGTCCGGCGTCGCGCGCCGGGCGTCGAGGGCAAGGGAGTCGGGCATCTTGGTCATGGGGCGGGCTTCTTCAACGGAACCGGTGAAGCCGTTCGCGCGACGCCGGAACTGCGTCCGGCATCGCGGCGAGGCGGCGGTCGATGCACCGAATAAAGCGCCCTGCGAACTTCATGGAAGGTGTCTCCGTGTGCGTCGGGCGCCGCGCGATGCGTGGGTCCGAAGCTGTCGATGTGCTTCGGATTGTAGGAGCGCACGCACTCGTCTCCAATATTTGAATGCGTTGCCCAGATAATGAGAACTCGACGGGAATCCGCGGCAGGCACGCCGTAACGGCCGCGCCATGTGCACGGGGGCGGAACCCGCCGTGTCGCAGGTTCCGCCCCCGTTGGTTCACCGCGCGCCGCGCTTACTGCTGGCTCGTGCTGCGTGCCTGCATGTAGCGCTGTACGTCCGCGAACGACACGCGGCCGTTGCCGCTCGAGTCGATCTGCCGGAAGTGGTTCGCGACATAACCGAGGCCGGCCGCGCGCGCCTGCGATTCGGTGATCGAACCCGTGTTCTGCGAGTCGGCCGCGCTGAACTGCCGCGCGAGCTTGCGCACCACCTGCGCATGCAGCGCGGCGCCCGTCGTCTGCGTGCCGGCGGTCGGCTTGCGCGCGGCCGGCGGCACGTACGGATCGCCGAGCTGCGCCTGGCGCGCGCGCGTCGGCGCGGCGGCGTCGCTCGCCTGCGCGAACGCGGATACGGATGCTGCGGCGCTGACACATGCGAGCGCCGCGGCAACGACGATGAAACGATTCTTCATATCAGGCTCCAGTCTGGAATGAGGTCGTCGACGGCCGGCGCGGCGCCACCGCGGGCGCCGGTCGCCGGCCGACGCAGCATCAGTGCGCGGCCGCGTTGTAGAAGGTCACGAGGTCGGCTTTCTCCTGCGGACGCGACGTATCGTCGAGATAGACCATGTGTCCGCCCTGATAGTCCCTGATCGTCAGGTTCGGTTGCGTCCCGAGCCGCGCGAGGTCGAGCTCGGTCTGGTAGAACGGCGTCGCGATGTCGTGATACCCGTTCAGCGACAGCACCTTCAGTTGCGGGTTCAGCGCCAGCGCCGCCGCGAGATCGGGGATCGTGTCGGGCATCGCGAGCCCGTCGTGCGTCCAGTCCCACGTGTTGATCGCGTTGCTGCTCAACGAATACGCCGACTGCGCGGTGTACTTCAGCTCGTTCGGCAGGTACTGGCCGATCGTGTCGGTGAACGGCTTCGTGATGAACGAGCTCGACGGATCGCCGTCCGCGGCAAGCGGGCTCGACACCGGCACGTTCACGCGCGCGTCGTAGCGGCCGATCAGCGTGCCCGGGATCAGCGACAGCTGGAAGCTGTTGTCGAAGAAGGTCGGGATCACGTTGAAGTCCGCATTCCACAGCGACTGCTTCACGCCGGTCGAATTCACCATCGTCGTGACGAGGGCCGGCGGCGGCGGCGTATGGCTCGCGAGGTACGCGTTCACGGCGGGCGCGTAGCTGCCGGCCGTCAGCAGGCGCATCTGGTCCGCATACTGCGGCAGGTTCGACGGGTTCGGGTTGTCGAGCTGGTAGTACGCACCGACGGTGCCATACGACGGCACGAAACCCGCGCAACTCACCGGGCTCGACCCGTTGTTCGAGTTGCCGATGTAGTCGCTCGCCATGTCGCAGTTCGTGTTGTAGTTCAGGATCGACGACTGCAGCACGATGCCGTCGAGCTTCACGCCGGCCGTCTCGAGCAGGTTCGCGAGCACGTCGGTGCGCGGCGTGCCGTACGATTCGCCGAACAGGTATTTCGGCGATGCGCTGCGCTGGTTCACGGCGAGGTAGCGCGTGACGAAATCGCGGAACGCGCCGCCGTCCTGGTCGACGCCCCAGAACGTCTGGTTCGTGTTCGGCGCGATCGCTTCGGAGAAGCCGGTGCCGATCGCATCGACGAACACGAGGTCGGTCGTGTCGAGCAGGCTTTCCTGGTTGTCGACGAACGGGAACGTCGACGTGTTCGCGTTCGGGTCGCCCGTCTGGATCCGGCGCGGGCCGAACGAGCCGAGGTGCAGCCACACCGATGCCGAGCCGGGGCCGCCGTTGTACAGGAAGGTGACGGGCCGCTTCGCCGCGGGCTGGTTGTCGGCCGTATAGGCGACATAGAAGAACGACGCTTCGGGCGCGCCCGTCTGCGGATTGCGCGCGACGAGGTGGCCGGCCGTGGCCGTGTAGCGGATCGTCTTGCCGTTCAGCGTGATCTGGTGATGCGTGACGGCGGCCTTTTCAACCGCGGCGGAGGCGTCGAGCGACGCGTTCGCGCTCGACGAATAACTGTTCGGATCGTTGTACGCCTTGTCCACCTGACCGGCGGGATCGGCTGAGTTGTCGGCGCCGGCAGCGGCGGACGATGTCACGTCGTCGTTGCAGGCCGTCAGAATCAGCGAAGAAAACACCACTCCCAACAACAGCTTCGCTTTGCTCGCTGGCATCGTTGCTTTCCTTCTCTCGGATGTTTTTTGTATCGAGCAGCCGGATAAGCCGCCCCCCGCCTCGATCGCGGCCGATAAGCCGAGGCGCTGGCCAATATACGCGAGCCCGTCAGCTTTGAAAAATTTTGAAATATTTGGCCGGCGGCCGGTGCGGCGCACACCTTTCAGGAATGCTTCGGTTTGCGAAACGTTGCATTTCACGCACCTTTCACGGACTTTCGCGTTTACCCGGGAATACTAAAAATTCCAGGATTTCGTGCCATATCAGCCAACAAACACGCGTGATCGCGAGCATTGCTCAGCAAAGCGAAATAGACGGATTCGTCTAATGGATGTGACCCGAAATGCGCGCGACACGCATGCGCTGCAGCGCACAAACGGCACGCGAGCGACCTGCGTGCGGCGCACGGGCATCGAAACGGTCGATGTGACGGCGCGCTCGCGCCGTTCACTCCGATTGCGGCAGTTCGGCCGCGCCCATCCGGCGGGCGATGACTGCCGCGCGCTGCGCCTGGTAGGCCGAACCGCGGTGCGCGTCGAACCAGCGCGGCTTCGGCAGCATCACCGCGAGGCGCGCCGACTGCCACGCGCCGAGCCGGCTCGCGGGAATCCGGTAGTAATAGCGTGCGGCCGCCTCGGCACCGTACACGCCGCGTCCCCACTCGACGGAATTCAGGTAGATCTCGAAGATCCGCTCCTTGTCGAGCACCGTTTCGAGCATCCACGTGATGATGAGCTCCTGCCCCTTGCGGATGTAGCTCTTCTCGCGCGACAGGAACAGGTTGCGCGCGAGCTGCTGCGTGATCGTCGAGCCGCCCGCGACGATCCGGCCGCGCGCCTTGTTCTTCTCCCACGCCTGCAGGATCGCGTCGACGTCGTAGCCGTTGTTGGTCGCGAAGGTCGAGTCTTCCGACGCGATCAGCGCGCGCTTCAGGTTGCGCGAGATCTGGTCGTAAGGCACCCACTGGTGCTGGATCTGCGCGGGCGGCTTGTCGCGCGACAGCCACCACGCGTCGGTGCGCATGAACGCGGTCGAGCCCGGGTTCACGAACGACCACAGCGCGATCTGTACGAGATAGAACAGCTGCGTCGCGAGCCACGCACCCGCGAACACCGATCCCGCATAGACGATCCAGCGCGTCGGGCTCACCGTCCGCGTGTGCTGTGTGCCGCTCACCGCCACCACGTGCCGCGCCCCGTTCAGCTCGCCGCGAGCGCCTGGCGCAGCGCGGCCAGCACCGGCGCGCCGTCCGGCCGCACGCCGCGCCAGATGAAGAACGATTCGGCCGCCTGCTCGACGAGCATCCCGAGCCCGTCGGCGGTGCGCGCGCCGAGCGACGCCGCATGCTGCATGAACACCGTCGGCTGCGCGCCGTACATCATGTCGTACGCGAGCGTGCCCGCGCCGAACGCGGCCGCGTCGCACTCCGGCAGCGCGGCATCGAGGCTGCCGGCCGTCGCGTTGATCACCACGTCATATGGCTCCGCGCGCACGACGTCCGGGCCGCCGCCCGCGAGCGTGCAGCCCGCATCGTGGGCGGCCTGCATGAACTGGCCGACGAGCGCCTCGGCCTTGCTCGCGGTGCGGTTCACGATCGTGATCGACAGCGGCGCGCGGTCGAGCAGCGGCAGCACGACACCGCGCGCCGCACCGCCCGCGCCGAGCAGCAGGATGCGCGCGCCCGCCAGCGACACGCCGAGATTCGCCTCGATGTCGCGCACGAGGCCGACGCCGTCGGTGTTGTCGCCATGGATACGGCCGTCGGCGTCGATGCGCAGCGTATTCACCGCGCCCGCCGCCGCCGCACGCGGCGACAGCGTGTCGGCGAGCGCATGCGCCTCGAGCTTGAACGGCACCGTCACGTTCGCGCCGCGACCGCCTTCGGCGACGAAGGCGCGCACGGCGGCTTCAAAGCCGTCGACCGGCGCGAGCCGGTGCGCGTAGTCGACCGGCTCACCCGTCTGCGCGGCGAACTGCGCGTGGATGAACGGCGACTTGCTGTGCGCCACCGGGTTGCCGAACACGACATAGCGGTCGGCGCCGCTCGTCGACGCAGCTGCGGTCATGATGCGCGCCCCTCTTCTTCGGCGTTGCCGCCCGTGGCTTCGCCGCCTTCACCACCTTCGCCGGCTGCTGCGCCGTCCGCCTCCGCCAGCGCTTCCGCCTCGGTTTCGGCCGTCGCGTCTTCGGCGTCGATCAGCGTGTCGTCGCCGCTTTCGGCGTCATCCTCTTCGTCGGCCGCGTCGCCGCTCGTCACGGTCGGCGCATCGAGCACGTTCAGCAACCGCACCGATGCCTCGATCGTCAGCTCGTCGAGCGACATCACGTCGAGCAGCACGCGCGTGCCGCGCGCATGCACGCCGAGCCCCGGCACGTGCAGCAGCAGCGGAATTTCCTCGAGGCGCACGAGATCGCCCTTCACCACGCTCGCGACGACCTGCTTCTTCTGCTCCTGCGCGAGCCAGCGCAGGCACCAGAAGTACTCCATCCGGCGCTGGTAGTCGGCGTAGGCCGTATACGTGTCGTCGAAGCCCTGCACGACCGCGTACAGGTCGGCGTCCTTCGGCTTGAACGGTGCGGCGAGCTTCGCGGTGACGCCGTGCTGCACGCACGCGAGCAGCTGCCACTGGTTCACGAGGTCGACGTAGCGGCGCAGCGGCGACGTGCTCCATGCGTACTGCGCGACGCCGAGACCTTCGTGCGGCGCAGCCGTCGTCTGCATCCGCGTGCGCTTCGGGCCCGGTGCGCCGAAGCCGCGCTGCGAGCGGTAGATGCCCGGCACCGTGTGATCGTGCAGGAACGCGCCCCACGTCGAGTTCGCGAGGATCGCGAGCTCCGATACGATCAGGTCGAGCGGCGAGCCGCGGCGGCGCGGCGTGATCGTCACGTGCTCGCCTTCGACGTAGAAGTTGTAGTCGGTGTTGCGCTGCACCTCGCGCTTCAGGCCGTAACCCGCGCGCGCGACCTGGCGCTTCTCGAACAGCGCCTGCGCGAGCGGCCACAGCACGGCGATGTCGTCCTTGTGCGGATAGTCGCCGGTGCCGGCCGCGAGCGTCTCTTCGTTGACGAGCTCGTCGAGGTTGTTGTGTCGCAGGTTGTTCTTCACGAACACGAGCTCGGCGCGCGTCTCGTTCGCGACGATCTCCTGCGTTTCGCGGTTGACGATGATGTACAGCGACAGCGCCGGGCGGTAGTCGCCCTCTTTCAGTGTGAACACGTCGACCACGTCGTCCGGCAGCATCGTGATCTTGTCGCCCGGCATGTAGACGGTCGACAGGCGCGTGCGCGCGATCGCGTCGATCGCGTCGCCGCGCACGATGCCGAGCGCCGGCGCCGCGATGTGCACACCGATGCGCACGCGGCCGTCGGCGAGATGCTCGACCGAGAATGCGTCGTCGATTTCGGTCGTCGTGATGTCGTCGATCGAGAACGCCTCGACGTCCGCGCGCGGCAGGTCGTCCGGCAGCGGGCCGACCGTGACGGCCGGAAAGCCCGTGCCGTGCGGGAAGAACTCCGCGAGGAAGCGCGCCTCGTGCAGCGCGCGCGGCGACGCGATGCCGCCGCAGTCGAGCATCAGCCGCGCCGGCGACACGCCGCGCGCACCGGCCGCCGCTTCCATCGCCTTGTATTCGATCGCGTTCTTGTCCGGCCGCGTCAGCAGCCCGAGCACCTTGCCCGCGAACGCTTCCGGCAGCTTGCCGGCCTTCAGCTCCTCTTCGTACTGCGCCTGGACGAGCGCCTGCTGGCGCTTGCGCTCGAGCGACGCGAGCGCCATCTTGAGCTGCTCTTCCGGCGCGCGCTGGTACTGGCCGCGCCCCTTGCGGCGGAAGTAGACGGGCGAGCCGTGCAGTCGCAACACCAGCGCCGCACGCTCCACCGGGCCGTACGTCGCGCCGAAGTATTCCGCGGCCAGCGCCGTATACGCGAACTCGTCGGCCGGCGCGCATTCCCACAGGAAATCCAGGTCGATCTGCTGCGCGGCCGAGTCGGCTTCCTGCATCAGTTCGCCCGCGGCCGGCTTGTCGAATTCGATCAGCACGTCTTTCGCGCGCACCTTGGCCCGCCGCCCGCCGGGCAACTCGACCTGAAATGCGTCGCCCTGGCGCGACAGCACGCTGCCCGCCTTGAAACTGCCCGATTCCTCGAAGAAAACGTTCACTCAGTACTCTCGTTCAGACTGCCGGGCGCCGCGTCCGCGGCGCCGCTTGATGATGGGAATTCGATCGGCACATGGCCGGATCAAGACGTCTTTCCGTCGCAAAACGCGAGAACGTCGTCGACATAGTCGGCAAATTCGCTGATCCCGTGATCGCTGCCTTCGATCACGCGCGTCTTCGCGCCCGGGTAATGCGCGAGCATCTCGCGGTAATCGAGCACTTCGTCACCGGTCGCCGCGAACAGATAGTAGCGTTCGGCACGCGTGATTGCCGGCACGCGCAGCGCGTCGAGTTCATGCAGGTGATGGCGCTCGACGACGATCGTGCCGCCGCCGTGCCACAGCGGCTGTTCGCCGAGGTGCTGCTCGAGATCGCGCTGCGGCACGATGGCCGGATTCAGCAGCACGGCCTTCCAGCCGTGTTTTTCGGCCAGCCACGTGGCGTAATAGCCGCCGAGCGAGCTGCCGATGACGGTCACGTCGCGCGCGCCGGCCACCTCGGCTTCCGCGACCGCGATCGCTTCGAGCGGCGACACCGACAGCGACGGGCACCGCCACTCGCCGCTGCGGCCGAGCTCGGCCATGCGCGCGGCGAGCTGGCGCGACTTCTGCGATTCCGGCGATGACCGGAAGCCGTGCAGATACAGGATCACGAGCGGCTCCCGAGCGCATCGAGCAGCTTCTGATGAACGCCGCCGAAGCCGCCGTTGCTCATCACGAGCACGTGATCGCCCGGGCGGGCGGCTGCGACGACGGACTTCACCAGCAGGTGCAGGTCGTCGAACGCGTGTGCGCGATCGCCGAGCGGCGCCAGCGCCTCGGCCAGATTCCAGCCGAGCGCGTCGCGCCCGGCCGGTGCGCCGTAACCGAACACGAGATCGGCGTCGGCCAGACTCGCCGGCAATTGCGACTTCATCACGCCGAGCTTCATCGTGTTCGAGCGCGGCTCGAGCACGGCGAGAATGCGGGAATTCTGGCGGCCGATGCGTGCACGAAGGCCGGCGATCGTGGTTTCGATCGCGGTCGGATGGTGCGCGAAGTCGTCGTAGACGGTCACGCCGTCCACGCTGCCGCGCACTTCCATGCGACGCTTCACGTTGCGGAACGCCGCGAGGGACGCGGCGGCCTGCGCGGGCGGCACGCCGACGTGGCGCGCGGCCGCGATCGCCGCGAGCGCGTTCATCCGGTTGTGATCGCCCTGCACCTGCCATGCGACTTCGCCGACGCGTTCCGCGTGCGAATACACCGCGAAACGCTCGTCGACCAGCACGCCGTCCTCGGCCGGCAGCGCCTGCCAGCCGCCGTCGACGCCGAACCGCTCGACCTCGCTCCAGCAGCCGCGCGCCAGCACGCGCTCGAGCGCGTCGGAACGGCCGTTCGTGACGATCCTGCCGACACCGGGCACGGTGCGCACGAGATGGTGGAATTGCGTCTCGATCGCGGCGAGATCGGGGAAGATGTCGGCGTGATCGAATTCAAGATTGTTCAGCACCGCGGTGCGCGGCCGGTAGTGGACGAACTTCGAGCGCTTGTCGAAGAACGCCGTATCGTATTCGTCGGCCTCGATCACGAAGAAGCTCGAATCGGTGAGCCGCGCCGACACGCCGAAGTTCAGCGGCACACCGCCGATCAGGAAGCCCGGGTTCAGACCGGAGTCTTCCAGCAGCCACGCGAGCATCGACGACGTGGTCGTCTTGCCGTGCGTGCCCGCGACCGCGAGCACCCACTTGCCGGCCAGCACGTGCTCGCCGAGCCATTGCGGGCCGGATACATAAGGCAGGCCGCGATCGAGGATCGCCTCCATCAGCGGATTGCCGCGCGTGACGACGTTGCCGATCACGAACAGATCCGGTTTCAGGTCGATCTGCTCGGCGCCGTAGCCCTCGATCAGCGTGATGCCCTGCGCCTCGAGCTGCGTGCTCATCGGCGGATAGACGCCCGCGTCGCAACCCGTCACCGTGTGGCCCGCCTCGCGCGCGAGTACGGCGAGACCGCCCATGAAGGTGCCGCAGATGCCAAGAATGTGGATGTGCATAGATGAATGCTTTCGCGCCGCCGGGCGCCGTCGATTCGGAAAGGATGTGTGTGCGGCGCGCCGGACGGGCCGCGCGGCCGGCGCCCGGCCAACGGCTTTTGCCGCGACACAAAGAGCACTATTGTAACTGACGGCCTGCCGTGCCCGGCGGCCCGAACGATGCGCGCGGGCGGCGCCGGCACGCCTGGCGGCAGGCCGCCGCACCCGTGCTCGGGCGCCGCGGCGATCGAGTATGATTGCCGGATCATGTCTCGCAAACCTCTTGTCGACCCGCGGCGCCTCCGCGAGGAAATTGCCCAGTCCGCCGCCCGCCTGATCGCGGAGGACGGCCTCGACTATGCCGGCGCAAAACGCAAGGCCGCGCGCCAGTTGCTGGGCGACTCGCGCGTTGCCGGCGAATGGCTGCCGGATAACGACCAGATCGAGGAAGAACTGCGCGAATACATCGCCCTGTTCCAGAGCGACACGCAGCCGGACGAACTGCGCCGCCTGCGCGAAGTCGCGCTCGACTGGATGCGCCGGCTCGCCGAGTTCCATCCTTATGTGACGGGTGCCGTGCTGAACGGCACCGCGAACGCGCATTCGGATATCCATTTGCAGGCATTCACCGACAACCCGAAGGACGTCGCGATCTACCTGCTGAACCAGAACGTCCAGTACGACGTGTCCGAGACGCGGCATTTCGCGGGCCGCGCCGACGTCGAGACGCTCAGTTTCCTGTGGCGCCCGCGGCGCGACGTGGATGCGATCGGCATCCATCTCGCGCTCTATGCGAGCGACGACCTGCGCGGCGCGGTCAAGGCCGACGCGCGCGGCCGGGTCGCCCGTGCGGACGCCGCCGCGCTGCGCGCGATCGTCGAAGCAGGCAAGGCCCCTTCCGAACCGGAATGATTCAACGATGATGATGAAACGCATGTTGGCGCTCGCGGTCGTCGCGGCCGCCGCCGTTGCCGGCGGGCTCGCCGCCGGCCATTGGTTCCGCGGCACCGCCGATGACGGGGTTGCCGTCGCCGCGCCCGCCGCGCAGGGCAGCCCGGTCGAACAGTTGTGGGCGGCCTCCCTGACGGGTGTCGACGGCAAGCCGGCCACGCTGTCCGCCTTCAAGGGCCAGAAGGTCGTCGTCAATTTCTGGGCGTCATGGTGCGGCCCGTGCGTCGAGGAGATGCCGGAGCTCGTCGCGCTGTCGCACCAGTACAAACAGAAGGGCATCCGTTTCATCGGGATCGGCGTCGATTCCGAACAGAACGTGAAGAACTTTCTGCAGAAGGTGAAGGTCGACTATCCCGTCTTCGTCAGCGGTTACGCGGGCGCCGATCTGGCCCGTAATTTCGGGAATACCGCCGGCGCGTTGCCGTTTACGGTCGTCATCGACCAGACCGGCAAGATTCGCGAGACAAAATTGGGACAAATCCAGCCGGCCGAGCTGAAAAAGACGCTCGACGCGCTGTAACCTGCCCGAACGGCGGCCCGGACGTTGTGGGCGATTTGCCCGTCGATCGCCGCAATTTCGCGTGAATTCGCCGCTACTTTGCATGCGCGCCGGTAATTCTTGCAGGTCCCGCGCGCTCGGCCGTTCGGCAAAACTAGACAAATTTCTCTAAATAGCGCTAAAGTTCGCGCAATTCCGCAGAAATAGAAGCGACCATGACACGATTGCTGGTGCTGCACGGCCCCAACCTGAACCTTCTCGGCACCCGGGAACCGGAGGTGTACGGCCGCGTCACGCTCGCACAGATCGATCAGGCGCTTGCCGCGCGTGCCCGGGAAGCCGGCGCCGAACTGTCGTCGTTCCAGAGCAACCATGAAGGCGCGCTGGTCGACCGCATCCAGGCCGCACGGGAGGAACAGACCGATTTCATCCTGATCAATCCGGCCGCGTATACGCACACGAGCGTCGCGATCCGGGACGCGATCGCCGGCGTTGGCATCCCGTTCGTCGAGGTTCACTTGTCGAACGTGCATCGCCGCGAAGCGTTCAGGCACCACTCCTACTTTTCCGACCAGGCCGAAGGCGTGATCTGCGGGCTCGGCTGGAAAGGTTATCTGTACGCGCTCGAGTACGCGCTGGACAAGCTGCAAGGCACGTCGCGCGGCTGAATTCGCGATCTAGATTCAGCGCCGGCCCCTAACCGGCGCTTTCACGTATTGAAAGGGGAATTCCCGATGGATCTTCGTAAGCTGAAAACTCTGATCGACCTCGTTTCCGAATCCGGCATCTCCGAGCTGGAAGTGACGGAAGGCGAAGGCAAGGTGCGCATCGTCAAGAACGCGCCGCCGGTCTACGTGCAGCCGACGGCTGGGTATGCCCCGCAAGTCAGCGCGCCCGCTCCGTCGGTCGCACTGCCGACCGAAGGCGCTGCCGCGCCGGCCGCTGGCGGCGCTGCCGCACCGGCTGCCCCGCAGGGCCACGTCGTGACGTCGCCGATGGTCGGCACGTTCTATCGCGCGCCGTCGCCGGGCGCGGACCCGTTCGTCCAGGTGGGCGACACGGTCAAGGAAGGCCAGACGATCTGCATCATCGAAGCGATGAAGCTGCTCAACGAGATCGAGTCGGACAAGGCCGGCGTGATCAAGGAAATCCTCGTCGAGAACGGCCAGGCCGTCGAATACGGCCAGCCGCTTTTCGTGATCGGCTAAATCCGCCGCGCGGCCCGCGGGCCGCGCACCGCCGATGCTCGCCAGGCGCCGTTCGCGCGCCCCTCGAAGAGACGAATACTCGCTATGTTTGAAAAAATCCTCATTGCCAACCGCGGTGAAATCGCGCTGCGCATCCAGCGTGCGTGCCGCGAGCTCGGCGTCAAGACGGTGGTCGTCTACTCGGAAGCCGACAAGGAAGCCAAGTACGTGCGCCTCGCGGACGAAGCCGTCTGTATCGGCCCGGCCCCGTCGAACCTGAGCTACCTGAACATGCCGGCGCTGATCAGCGCCGCGGAAGTCACCGACGCCGAAGCGATCCACCCCGGCTACGGCTTCCTGTCGGAGAACGCCGATTTCGCGGAACGCGTCGAGCAGTCGGGCTTCACGTTCATCGGCCCGCGCCCGGAAACGATCCGCATGATGGGTGACAAGGTCACCGCGAAGCAGACGATGATCAAGACCGGCGTGCCGTGCGTGCCGGGCTCGGAAGGCGCGTTGCCGGACGATCCGAAGGAGATCGTCAAGATTGCGCGCGCGATCGGCTATCCGGTCATCATCAAGGCGGCGGGCGGCGGTGGCGGGCGCGGGATGCGCGTCGTGCACACCGAGGCCGCGCTCGTCAACGCGGTCAACATGACCCGCGAGGAAGCCGGCCGTGCGTTCGGCAACCCGCAGGTGTACATGGAGAAGTTCCTCGAGAACCCGCGCCACATCGAAATCCAGGTGCTGTCCGACGCGTACAAGAACGCGATCTGGCTCGGCGAACGCGATTGCTCGATGCAGCGCCGCCACCAGAAGGTGATCGAGGAAGCGCCGGCGCCCGGCATTCCGCGCCGCCTGATCGACCGCATCGGCGACCGCTGCGCGGACGCCTGCAAGAAGATGGGCTATCTCGGCGCGGGCACGTTCGAATTCCTGTACGAAAACGGCGAGTTCTACTTCATCGAGATGAACACGCGCGTGCAGGTCGAGCATCCGGTATCGGAGCTGATCACGGGCGTCGACATCGTGCAGGAACAGATCCGCATCGCGGCCGGCGAGAAGCTCACGCTGCGCCAGCGCGACATCCAGTTCCGCGGACATGCGATCGAATGCCGGATCAACGCCGAAGATCCGTTCAAGTTCACGCCGTCGCCGGGCCGGATCACGTCGTGGCATACGCCGGGCGGCCCCGGCGTGCGCGTCGATTCGCACGCCTACAATGGCTATTTCGTGCCGCCGAACTATGATTCGATGATCGGCAAGCTGATCACCTACGGCGCGACGCGCGAGCAGGCGATCAGCCGGATGCGCATCGCGCTGTCCGAAATGGTCGTCGAAGGCATCCAGACCAACATCCCGCTGCACCGCGAGCTGATGATCGATTCGAAGTTCGTCGAAGGCGGCACCAGCATCCACTATCTCGAAAACCGGCTCGCCCAGAAGCAGCAGGTCGCACCGGAAGAAGCGTAAGCATGAGCTATCGCGAACTCGTCGTCGAACTGGCCCGTGAGCATGCGGAGGCACTGTCCGACGCGCTGCTCGAACTCGGCGCGCTGTCGGTGTCCGTGGAAGACGCCGACGCCGACACGCCCGACGAACAGCCGCTCTTCGGCGAGCCGGGCCTCGTGCCCGACCGCACCGCGTGGCAGCACTCGCGCGTGGTCGCGCTGCTCGCGGCCGAGCATGAGCCGGCCGTGCTGCTCGCCGCGGCTGCCAACGAGATCGGCATCGCTGAAACGCCGACGTTCGTCGTCCGCGAAGTCGAGGAACAGGACTGGGTGCGACTCACGCAATCGCAGTTCGAGCCGATCCCGATCGGCGAGCGGATCTGGGTCGTGCCGTCGTGGCACGATGCGCCCGATCCCGATGCGCTCGTCCTCGAACTCGATCCGGGCCTCGCGTTCGGCACCGGCAGCCATCCGACCACGCGTCTGTGCATGGAATGGCTCGAGCAGTCGGTGAAACCCGGCCAATCAGTGCTCGACTACGGTTGCGGCTCGGGCATTCTCGCGATCCTTGCGAAGAAATGCGGGGCGAACCCCGTCATCGGCATCGACATCGATCCGCAAGCCGTCGAATCGGCACGGCAGAACAGCGAACGCAACCGTGCGGAAGTCACGTACGGGCTGCCTGATGCGTGCCCGGACGGCGAATTCGACATCGTCGTCGCGAACATCCTGTCGAATCCGCTGAAGCTGATGGCGTCGATGCTCGCATCGAAGGTCAAGCCGGGCGGGCGCATCGCGCTGTCGGGCGTGCTCGCGCGCCAGGCGGACGAAGTCGCGGCCGTCTACGCGCGCTACGTCGACATCTCGGTCTGGCGTGAACACGAAGGTTGGGTATGCCTCGCCGGAACCCGGCGCGAAAGCCATTAGAATAGCGCTGTCCTTCACTCTGGCCAGCAGGCCGCCCGGCTCGACATGCTTCTTGCGACGCGCTGCCCTCATTGCGAAACCGTCTTCCGGCTGCAGCAGGAACAGCTCTCGCTGCATCAAGGGCTCGTGCGCTGCGGGCATTGCCATGAAGTCTTCAACGCATCCGAGTCGCTCGTTCCCGAGCATGCGCAGCAACCCGAGCCGGCCCTGACCGAACCGGCTGCCGCGCCGGACGAAGGCAACGCGCACCATCCGGCCCCGCCGGCCCGGCTGTTCACTGCCGATGCGCCGGCCGGGGCATCTTCCGACACCGATTACAAGCCGGAAGGCTGGGACATGTGGGCGCCGTGGCTCGACGCCGGCGTCGACCCGTCGCTGCAACACAACGTGCAGACCGTGCGCACCGAGCCGCTGATACCGCTCGCCCTTCCGTCCACCGACGCCGGCGTCGTTCACTTGTCGGGTACGCCCGCGCCGTACGCCCCCTCCCCGGCCGAGCTGGACACTTCCGCAGCCGTCGCGCAACCAGCCGAATCGCTGCAGACGCAAACACCGCGGGATACCGAATCATCGGCCGCGCCCGTCGAGCGCGACCCGCGTGAGCCGCGCTTCGTCGCGCACCGTCCGTCGGACGCAGATACCGCTCACGATGCCGCCGAACCCGTCGGCACCGCGCACTTCGCCGTGCCGGACGACGAACGCGCGCCGCGCGAACCGCGTTTTGCATTCGCGCCGGCACCGGCCATCGCCGCGGCCGGATCCGAACCCGACACCGGTACCGACGCAAAGGCACCGCACGACGAGAAACCAGCCGCGGCCGCCAGCGCGCCGGCCGCACCGTTCCCCGCTGCGCTGACCGACGACGATCGCCCCCACTTCACCGTCACGCGCGAGACGCGCGCCCCGCAGCGGCGCGGAATGCTCGGCGGCTTTTTCGGCGGCCTCGTCGCCGCCGTGCTGGCCGTGCTGCTCGTCGCGCAACTCGCGTGGTGGCAACGCGAAACGCTGATGATCCACTGGCCGGTCACGCAAGGCTGGTTCCGGCAGGCCTGCGCGCCGCTCGGCTGCACGGTCGCGCCGCCGCGCGCAATCGACGGCCTGCGGCTCGACGCGACCGACCTGCGCCAGCTCGACGGCCCGCGCGAGCTCGAGCTGAAGGTACCGCTGACGAACCGCTACCGCGTCGCGCTCGCCTACCCGTCGCTCGAACTGACGCTGCTGGACGACACCAACCACGTGACCGTGCGCCGCGTGCTCGCGCCGCGCGACTACGTGCGCCCGGGCACGCCGATCGACGCCGGGTTGCCGCCCGGCACGACGCAGACGATGGTCGTCCGCCTCGAAACGAATGGCACGCCCGCCTCGAATTTCCGCGTCCAGATCTTCTATCCGTGACGCACCGCGGCGCGCGCATGCGCGCCCGTCTCAACCCGCGCGCCCGAGCGGCGCGCTATTTCGGAGCACGAACATGAGCAAAGTTACGCTGGGTGGCAACCCGATCGATCTCGCCGGCACGTTCCCGGCCGTCGGCGCCCAAGCCGCCGATTTCAAGCTGGTCGGCAAGGACCTCGCCGACCTGTCGCTCGCCAGCTTCGCCGGCAAGCGCAAGGTGCTGAACATCGTGCCGAGCCTCGACACGCCGACCTGCGCGACGTCGACCCGCAAGTTCAACGAAGCCGCATCGTCGCTCGACAACACGGTTGTCATCGTCGTGTCGGCCGACCTGCCGTTCGCGGCGACGCGCTTCTGCACGACCGAAGGCCTCGAGAACGTCGTGACGGCTTCGACGTTCCGCACCGGCCGCGCATTCGCGAACGCATACGGCGTCGACGTGACGAGCGGCCCGCTGAACGGCCTGACCGCCCGTGCGGTCGTCGTGCTCGACGCGCAGGACAAGGTGATCCACGCGGAACTCGTCGGCGAAATCAAGGACGAGCCGAACTACGATGCAGCGCTCGCCGCACTGAAGTAAGCTTTCTTTCGCTTTCCCCTGCCGCGCCGCGCCTTTCGCGCGGCGTTGTCGCGCAGGGTCCCTCATTTCTACAGGAACGCACACCTTGGCTACGTTGATTTGCGGCTCGATCGCCTACGACTCCATCATGACCTTCGAAGGGCGGTTCCGCGAGCACATCCTGCCCGACCAGGTGCACCTCATCAACCTGAGCTTCCTGGTGCCGACGATGCGCCGCGAATTCGGCGGCTGCGCGGGCAACATCGCGTACGCACTGCACCTGCTCGGCGGCGATGCACGCATGATGGGAACGGTGGGCGCGCTCGACGCGCAGCCGTATCTCGACCGCCTCGACCAGCTCGGCCTGCGCTGCGACCACGTTCGCGTGCTGCCCGACACCTATACGGCGCAGGCGATGATCACGACCGATCTCGACAACAACCAGATCGCGGCGTTCCACCCGGGCGCGATGATGCAGTCGCACCTGAACCACGCGGGCGACGCGCCGGACATCAAGCTCGCGATCGTCGGCCCTGACGGCTTCGACGGGATGGTCCAGCACGTGGAAGAACTCGCCAAGGCCGGTGTGCCGTTCGTGTTTGATCCGGGCCAGGGCCTGCCGCTGTTCGACGGTGCGACGCTGCGCCGCAGCATTGAACTTGCGACCTATGTAGCGGTCAACGACTACGAGGCCAAGCTGGTGAGCGACAAGACGGGATGGTCCGAAGACGAAATCGCCAGCCGGGTCGACGCCCTCGTCATCACGCGTGGCGAGCATGGCGCGACCATCCGCCACAAGCAGGGCGCGGAGCAGATTCCGGTCGTACCGGCCGAGCACATCGCCGATCCGACCGGCTGCGGCGATGCCTTCCGGGGCGGCCTGCTGTACGGCATCGAGCATGGCCTCGACTGGGCAACCACGGGCCGCCTCGCGAGCCTGATGGGCTCGATCAAGATCGCCCACCAGGGGCCCCAGACTTACGTACTGACGCGCGCCGAGATCGACGCGCGCTTCGAGACTGCATTCGGTTACAGTCTCAAATGAATATTGTGGGAGAGCAAAGATGTTGACGAAAAAGACCCTCACGCTCGCGGCCATGCTGACGGCCTCGCTGACGCTCACCGGTTGCTTCACCGCGCCGGGCTCGGCGGATGTCTATAGCGTCGGCCAGGCGCAGCGCGAACAGACGGTTCGCATGGGCACGGTCGAAAGCGTCCGTGCAGTGCGCATCCAGTCCGACGGCGGCGGCAGTGCGATCGGCACGCTCGGCGGCGGCGCACTCGGTGCGGTGGCAGGCAGCGCGATCGGCGGCGGCAAGGGATCGATCCTGACCGCGATCGCGGGCGGTCTCGTCGGTGCGGTCGCAGGCAACGCAGTCGGCGAAAACCTCAGCACGGCGAACGGTGTCGAAATCACCGTGCGCCTCGACAACGGCGATCTGCGCTCGATCACGCAGGCAGCAAGCGGCGAAGCGTTCCGCGCCGGCGAGCGGGTGCGACTGCTGTCGAGCGGCGGCGTCACGCGCGTCACGCACTAACAGGTACCTCAGCTCGCGGCGCAAGCCGCGGTCGAACGCATGTGCGAAGCTGCACATGCGTTTTTTTTCGTCCGTACTCGCCGCTGCCCGCATACGGGCAGCCGGCATACGGGCACATCGGCAAACACGGACGAAAAAAATCCCGCCACCTGAGCCAGATGGCGGGACTGATTGAGTAGCGCTACTCAACCCACGGACACCATGTGAGTGTCCGGGTGGTACGGGTCAGCCTCGATTACGGACGGCTGCCGGTCGGGAACGGCCATGCCGCTGCCGGGTTGAGCGCGGTCTTCACGCCCGATGCCGGCGCAACCGATGCGGTCGACGCGGTCGTTGCCGGCGCAGCCTTCTTCACGACGGCCTTCTTCGGAGCTGCAGCCTTCTTGGCCGGTGCAGCTGCCTTCTTCGCCGGAGCAGCGGCCTTCTTCGCAGGAGCAGCGGCAGCCTTCTTCGCAGCAGGCGCAGCCTTCTTCGCGGCAGCCTTCTTAGCAGGCGCGGCCTTCTTCGCAGCAGCCTTCTTAGCAGGCGCGGCCTTCTTCGCAGCAGCCTTCTTCGCCGGTGCGGCCTTCTTCGCAGCAGCCTTCTTCGCCGGTGCGGCCTTCTTCGCAGCAACCTTCTTCACTGCGACTTTCTTGGCTGCAACCTTCTTCGCTGCGGCCTTCTTCGCCGGTGCTGCCTTCTTCGCGGCAACCTTCTTCACCGCGACCTTCTTGGCTGCAACCTTCTTCGCTGCGGCCTTCTTCGCCGGTGCTGCCTTCTTCGCGGCAACCTTCTTCACCGCGACCTTCTTCGCAGCAACCTTCTTCACTGCAGCAGCCTTCTTCGCCGGAGCAGCAGCCTTCTTCGCAACGGTCTTCTTGGCAGCAACTTTCTTAGCAGCCGGTTTCTTCTTGGCGGTAGCCATGTTGTTCTCCTTCAGGTTCAGATGAGAGTCAGTTCAAACTACACCCTTCGTCAAAACCCGCTTCCCGCGGACGCTGTTCAGGACGTGCGCTTCGAAGCGGGCTATTCATCGGCGTACGCGGATACCACGCGCTTACGCTAATGAATACGGTATGGCGCGCGTGACCACCCGGCCTCGCGCGCCAAATCAAGTCGGTAGCCGGCGCACCTCGCGCCGCTACCCCTAATCGCTTGATCAAGCGGACCGCCACACGGCCGTCCGCTTTTTCCGGAGGGAAGTTTGCCCATCCCACTGAAGGGTTCGCAAAGTGCCTGTCGTGTAGTTGGGCCGTTAAGGCACCGGGCATGCTTTGCATCAGGCGTTCTTGCTCCTAAACCTTGGGCCGGGGCCGAGAGGCCACCGGCTGCTCACATCATGTGACGGGTTCGCTGCTGCGGGTTATTCCCAGGACAGCGCACCGCCCGTCTGATACTCGATCACACGCGTCTCGAAGAAGTTGCGTTCCTTCTTCAGGTCGATCATCTCGCTCATCCACGGGAACGGGTTTTCCTCGTTCGGGTACAGCGGATCGAGGCCGATCTGCTGGCAACGGCGGTTGCTGATGAAGCGCAGGTAGCTCTTGAACATCGACGCGTTCAAACCCAGCACGCCGCGCGGCATCGTGTCTTCGGCGTAGCGGTATTCGAGTTCGACAGCCTGCTTGAACAGCTCGCGGATCTCGGCGCGGAATTCCGCGGTCCAGAGATGCGGGTTCTCGAGCTTGATCTGGTTGATCAGGTCGATGCCGAAATTGCAGTGCATCGACTCGTCGCGCAGGATGTACTGATATTGCTCTGCAGCACCCGTCATCTTGTTCTGGCGGCCGAGCGCGAGGATCTGCGTGAACCCAACATAGAAGAACAGGCCTTCCATGATGCAGGCAAACACGATCAGCGACTTCAGCAGCTTCTGGTCCGCTTCGAGCGTGCCGGTCTTGAAGGCCGGATCCGTCAGCGTGTGGATGAACGGGATCAGGAATTCGTCCTTCGCGCGGATCGACGTGACCTCGTGGTACGCGTTGAAGATCTCGCCTTCGTCGAGACCGAGCGATTCGACAATATATTGGTACGCGTGCGTGTGGATCGCTTCCTCGAACGCCTGACGCAGCAGGAACTGCCGGCACTCGGGCGCCGTGATGTGGCGGTACGTGCCGAGCACGATGTTGTTCGCCGCGAGCGAATCGGCCGTCACGAAGAAGCCGAGGTTGCGCTTCACGATGCGGCGCTCGTCCTCGGTCAGACCGTTCGGGTCCTTCCACAGTGCGATGTCGCGGGACATGTTGATTTCCTGCGGCATCCAGTGGTTCGCGCAACCGGCCAGATACTTTTCCCACGCCCACTTGTACTTGAACGGCACCAGCTGATTCACGTCAGTCTGGCCGTTGATGATGCGCTTGTCGGCGACATTGACCCGCGCTTCCGAACCGCCGGCGGGAACAGCCGATGCTTGCGGCGGCACCGCAAGATCGCCTTCGAAAATGTCACGGACCTGATGGGCGGCAGGCGTTGCAGCCTGCATTCCGACAGCCATCCCGGCGGAGGTGCGCATTGCGTTTTGCTGCGCTCCGCTCGCGGGGGTTACGGCAGTCTTCTCGTCATCCCAGTTGAGCATAAATTCTCACCATCAATTTAGAACGGTTTGTACCATCTTTTCCTGAGCGATAAAAGGGTTCGCTCACGAAAAATCCTTTTTTCGATTCGCGTTGCGACCTCGATACAACACTTTGAGCAACGCATCGTCATTCATGCAGCGCGCGATGTGAGTCGCGCGTGTATCGCGAGGTGCGCTCGACGCATCGAACGCTGATCGAAACGCGACGTCGTCGGGGATGTTTCGATCGCTTGTCACTGCCTGCAACGCAGGTGCCGCGTTACAGATTCCTTATCATTTTTTTAGTTGAGAGCGGCGCACACTTCAACCTCGATCGGTCGTCATGTGCGCCGCCCTTGCCTGCTTCTCAGGTCAGGCGCACTGCGTTACTGGCACGCTTCGCATTCGTCGAAGCCGGGATCGCCCGGACGCATCGTGCACACCGGACCATCCGCCTCGACCGGCGCGAGTGCCGGCGCTGCGTTGACCGCGCCCGACGACGCATCGCCGCCCGCCGCACCAAAGCCGCCCGCTGCGCCTTGCGCGCCGCCGCTGCTCGAGCCGCCGGTCGGCACTGCGTTCAGTGCGCCGTGCGCGACCGTCGACTTCTCGACGTGCGTCGCCGCCATCGTGCGGAGGTAGTAGGTCGTCTTCAGGCCGCGCAACCATGCGAGCTTGTAGACCTCGTCGAGCTTCTTGCCCGACGCGCCGCCCATGTAGATGTTCAGCGACTGCGCCTGGTCGATCCACTTCTGGCGACGCGATGCCGCTTCGACCAGCCACGTCGGGTCGACTTCGAACGCGGTCGCGTAGATCGCGCGCAGGTCGGCCGGGATGCGGTCGATGCGCGACAGCATGCCGTCGAAGTACTTCAGGTCAGCGACCATCACTTCGTCCCACAAGCCGCGTTCCTTCAGGTCGCGGACGAGGTACTCGTTGACCACCGTGAATTCGCCCGACAGGTTCGACTTCACGTACAGGTTCTGGAAGGTCGGCTCGATACAGGCCGACACGCCGATGATGTTCGAGATCGTCGCCGTCGGCGCGATCGCGACGCAGTTCGAGTTGCGCATGCCGTGTGCGGCGATCCGCGAACGCAGCGACGTCCAGTCGAGCGACTCCGAGGTGTCGACCTCGACGTAGCCGCCGCGCGCTTCCGTCAGCAGCTTCAGCGTGTCCTGCGGGAGGATGCCGCGATCCCACAGCGAGCCGCGGTAGCTCGAGTAGCGGCCGCGCTCTTCGGCCAGCTCGGTCGACGCGTAGTACGCGTAGTAGCAGACCGCTTCCATCGAACGATCGGCGAACTCGACCGCCGCTTCCGACGCGTACGGCGTGCGCAGCAGGTGCAGGCAGTCCTGGAAGCCCATGATGCCCATGCCGACCGGACGGTGCTTCAGGTTCGAGTTACGCGCCTTCGGCACCGCGTAGTAGTTGATGTCGATCACGTTGTCGAGCATGCGCATCGCGACGCTGATCGTGCGCTTCAGCTTCTCGTGGTCGAGCGCGTAGCTGCCGTCGGCCTGCTTCACCAGGTGGGCGACGAGGTTCACCGAACCGAGGTTGCACACCGCGATTTCGGTGTCGCTCGTGTTCAGCGTGATTTCCGTGCACAGGTTCGACGAGTGGACGACGCCGACGTGCTGCTGCGGCGAGCGCACGTTGCACGGATCCTTGAACGTGATCCACGGGTGGCCCGTCTCGAACAGCATGCCGAGCATCTTGCGCCAGAGTTGCTGCGCCGGGATCTTCTTGAACAGCTTGATCTCGCCGCGCGCGACCTTCTCTTCGTAAGCCGTGTAAGCCTTCTCGAAATCGGCGCCGAACTTGTCGTGCAGGTCCGGGCAGGTCGACGGCGAGAACAGCGTCCAGTCGGCGCCTTCCATCACGCGCTTCATGAACAGGTCGGGAATCCAGTTCGCCGTGTTCATGTCGTGCGTACGGCGGCGGTCGTCGCCGGTGTTCTTGCGCAGTTCGAGGAATTCCTCGATGTCGAGGTGCCACGATTCGAGGTACGCGCAGACCGCGCCCTTGCGCTTGCCGCCCTGGTTGACCGCGACGGCCGTGTCGTTCACGACCTTCAGGAACGGGACCACGCCTTGCGACTTGCCGTTCGTGCCCTTGATATGCGAGCCGAGTGCACGCACGCGCGTCCAGTCGTTGCCCAGGCCGCCGGCGAACTTCGACAGCAGTGCGTTTTCCTTCAGCGCTTCATAGATGCCGTCGAGATCGTCCGCGACCGTCGTCAGGTAGCACGACGACAGCTGCGAGCGGTGCGTGCCCGAGTTGAACAGCGTCGGCGTCGAGCTCATGAAGTCGAAGCTCGACAGCACGTTGTAGAACTCAATCGCGCGCGTTTCGCGGTCGATCTCGTTCAGCGACAGGCCCATCGCGACGCGCATGAAGAATGCCTGCGGCATTTCGATGCGGGTGCCGTCGACGTGCAGGAAGTAACGGTCGTACAGCGTCTGCAGGCCGAGGTAGCCGAACTGCAGGTCGCGGTTCGCGTCGAGCGCTTCGCCGAGGCGCTTCAGGTCGAACTGCAGCAGCTTGTCGTCGAGCAGGCCGGCGTCGACGCCGCGCTTCAGGAACTGCGGGAAGTACTCCGCGTAACGGGCCGGCATCTCGGCCTGGACGACTTCCTCGCCGAGGATCTCGCGACGGATCGTGTGCAGCAGGATGCGGGCCGTGACCTGGCTGTATGCCGGGTCCTTCTCGATCATCGTGCGCGCCGCGAGGATCGCCGAGTCGTAGACCTGGCTCATCGGCACGCCGTCGTACAGGTTCTTCACCGTTTCGGCGACGATCGGGTCAGGGTTAACCGCAGCGCCGAGGCCGTCGCATGCCGACACGATCAGCGCGCGCAGCGCGTTCAGGTCGAGCGGACGCGTGACGCCGTTGTCGACGACGTTGATGCCGGTGCTCGACTCGCCGCCCGCTGCCGCTGCTTCCTCGCCCGCATGCTGGCGCTCGAGGTGACGCTTCTCGCGATACAGCACGTACGCACGCGCGACGTTGTGCTCGCCGCCGCGCATCAGCGCGAGTTCGACCTGGTCCTGGATGTCTTCGATATGGAACGTACCGCCGTTCGGGCGGCTGCGCACGAGCGCGCGCACGACGTTGTGCGTCAGCTGTTCGACCTGCTCGCGCACGCGCGCCGAAGCCGCGCCCTGCCCGCCGTTGACGGCCAGGAAAGCCTTGGTCACCGCGATCGCGATCTTCGAAGGTTCGAACGATACGACGCTGCCGTTGCGGCGGATCACCTTGTAGTCGGCGAACGTGGCCTGCGGCGCGAGCGCCTTCGCGCCCTGTTCGGTCCCGCCGAGCGGACGGCTCGAGGCGCTCTCGTACTGGGACGTCGCGTTGTCGGTGGTTTGCATGTGCAAAGCTCCTGGTGTTGGATGGTGCGGAGAGAACCGCGGATTAAAACGAACGCTGCGCAACGCGGTGCGCGAGCGGTAAGAGGCGAGCGATGCGCCGGGGAAGCCGGTTCGGTCGATGCGCGACAACCGAGCCGGTCGTGTGCTTCGTCATGTATCCCCTGCCCCGTCGAAGTTCGCTGCGCTGATCGCGACGCCTGGACCGCCCGGCCTGACGCGCCGCCCTGAGAACCCTGTCCGCCGGCGTTGGCCGCCGGCCGGTGCCGCTCGGGTTTCCCCTGCGACACACACTATATCTAGTGCAGAACCGCTCAACTGGCACCAAGTATAGTGGACATTCGGAGGACGTCCAAACGGATAATTTGCGGTGGAGGTCTTGACATCGCTCACGCGCAGACACGACAAGGCATTGGTCGGAGAAAAAACTTTCTCCGGTCAAAAAACCCCGCGATCAGTGCTGACGGAAAGGAAAGTATTCGGCGGAAAACCCGGCATCGCTCGCGAAGCGTTGCCAATCGAAATGCGGGCCCGGGTCGGTCTTGCGGCCCGGCGCGACGTCCGAATGCCCCGCGAATGCGTCGACCGGGTAGCGTGCGGCGAGCGCGCGGGAGAGTGCGGCGAGCGTCGCGTACTGCGCGTCGTCGAACGGCACGTCGTCCGCGCCCTCGAGCTCGATGCCGATGGAGAAGTCGTTGCAGCGCGGCCGGCCGAAGAATTCGGACGAGCCCGCGTGCCACGCGCGCTCGTCGCACGACACGAACTGCACGAGTTCGCCGCTGCGGCGGATCAGGAAGTGCGCGGACACGCGCACGCCGCGCAGGTGGCTCTGGTAATAAGGGTGCGCATCGCAGTCGAGGCGATTCAGGAACAGCGCCTCGATCGCGTCGCCGCCGAACTCGCCGGGCGGCAAGCTGATGTTGTGGACGACGACGAGCGTCGGCACCGCGCCCGCGGGCCGCACCTCGTAATTCGGCGACGGCGCGTGACGCGCTTCACGCACCCAGCCGTGTGCATCGACCGACAGTCGTGCTGCGTCGTTCATCGGGCGTCGTGGCCGCTCGCGCGTGCGCCGTGGCGCTGCGCGTGCTCGGTGCTGCAGAAGTATTCGCCGCCCGCGACGACGGCATCGCCCTTCGGCGCATGCACGCCGCATTCGGCGCAGCGCACCATCGGCTCGGGCAGCGAGCGGGCGGCGGCGCCGTTCGGCCGCGCAGCCCCGGGGCCGCCGGTGCCGGGCGCGCCGTCGTAACCGGCGCCGCGGCCGGTGCGCGCCTGCGCGTGCTCCTGCGCCTGGCGCAGCTTGCGCGCGAGCCACGAACCCGCGAAGAAGAGAAGGATCAGGAGAAGAATCTGTCGCATCGGAAACCTGCGTTCAAACCACGGAACGGTGCAGCAGCACCTCGAAAACGAACCGGCTGCCGACATACGCGAGCAGCAGCGCGGCGAACGACACGAGCACCCAGCGCGCAGCACCGCGGCCACGCCAGCCCGACGTCTTGCGGGCGACCAGCAGGCCGCCGAACATCAGCCACGACAGGATCGCGAATACGGTCTTGTGGTCGAGCCGCAGCGCGCGCGCGTCGACCTGTTCGCTGAACAGGATGCCCGACGCGAGCGTCAGCGTGAGCAGCACGAAGCCGGCGCCGATCAGGCGAAACAGCAGCTTCTCGAGCGTGAGCAGCGGCGGCAGCGTCTCGAGCCAGCTCGCGATCCAGCCCGTCGAGCCGTCGCGTCCGCCGCTCCTCAGCGACTGCAGGCGCCGCTCGACCATCAGCATCAGGATCGCGTGCAGCGCGGCGATCGCAAACAGCCCGTACGCGATGTTCGCGATCAGGAAGTGCAGCTTGAACAGCGGCGCTGCGGCATAAGGAAGCACCCGCACGCCGCCGAACACGAGCGGCAGCAGCGACGCACCGCACGCGAGCGGCAGCACGAGCAGCCGCAGGCTGTCGAGCGGGAAGAAGAAGCTCTCGATCCAGTAGATGCCGGCGCCGAGCCAGAACATCGCGGACAGCGCGAACGCGAAGCCGAACACCATCGCGTCGTGCGGGAAGATGGTCGTATGGAGCAGCACGCCGTGCGCGACGAGCGCGGCGAACAGCAGCGCGCGGCCGGCCCCGCTCATCCCGGACGCGGCGGACGCGGGAACCGGCACGGCCGGCACGCTCGCGACGAGCGGCGTCGCGCCCTGGCGGTGCGTGCGCCAGCCTGCGACGGCAAGGCCGCCGTACAGGAATGCGGTGAGGGCATACAGTACAATATCCATGTTCGAAGTTTACACTAGGCCCCCTTCCCGCGACGGCTCCCTTTGTTCGGTTCCGCCGCGCCTTCGGGCCCCACTGTCCATCGCTCCCCATGCTCGACAATCTCACTCAACGGATGGCGCGCGTCGTCAAGACGCTGCGCGGCGAGGCCCGGCTTACCGAGGCGAACACGCAGGAGATGCTCCGCGAGGTGCGTCTCGCGCTGCTGGAGGCCGACGTTTCGCTGCCGGTCGTCCGCGAATTCATCGCCAAGGTCAAGGAAAAGGCGCTCGGCGAAGAAGTGATCAGCAGCCTGTCGCCGGGTCAGGCGCTCGTCGGCGTGGTCCAGAAGGAACTGACCGCCGTGATCGGCGGCGACTACGAAGGCAAGGCCGCCGAGCTGAACCTCGCGGTCACGCCGCCCGCGGTGATCCTGATGGCCGGCCTGCAGGGCGCGGGCAAGACCACGACCGCCGGCAAGCTCGCGAAGCTGCTGCGCGAGAAGTACAAGAAGAAGGTGCTGACCGTGTCGTGCGACGTGTATCGCCCGGCCGCAATCATGCAGCTGAAAACGGTGAGCGAACAGGTCGGCGCCGACTTCTTCCCGTCCACGCCGGATCAGAAGCCCGTCGACATCGCAGTCGCGGCCGTCGACTGGGCGAAGCGCCACTACCATGACGTGCTGATCGTCGATACGGCCGGCCGCCTCGGTATCGACGAGGCGATGATGCAGGAAATCGCCGCGCTGCACGGCACGCTGAAGCCGGCCGAAACGCTGTTCGTCGTCGACGCGATGCTCGGCCAGGACGCGGTCAACACCGCGAAGGCGTTCAACGACACGCTGCCGCTCACCGGCGTCGTGCTGACCAAGCTCGACGGCGATTCGCGCGGCGGCGCCGCGTTGTCGGTGCGTCACGTCACGGGCAAGCCGATCAAGTTCGTCGGCGTGGCCGAGAAGCTCGACGGTCTCGAGGTGTTCCACCCCGACCGGATGGCAAACCGGATTCTCGGCATGGGCGACATCCTCGCCCTCGTCGAGGAGGCGCAGCGCGGCGTCGACGTGCAGGCCGCGCAGAAGCTCGCCGACAAGGTCAAGAAAGGCGGCGACTTCGACCTGAACGATTTCCGCGCGCAGATCTCGCAGATGAAGAACATGGGCGGCCTGTCGTCGCTGATGGATAAGCTTCCGGCGCAGTTCCAGCAGGCGGCGGCCGGCGCCGACATGGGCCAGGCCGAGAAGTCGATCCGCCGGATGGAAGGCATCATCAGCTCGATGACGCCCGCCGAGCGTGCGAAACCCGAGATCATCAAGGCGACGCGCAAGCGCCGCATTGCAGCCGGCGCGGGCGTGCCGGTGCAGGAAGTCAACCGGATGCTGAACCAGTACGACCAGATGCGTACGATGATGAAGAAGCTGAAGGGCGGCAACATGCAGAAGATGATGCGCGGCCTGAAGGGCATGATGCCCGGCATGCGCTGATTCCGCCGATCGGCCGGCGCGCGGGTTTTTGCTGTAGCGCGCGCCGGCCGTTCTGCTTCATTCTTATTTGTATACCGACTGCCCGCCAGAACACATGAACCGCGAAGAAGCCCTCCACATTTTCAACCACTCCGAAGAGATCGTCTCGGCCGACGCCGTCAATGCGTCGATCTCCCGGATGGCCGACGCGATCCGCGCCGAGATCGGCGATGCGTTCCCGCTCGTTCTCTCGGTGATGGGCGGCGCCGCGGTGTTTACCGGGATGCTGCTGCCGCATCTCGATTTCCCGCTCGAATTCGACTACATCCATCTGACCCGCTACCGCAACACGACGCAGGGCAGCCCGGAAATGCACTGGCGCGTCGCGCCGCGCGAATCGGTGAAAGACCGGATCGTGCTCGTGCTCGACGACATCCTCGACGAAGGCGAGACGATGGCCGCGATCCGCGACCGCATCCTCGACATGGGCGCGAAGCGCTTCATGTCGGCCGTGCTGTGCGAGAAGACGCTCGCGAAGGCAAAGCCGCTGCACCCCGACTTCTGCGGCTTCGCGGTGCCGGATCGCTACGTGTTCGGCTGCGGGATGGATGCGAAGGGCTACTGGCGCAACCTGCCGACGATCCGCGCGCTGACCACGAACGTCTGAGCGCCCCGCTCCGCACTATATAAATAAAAAGCGGCGCTCCGGTTTCCCGGAGCGCCGCTTTTTTGTGGGCATGCGCCGCCTACAGCTGGTGCACGAATGCGCGGATGCCGCCCAGCATCATCTCGACCGAAATCGCGACGAGCACGAGGCCCATCAACCGCTCGAACGCCGCGACGGTCCGTTCGCCGATCCATTGCTGGATCCGCTCGGCCAGCACCAGCGTCACCGCGCAGACGATCATCGTGACCGTCAGCGCGCCGACCCACTCGAGCATCTTGCCGGGCCCCTGCGACGTCAGCAGCATCACCGTCGCGAGCGCCGACGGCCCGGCGAGCGCAGGAATCGCGAGCGGCACGATGAACGGCTCGCCGCCCGCGCGCGGATCGTTGCCGAGTGCGCCGTCCGGATGCGGGAAGATCATCCGCAGCGCGATCAGGAACAGCACGATCCCGCCGCCGAGCCGCAACGACAGGTCGGTGAGGCTCATCATCCGCAGGAAGCGGTCGCCGACCAGCATGAAGAACAGCAGGATCACGAACGCGATCCCCACTTCACGCAGGATCAGCTTCACGCGCCGCTCGCGCGGCACATCCCGCATGGCCGAAATGAACAGCGGGATGTTGCCGAGCGGATCGGTGATCAGCACCAGGAGCACGGTGGCCGACAGGAAGGTGTATTCCACCGCGTTCCCCGGTCGGTGTGCTTAGCGCGCGAGCGCGGCGCGGATCTTCTCCACGACCGTCGCCGCAGCCGCGTCGGCCGGCAGCAGCGTCGCTTCGGCGTCGCGGCGGCCCTGATACTCGATCTTGCCTTCCTTCAGGCCGCGCTCGCCGATCACGAGACGATGCGGCACGCCGATCAGCTCCCAGTCGGCGAACATCACGCCCGGGCGCTCGCCGCGATCGTCGAGGATCACGTCGATGCCGGCCGCGGCGAGTTCCGCATACAGCTTGTCGGCGGTCTCGCGCACCATGTCGCTGCGGTCATAGCCCATCGGGCACAGCACGACTTCGAACGGCGCGATCGATTCGGGCCAGATGATGCCGCGGTCGTCGAAGTTCTGTTCGATCGCCGCGCCGAGAATGCGCGTGACGCCGACGCCGTAGCAGCCCATCAGCATCGGCTGCGGCTTGCCCGACTCGTCGAGGAACGTCGCGCCCATCGCTTCCGAATACTTGGTGCCGAGCTGGAACACGTGGCCGACCTCGATGCCGCGGCAGATGTCGATCACGCCCTTGCCGTCCGGCGACGGGTCGCCCTTCTTCACGTTGCGCACGTCGGCGACGTCCGGCTCCGGCAGGTCGCGGCCCCAGTTCACGCCGGCGATGTGATAGTCGACCTCGTTCGCGCCGACGACGAAGTCGCTCATGTTCGCGACCGTGCGATCGGCGATCACCTTCACCGGTTTCTTCGTGCCGACCGGGCCGAGGTAGCCCGGCGGCGTGCCGAACCACTCGACGATTTCCTGCTCGGTCGCGAAGCGGTGGTTCTTCAGGCCCGGCAGCTTCGACACCTTGATCTCGTTCAGGTCGTGGTCGCCGCGCAGCATCACGAGCCAGATGGTCGGCTCGGCGCCTTCGTTGTCGGTCGCGAGCACGATCGACTTGATCGTGCGCTCGAGCGGGATGGCCAGCAGTTCGGCGACGGCTTCGCACTTCGCCTTGCCCGGCGTCGCGACCTTCGCCATCGCCTCGGCCGGCGCCGCGCGTTCGGCGATCAGCGGCAGCGCTTCGGCCGCCTCGACGTTCGCCGCGAACTCGGACGTCGGGCAGTACGCGATCGCGTCCTCACCCGTGTCGGCGATCACGTGGAATTCGTGCGAGAAGTTGCCGCCGATCGAGCCGCTGTCGGCCGCGACCGCGCGGAACTCGAGGCCGAGACGCGTGAAGATGCGCACGTACGCCTCGTACATCTTGCGATACGACTCGTTCAGGCCGGCCGCATCCTTGTCGAACGAGTACGCGTCTTTCATGATGAATTCGCGGCCGCGCATCACGCCGAAGCGCGGACGGATCTCGTCGCGGAACTTCGTCTGGATCTGGTAGAAGTTCACCGGCATCTGCCGGTAACTCTTGATCTGGTTGCGCGCGATGTCGGTGATGACTTCCTCGTGCGTCGGCCCGATCACGAAGTCGTTGTCCTTGCGGTCCTTGAAGCGCAGCAGCTCGGGGCCGTACTGTTCCCAGCGGCCCGATTCCTGCCACAGCTCGGCCGGCTGCACGGCCGGCATCAGCAGCTCGATGGCGCCCGCCCGGTTCATTTCCTCGCGCACGATCGCCTCGACCTTGCGAATCGAACGCAGGCCGACCGGCAGGTAGTTATAGATACCGCCGGCGACGCGACGGATCATGCCGGCGCGCACCATCAGCTTGTGGCTGACGATCTCTGCGTCGGCGGGTGCTTCTTTCAGGGTGCCGATAAAGAAACGGGAAGCTTTCATGCGGACGGTTCCAAAAACGGCGCCCCCAGGCGGGGCGCCCGAAAAAGTTTCAAGGTGAAAAAGCTGCGCGCGGCGAACAGCAATGGACGACGATGGCGCAGACGACGTAGCAGACTAATCAGGGACAATTCAGCCGGTGTACCCCGCGCGGATTCGCTCCGCTACGGTGCGCAGCGCCCTTTATCTGTTTATAATCAAAGCAATTTTAAAGGATTCGAAGGTGGTTGTATGCTGGATCGTGAAGGCTTTCGCCCGAACGTCGGCATCATCCTCTTGAACGCGCGCAACGAGGTGTTTTGGGGCAAGCGGCTCCGCGAGCATTCCTGGCAGTTTCCTCAAGGTGGGATCAAGTACGGCGAGACCCCCATGCAGGCGATGTACCGGGAGCTGCACGAGGAAACGGGCCTGCATCCGGAACACGTCAAGATAATCGGCCGCACTCGCGACTGGTTGCGTTATGAGGTGCCTGACAAGTTCATCAAACGCGAAGTACGCGGTCATTACCGCGGCCAGAAGCAGATCTGGTTCCTGCTGCGGATGGTCGGACGCGATTGCGACATTTGCTTGCGCGCGACCGACCACCCGGAGTTCGATGCGTGGCGCTGGAACGAGTACTGGGTGCCGCTCGATGCGGTGATCGAGTTCAAGCGGGATGTCTATCAGTTGGCGCTGACGGAACTGTCGCGCTTCCTGCGCCGCCCGGCGCAGCGAGCCGAGAAGCCGCGTGGGCCGCGTCTGTCGCGCTATCCGCGCGTCATTGGCGCAGAGGCCCAGCAGACGCTGACGATTGTCGACGCATCGGTAGTCTGTTCGGAGATCGAAGTGGAAGCGAGCACGCTCGACGAGATGCCGCCCCACGTGATCGTCGGCAAATGACGAATCGAACTGCATGACCGGGCGCGACCTTGGTGTCGCGCCCTTTTTTTACGAGGAATGCATATTGAAAGCGATTGCTCTCGCGCTCGCATCGATTGCCGCGGTGGCCACGCTGGCAGGTTGCGCGAATTCGAAGACACCGACCAACAAGGATGACAGCGAGTTCGTGTATCTGCTGGACCGCCAGGGAACCTGGAAGGAAAACACGGTCGACTCGCTGCCGCCGCTGCCGCAGGCGAGCGACCTGCTGCCGTTCAACGTATCGCAGAACACGCCGCTCAAGTTCTTCGTCGATGCGAAGTCGCTCGCGGTCGGCACCGACGGCGTCGTGCGCTACGCGGTCGTCGTCACGAGCCCGGCCGGCGCGCGCAACGTCAACTACGAGGGCATCCGCTGCGACACCTATGAATGGCGCCAGTATGCCGGCCTGAATTCGGACCACGACGGCTGGGATCGCACGGTCGAGAACGATTGGCAGCGCATCGAGAACGGCGAGCTGAATGCCTACCACTCGGCGCTGTATCAGGATTACTTCTGCGCGAACAAGATGCCGCAAGGCTCGACCCGGCAGATCCTGGAGAACATCCGGTTTCACCGTACCGCGATGAGCCAGTTGCGCTGATGGCGCGCGGCGCCCGCCGCCGCACTCTCTGCCGTCCGCTGCATGAAAAAGCCCGCATCACGCGGGCTTTTTCATTTGACGGCCTGAACCGGCAACGCAAATGATCACACCAGCACCAGATTGTCGCGATGGATCAGTTCGGGCTCCAGCATGTAGCCGAGCACGGATTCGATCTCGCCGCTCGGCTTGCGGTGAATCAGTTTCGTCTCCGCGCTGCTGTAGTTCGTGAGCCCGCGCGCCACTTCGCGCCCGTCGGGGCCGACACACGCGATGACTTCGCCGCGCGCGAACGCACCCTGTACGTCGATCACGCCGATCGGCAGCAGGCTCTTGCCGCCGGCCGTCAGTTTCTCGACCGCGCCCGCATCGATCACGACATGGCCGCGCACCTGCAGGTGGTCGGCCATCCACTGCTTGCGCGCCGCCATCCGCGCGGTACGTGCGATCAGTTGCGTGCCGATCGCCTCGCCGGCCGCCAGACGCACGAGCACGTCGGACTCCCGGCCGCTCGCGATTACCGTATTTGCACCGCTGTGCGCCGCGCGCTTCGCCGCGAGAATCTTCGTCAGCATCCCGCCGCGGCCAAGGCTCGAGCCCGCACCGCCCGCCATCGCCTCGAGTTCCGGCGCGCCCGCATTCGCTTCCGCGACGAGCGTCGCGCTCGGATCCTTGCGCGGATCGGCCGTAAACAGCCCCGACTGGTCGGTCAGGATGATCAGCGCATCGCCTTCGATCAGGTTTGCAACGAGCGCGCCGAGCGTGTCGTTGTCGCCGAACTTGATTTCATCGGTGACGACCGTGTCGTTCTCGTTGATGATCGGCACGACGCCGAGCCGCAACAGCGTCAGCAGCGTCGATCGCGCATTCAGGTAGCGCTCGCGATCCGCCAGGTCGGCATGCGTCAGCAGGATCTGCGCGGTGCGGATGTCGTGCTCGGTGAAGCGGCTCTCGTAGACCTGCGCAAGCCCCATCTGGCCGACCGCGGCCGCCGCCTGCAACTCGTCGATTTCCCGCGGCCGCTTGCTCCAGCCGAGCCGCTGCATCCCTTCGGCAATCGCGCCCGAGCTGACGAGCACGACTTCCTTGCCCTGGGCGCGCAACGCGGCGATCTGGGCCGCCCAGCGGCCGATTGCAGCATGATCGAGCCCCTTGCCGTCGTTGGTCACGAGGCTGGAGCCCACCTTCACCACCAATCGCTTCGAATCCGCGATGATCGAACGCATCCTGCACTGTCTCCTGTATCTGATGCATGCCCGGCCGGGCGCGATCGAGCGCCGACGCCGGGCGGCACGCCCGGCGCGCTCCGGAACCACTCAGGCGTCGTCGCCCGGCGCGGCCTCGCCCTTCGCAGGCGGCGCGTCGCGGAAACGCACGTCCGCCGCGAGATCTTCCGCCTCCGCCGCGCGATGCGCGTCCGAATGTTCGGAGAGGTAGTCGTAGATCGCGTAGCACAGTGCTTCACAGCCCTGGCCCGTCAGTGCCGAAATCTCGAACACCGGGCCGTCCCACTCGAAGCGCTCGAGGAAATCCGCGACGCGCGCCTTGCGCTCGTCTTCCGGCACCATGTCGAGCTTGTTGAGCACGAGCCAGCGCGGCTTCTCGTAGAGCGCCTCGTCGTATTTGCGCAGCTCGCCGACGATCGCCGTCGCTTCGGCAACCGGATCGACGCTTTCGTCGAACGGCGCGAGATCGACCAGATGCAGCAGCACGCCGGTGCGCTGCAGATGGCGCAGAAACTGATGGCCGAGGCCCGCGCCTTCGGCGGCACCCTCGATCAGCCCCGGGATGTCGGCGATCACGAAGCTCTTGCTCGGGCCGACCCGCACCACGCCGAGATTCGGCGCAAGCGTCGTGAACGGGTAGTCGGCGATCTTCGGCCGCGCATTCGACACCGACGAGATGAACGTCGACTTGCCTGCGTTCGGCATGCCGAGCAGGCCGACATCGGCGAGCACCTTCAGCTCGAGCTTCAGCATGCGACGTTCGCCGGGCTTGCCGTCCGTCTTCTGGCGCGGCGCGCGGTTCGTGCTCGACTTGAAATGCAGGTTGCCGAGCCCGCCGGCACCGCCCTGCGCAAGCATCACCTGCTGGTCGTGCTCGGTCAGGTCGGCGATCAGCTCGCCGGTATCCATGTCGCTGATGATCGTGCCCACCGGCATGCGCAGCGTGACGTCGTCGCCACCCTTGCCGTAGCAATCCGAGCCTCGCCCGTTTTCGCCGTTGCGCGCCAGATGCTTCTTCGCGTAACGGTAGTCGATCAGCGTGTTGATGTTGCGGTCGGCGATCGCGTACACGCTACCGCCCCGACCGCCGTCGCCGCCGTCCGGCCCGCCGAACGGGACGAATTTCTCGCGGCGCATCGACGCACTGCCATCGCCTCCGTCGCCGGCGATGACTTCGATTCGTGCTTCGTCAATGAACTTCATTCGTCACTCCGCCCAGTATTTCCGCTATTGTGCCGCGCGCCGGCACGCTTGAACAATCTGCCGTTCGGCCGATCGTACGCCGGTTGCGCAACGGTCGCCGGAACGCGCACGCGCCCGGCGGCCAAATAAAAAAAGGCCCCGCGAAGACTGCGGGGCCTTTCGGCTACGAAGCCCGTGGGTGCCTGAACTTAGGCAGCCGCCGGGACGACGATGACCAGATGCTTCTTGTCCGCGCCCTTCGTCGCGAACTTGACGTGACCGTCGACCAGCGCGAACAGGGTGTGATCCTTGCCCATGCCGACGTTCTCGCCTGCGTGCATGCGCGTACCGCGCTGACGCACGATGATGCCGCCGGCATTGATTGCCTGGCCGCCGTACACTTTCACGCCGAGACGTTTCGACTCGGAGTCGCGGCCGTTCCGGGAAGAGCCGCCTGCCTTTTTGTGTGCCATCTGATTGCTCCTTTACCGAGGCGCTTACGCGTTGATCGCGTCGATGCGCAGCTCAGTGTAGTTCTGGCGGTGGCCGCCGTGCTTTTGGTAGTGCTTCCGGCGACGCATCTTGAAGATGGTGACCTTGGCATGACGACCGTGCGACACAACGGTGGCCTTGACGGAAGCCCCACTGACCAGCGGCGTACCGAACTTAATCGATTCGCCTTCGCCCACTGCGAGAACCTGGTCGAGCGTGATTTCAGCGTCAATGTCAGCCGGTATCTGTTCTACTTTGAGTTTTTCGCCAACGGCAACCTTGTACTGCTTGCCGCCGGTTTTTATGACCGCGTACATTGAGAACCTCACTCTGGATCCAATTTTTCCGCACACCACGCGCGGAAAACATGTGATTATACATGGGGTTAGCACCGAAGTCAAAACCGATCGACGATCGCCACGCGCGAGCCTCGGCCGAACGGCCAAATTCGCGGCTGCGGCACGTGTGACAGACCGGGATATCTCGGATTCGACTTATAATCCGCGGCATCACCCAATTCCATCATCATGTCGTCGTCCACCGCCTCCCCCACCCTCAGCGCCGCCCACCTGCTCGCTCCGATCACCAGCGACATGGAGCAGGTGAATCGCGTTATCCGGCAAAGCCTCGCGTCCGACGTGCTGTTGATCAACCAGATCGCCGAGTACATCATCGGCGCGGGCGGCAAGCGGCTGCGCCCGGCGTTGCTGCTGCTCGTCGCCGGTGCACTCGGCGAGACGTCGCACCAGCGGCACGTGCTGGCCGCCGTCGTCGAGTTCATCCACACGGCCACGCTGCTGCACGACGACGTCGTCGACGAATCCGAGCTGCGCCGCGGCCGCCAGACCGCCAATGCGCTGTTCGGCAACGCGGCGAGCGTGCTGGTAGGCGACTACCTCTATTCGCGCTCGTTCGAGATGATGGTCGGCGTCGGCAAGATGCGCGTGATGGAGATCCTGTCCGAAGCGACGACGATCATTTCCGAAGGCGAGGTGCTGCAGCTCCTCAACATGCACGACGCGGACGTCGACGAAGCGCGCTACATGCAGGTGATCCGCTACAAGACGGCCAAGCTGTTCGAGGCATCGGCACGCCTCGGCGCGGTGCTCGCGGGCGCCGATGCGCCGACCGAGGCCGCCGCCGCCGAATACGGCCGCCGGATCGGCACCGCATTCCAGATCATGGACGACTGGCTCGACTACGCGGGCACCGTCGAGGCAATGGGCAAGAATGCCGGCGACGACCTCCGCGAAGGCAAGCCGACGCTGCCGCTCATCTATCTGATCGAGCGCGGCACGCCCGAGCAGGCAGCGCTGGCACGCGAGGCGATCGAACAGGGCGGCACCGATCGCTTCGACACGATTTTCGAAGCGATCACGCGCTCGGGCGCACTGGATCACACGCTCGAATGCGCGCGCCAGGAAGCGCAGGCGGCAGCGGCCGCGATCGCCGCATTCCCCGATTCGATCTACAAGGAGAGCCTGCTCGCGCTGTGCTCTTACTCGACGTCGCGGCAGTCCTGATTGCATGTCGTGTGTCGCCGCCACGGCTGCGACACATGTTCGACACGGGAAAATCACCTGTCTCGAAAAATTTTTTCTCCAAGGGCTTCCCTTCTTGAAGAAACGTCGTTATAGTTATGTTCTTGCTTGACGACGCAGCGGTCTTGAAGAAGACGGCGAAATCGGAAGAGTACAAATCGGGGTGTAGCTTAGCCTGGTAGAGCGCTACGTTCGGGACGTAGAGGCCGGAGGTTCGAATCCTCTCACCCCGACCAGATTTTGAAAAAACCGTGCACCATGTGCACGGTTTTTTTTCGTCCGGCCGCCGCGGCTCGTCGTGTCGCGCACGACACATCACGGTCGCCGGCCTCTGCTATATTTCCCCCATCCCTGTCCTTCACTGCTCCTTCCAACGCGTGGACCAAATTCCCTTATGGGCGCAAATCGGCGCCGTCTTCCTGCTTCTCCTCTGTTCCAGCTTCTTTTCCATTTCCGAGACCGCGATGATGGCGCTCAATCGCCATCGGCTGAAGCATCTCGCCAGCCAGGGTGCGCTCGGCGCGAAAACCACGCAGGGGTTGCTGACGCGCACTGACCTGCTGCTCAGCGTGATCCTGATCGGCAACAACCTGTTCAACACGATCATCCCGGTCCTGACGACGTCGCTCGCGCTCCATACGTTCGGCCGCAACAACCTCGCGCTGTCGATCGCGACCGGCATCGTCGCGTTCCTGATCATCGTGTTCGCCGAAATCGCGCCGAAGATCGTCGGCGCGACGTTCCCCGAACGCATCGCACTGCCCGCGAGCCTCGTGATCGCGCCGCTGATGCGCGTGTTCAAGCCGGTCGTCTGGTTCGTCAACGCACTCGCGAACGGCGTGCTGTGGGTGCTGCGCATCAACACGAAGAAGGGCCGCGACCAGCGGATGTCGGCCGACGAGCTGCGGGCCATCGTACTCGAGTCGAGCAGTTTCATGCCGACCAAGCACCGCAGCATCCTGCTCAACCTGTTCGACCTCGAGAACATCACGGTCGACGACGTGATGGTGCCGCGCCGCCAGATCGAGTCGCTCAACTTCTACGCGCCGCTCGACGACGTCCTGCACCAGCTCGAAACCTGCTATCACAACCGGCTTGTCGTCTACGAAGGCGACATCGACAAGGTGCTCGGCGTGCTGCACGTCCGCAAGACGCTGACCGCGCTGCACAACCAGGAGTTCGACCGCGAGACGCTGCGCACGCTGCTCGCCGAGCCGTACTACGTGCCGTCGGGCACGCCGGTGGTCCAGCAGCTCCAGTTTTTCCAGGAAACGCGGCAGCGGACCGCGCTCGTCGTCAACGAGTACGGCGAACTCGAAGGGCTCGTCACGCCCGAAGACATCATCGAGGAGCTGATCGGCGAATTCACGACATCGATGCCGCGCAGCGAACGCGCGGGCGGCTGGGACGAGAACGGCGAATGCATCGTGTCGGCCAGCATGCCGCTGCGCGAACTGAATCGCTGGCTGCACCTGAAGCTGCCGACCGACGGGCCGAAGACGCTGAACGGACTGGTCCTCGAAATCCTCGAGGAAATTCCGGAAGACGACGTGTGCCTGAAAATCGGCGACGTGATGCTCGAGGTGATGCGCAGCGACGATCAGGCCGTGCGCACCGTCAAGCTCTTCAAGCCGCGCGGCTCGCGCACCGCACGCGCCGCCGCGCGTTAGCCGAACGGCCGACTGCCGGCGCCGCCCGCGACGCGCGACCATCTGCTGGTCACGGTCAACTGGCGGCCAGCGTGCCGGCTCACATGCATTTCACTCCTCCCGGGGCGCCGCTGCGCACGCAGCCGCCGCCCGCTCATTCCGATGCAACGCCCGTCACCGCACCGCGCGCGCTCGACGCGGCCCAGCTCGACGACGCGCCGGCCGTGCGGCTGCTGACGGACACGCTTCACGCGGCACGCGTGCGCGACGCATCCGACATCCACGTCGAACCGTTCGAAGCCGGCTGGCGCATCCGCCTGCGCATCGACGGCGTGCTGCACGAACATGCGCGGCCACCTCTTCATCTGCGCGACGCGCTCGTCACGCGGATCAAGGTGCTCGCACGCATGGACATCGCCGAGCGACGGCTCCCGCAGGACGGCAGGCTGCGCATCGCGATCGACGGTGGTACGCGCGGCGACTACCGCGTCAGTTCGCTGCCGACGTTGTTCGGTGAAAAACTCGTGCTGCGGCGCCTCGAAACCCTGCCGACCGACCTCACGCTCGCCCGTCTCGGCTTCGACGCGCAACAGGCGGCCGCGATGGAAGCCGCGATACGCGCACCGCATGGCCTCGTGCTCGTCACGGGCCCGACCGGCAGCGGCAAGACGCTGTCGCTCTACTGCGCGCTGCAGATGCTCGATCGCGACGCGCACAACGTCTGCACGGTGGAGGATCCCGCCGAGATCCAGCTCGACGGCATCAGCCAGGTCGGCGTCGCCGAAAAGGCGGGGCTCACGTTCGCGACGGCACTGCGCGCGCTGCTGCGGCAAGATCCGGACATCATCATGGTCGGCGAGATTCGCGATGCGGAGACGGCCGACGTCGCGATCAAGGCCGCGCAGACCGGCCATCTTGTGCTGTCGACGCTGCACACGAACGACGCGCCGGCCGCCGTCGCGCGGCTGCTCGACATCGGGGTCGCTCCATACAACCTCGCGGCCGCGCTGCACCTCGTCACCGCGCAGCGCCTCGTGCGGCGGCTGTGCACTACCTGCCGCATGCACTCGGACGCACCGGTGCCCGTATTGCACGATGCGGGCTGCGACCCGGCTGCTCTCGCCGCAGGATGGCGGCCGTTCGTCGCGCGAGGCTGTTCGGCCTGTCACGGCATCGGCTATCGCGGCCGCATCGGCCTGCATCAGACGATGCCGGTATCGCCCCGGCTGGCGGAACGCATCGTCGCCCGGGCAAGCGTCGGCGAACTCGCGCAATGCGCGGCGGCCGAAGGCGTGCGCAGTTTGCGCGACGCGGCGTTCGCGCGCGTCCGGGACGGCACGACGAGCATCGCGGAAGCCATCGCCGCGACACCTGCGGCATGAGCATGCGCACAACGCCGCGCGAAAGCCGCTTCGCATGGCGCGGCCGCCATCGCGACGGCACGCCACGCCGCGGGATCATCATCGCGTTCGACGCCGCGAGTGCACGCGCCGCGCTCGCACGCGACGGCATCGCAGTCCTGTCGCTCGACATCCGCGGGCCGGCCCGGCCGCCAACGGCCGGCACGCGGGACGTCACGCGCTTCACGCGCCAGCTCGCGAGCCTCCTGCAGGCCGGGTTGCCGCTCGCGCCGTCGCTCGAGATGCTCGCGCGCACGCGGCCACGCGACGGCCTGCCGCGCATCGCCGCCGGTCTCGCACGCGAGATCGTCGGCGGCCATCGCTTCGCCGATGCACTCGCACGCTATCCGGCGCAGTTCGGCACACTGTATCGCCAGCTGATCGAGGTCGGCGAAGCGTCAGGCTCGCTCGGCGTCGTGCTGACCCGGGTCGCGGAGCACCGCGAGCGCGCCGACGCGCAATGGCGCAAGCTGCGGGCCGCGCTTGCCTATCCGGCGGCCGTCATCCTGTTCGGGCTCGCGATCTCGGCCGCGTTGATGGTGTGGGTCGTACCGACGTTCCGCCAGATCTTCGACGGTTTCGGCGCCGCGCTGCCGGCACCGACCCGTGCGCTGCTCGCGTTGTCCTCGGCACTGTCGGCGTGGGGCGGTGTGCTGGTTGCCGGTACGGCGGCAGCCGCGCTGGCCGCCCATCGCGCGCTACGGCTGTCGGCGCCACTGCGCCGCGCCGTCGCGCGGCGCCTGCTGCACGTCCCGCTCGCGGGGAGCGCGATGAGCCGGTTCGCGGCCGCGCGCTGGTGCCGATCGCTGGCGACGCTGCTCGGCGCCGGCGTGCCGCTCGCAGACGCCTTCGCCACGCTCGAACGCACGGCCGGCCATCCCGTGTTCGAGCGCGCTACCGTCCACATCGCCGCCCACGTGCTGCGCGGCGCGCGTCTCGCGGACGCGATGCAGTCGGCCGGCTGCTTTCCGGACGACGTCGTGCAGCCGATCGCCGTCGCCGAGGAGACCGGTGCGCTCGACACGATGCTCGCCGACATCGCCGCGCTGTGCGAGCGCCAGCTCGACGCGCATCTCGATACGCTCGCCGCGCTCGGCGAGCCGCTGATCGTGATCGTACTGGGCGCACTCGTCGGCGGCCTCGTGATCGCGATGTACCTGCCCATCCTTCAGCTCGGCAACGTGGTGTAGCATCGCAACCGATTCTGTCGCCTTTTAAGTCCGAACCTTGAGCCTCATGACGCCAGCGCCCTTGTCCGCCGTTACCGATTCGCCCGAGAGCACGCTGCTCGCGCTGGCGATGCTGCCGCCCGCGCTGCAGTACGCGTTCGCGGTCGTCATCGGCCTGTGCGTCGGCAGCTTCCTGAACGTGGTCGTGCACCGGCTGCCCGTGATGATGCAGCGCGCATGGCAGGCCGAGATCGACGAAGCGACCGGCAACACGAGTGCCACGCACGAAGACGGCTACCCGCCGCGCTACGATCTGTGGCGCCCGCGCAGCGCTTGCCCGCATTGCGGCCACGTGCTGCGCGCATGGGAAAACATCCCGCTCGTCAGCTACCTGATCCTGCGCGGACGCTGCCGACGCTGCGGCCACGCGATCGGCATCCGTTATCCGCTCGTCGAACTCGCATGCGCGCTGCTCGCCGCCGGCTCGCTCGCGGCATTCGGCCCGACCGTCGCCGCGCTCGCCGCGTTCGCGCTGTGCGCCGCGCTGCTCGCGATGAGCGCGATCGATATCCGCACAGGCTACCTGCCCGACTCGATGACGCTGCCGCTCCTCTGGGCCGGGCTCGTGCTGAACCTCGGCGGCACGTTCACATCGCTGCGCTCGGCCGTGATCGGGGCCATGGCCGGCTACCTGTTCCTGTGGTCGGTCTACTGGCTGTTCAAATGGCTGCGCGGCATCGAGGGCATCGGTTTCGGCGACCTGAAACTGCTCGCCGCGCTCGGCGCATGGATGGGCTGGGCCGCACTGCCGCAGGTCGTGCTGTTCGCCGCGGTGACGGGCGCAGTCGTCGGGCTCGTCGCGACCTGGCGCGGTCGCATGCGCTTCGAGGAGCCGATTCCGTTCGGCCCGTTCCTCGCGGCAGGCGGTGTCGCGACGCTGTTTTTCGGCACCCCTTTCTATTCGGCGCTCGGAGGCTGACATGTTCGCAATTGGACTCACCGGCGGCATCGGCAGCGGCAAGACGACCGTCGCCGACCTGTTTGCCGCCCGAGGCGCATCGCTGGTCGATACCGATCTGATCGCCCATCGCATCACCGCGCCGGGCGGCCTCGCGATGCCCGCGATCGAACAGGCATTCGGCCGCGGCTTCGTTGCTGCCGACGGCTCGCTCGACCGCGCGCAGATGCGCGCACTGATCTTCAGCGACGACGACGCGCGCCGGCGCCTCGAAGCGATCACGCACCCGCTGATCCGGGCGGAGACCGATCGTGAGGCGCGCGAAGCGCAGGGCCCATACGTGATGTTCGTCGTGCCGCTGCTCGTCGAATCCGGCAACTGGAAGGCGCGCTGCGATCGCGTGCTCGTCGTCGACTGTCCGGTCGAAACGCAGATCGCACGCGTGATGCAGCGCAACGGCTTCACGCGCGAGCAGGTCGAGGCGATCATCGCGCGGCAGGCGTCGCGGGAGGCCCGCCTCGCGGCGGCCGACGACGTCATCGTCAACGACGCGACGACGCCCGATGCGCTCGCCGCGCAGGTCGATGCACTGCACCAACGCTATCTCGGGTTCGCGCTCGCTGCGCACTGAGCCTCGCGCGCGATCGTGATGGTGTACGAAATTGGCGCGTTGCTAGGGTAGAGCGTGGGCATTAGAATGTCCTGCATTGTTTCCATCCCTACCCAAGAGGCGAGCGCGCTTGATTCTTTACGAGTATCCGTTCAACGAGCGAATTCGCACGCTGTTGCGCCTCGAAGATCTCTTCGAGCGCTTCGCGTTCTTTTTGGCTCAGGAGGACCCGCGTGAACACCACGTCGCGCTGACGACGCTGTTCGAAATTGCCGAGGTAACGGGCCGCGCGGACCTGAAATCGGATCTGATGAAGGAGCTCGAACGTCAACGCCAGACGCTCGCCCCCTTTCGCGGCAATCCGGGCATCGAGCAGAACGCGCTCGAAGCCGTGCTCGGCGAAATCGAGCAGACGCTCGCGAATCTCGCGCAGATGCAGGGCAAGACCGGTCAGCACCTCGTCGACAACGAGTGGCTCGCCAGCATCCGCAGCCGTGCGGTGATTCCGGGCGGCACGTGCAAGTTCGACCTGCCGTCGTACTACGCATGGCAGCAATGGCCCGCCGAGCAGCGGCGCCAGGACATCGCGAAATGGATCCTGCCGATGCTGCCGCTGCGCGATGCCGCTGCGATCGTGCTGCGGCTCGCGCGCGAATCGGGTCAGGCGTCGAAGGTCATGGCGATGCAGGGCAGCTACCAGCAGATGCTGTCCGGCCGCACCTATCAGTTGATGCAGGTGCGCGTGGCGCCGGAATTGCGCGTCATTCCCGAGGCAAGCGCCAACAAATACATGCTGTGGGTACGGTTCACCATGCAGGACGGCGACGTGCGGCCGCGCGCGGTGGACATCGACGTGCCGTTCCATCTGACACTGTGCAATCTGTAACGGCCGCGTGCCGGATCAACGCTTTCGTATGACTACCGTCGTGAAATGTCCTTCGTGCGGCGCGGAAGTGCGCTGGACGCCTGAAAACAAGTTCCGTCCCTTCTGTTCGGCCCGCTGCAAGCAGCTCGACCTCGGCGCATGGGCCGCGGAAAAGTATCGGATCGGCGGTTCCTCCGACGAGGGTCCGTCATCGGAAGAAGACGGCACGGACAACCGCCGCGACAGCTGAGCGGCGCGCAGCGCCGCCGTCCGCCGTGCCGCCCGCCGATCTGGCCCGCGTTTCAGGTGGGCCGCCACGGCGTCATTGCGACGCCGCTTCCTTCTCGAGCAGTTCGAGCACCGGCAGCGCCGCCGGCAACAGCGGCGCGACTTCGACCGGCAGTTGCTGCCACACGAACGCCTGCCCTTCCTTGCTGTGCGGCTCGCCCGTCCAGCCCGTCACCTTGCAGAAATAGAGCCGCACGTACGCATGCGGATAATCGTGCTCGAGCGTGTGCCAGCGGTGGCTGGCAGTGACTTCGATGCCGAGTTCCTCGTGCAGCTCGCGCGCCAGCGCGTCCTCGACGCTTTCGCCGGCCTCCAGCTTGCCGCCCGGGAACTCCCAGTAACCTTCATACGGCTTGCCCTTCAGCCGCTGCGCGAGCAGATACCGGCCGTCCGGCTGCACCATCACGCCGACCGCGACTTCCGTCACCTTGCGGCCGTCCGGCGCCCGCACGGCGCCCTGCGCCTGATCCGCGCTCATGCTTGCTCCTTGCGACCCGACCAGTCACGCGCAAACTGCCACGCGACGCGCCCCGACCGCGAGCCGCGCTCGAGCGCCCACACGAGCGCATCGCCGCGTGCGGACTCGATCTCCGCATCCGGGCAACCGAAATGACGCAGCCAGTGCCCGACGATGTCGAGATAGTCGTCCTGCTTGAACGGATAGAAGCTGACCCACAGACCGAAGCGCTCCGACAGCGAGATCTTCTCCTCGACGACTTCGCCGGGGTGAATCTCGCCATCCGGGAGATGCTTGTACGTCTCGTTGTCGCTCATGTACTCGGGCAGCAGATGGCGGCGGTTCGACGTCGCGTAGATCAGCACGTTGTCCGACTGCGCGGCGATCGAGCCGTCGAGCGCAACCTTCAGCGCCTTGTAGCCCGACTCGCCTTCCTCGAACGACAGGTCGTCGCAGAACACGATGAAACGTTCGGGACGCTGCGAGATCAGGTCGACGATGTCGCCGAGATCGTGCAGGTCGTCCTTGTCGACTTCGATCAGACGCAGCCCGTCCTTCGCATACGCGTTCAGGCACGCCTTGATCAGCGACGACTTGCCGGTACCGCGCGCGCCGGTCAGCAGCACGTTGTTCGCCGGCTTCTGCTGCACGAACTGCCGCGTGTTCTGGTCGATCAGCCCTTTCTGGCGATCGATGTTATGGAGGTCGTCGAGCGTGATCGACGACACGGCCGGCACCGGCTGCAGATAACCGCGCCCCTGGCGCTTGCGCCAGCGGAATGCGTGTGCGGCATTCCAGTCGACCACTGCCTGCGCGGGCGGCAACATCCCCTCGAGACGACCGAGCAGCGCTTCCGCGCGCGTCAGAAACTGTTCAAGCTTGTCCATGTCGTTCAGGCACTCCTGATCAGGAGCGGTAATCCGCGTTGATGCTCACGTAGTCGTGCGACAGGTCGCACGTCCAGATGGTGGCCTGTGCGTCGCCGCGGCCAAGCAGCACGCGGATCGTGATTTCGCTCTGCTTCATCACGCGCTGGCCGTCCTCTTCCTGGTAAGCCGGGTTGCGGCCGCCCGCCTTCGCGACGAGCACATCGTCGAGATAGAGATCGATCTTGCCGACGTCGAGATCCGCGACGCCCGCATAGCCGATCGCCGCGAGAATCCGGCCAAGGTTGGGGTCGGATGCATAGAAGGCGGTCTTCACGAGCGGCGAATGGCCGATCGCGTAAGCGATCTGGCGGCATTCCGCGACGCTCTTGCCGCCTTCGACCTGCACCGTCATGAATTTCGTCGCACCTTCGCCATCGCGCACGATCAGCTGCGACAGCACCTGCGCGACTTCCGTCACCGCATCGCGCAGCGCCGCATAGGCCGGCGAATCCGTCGACGTGATCGCCGGCAGCGTGCTCTTGCCCGACGCGATCAGGATGAACGAGTCGTTCGTCGACGTGTCGCCGTCGATCGTGATGCAGTTGAACGAGCGGTCGGCCACTTCCTTCACGAGCGTGTCGAGCACCGGCTGCGCGACGTTCGCGTCGAACGCGAGGAAGCCCAGCATCGTCGCCATGTTCGGCTTGATCATGCCGGCGCCCTTGCTGATGCCCGTCAGCGTGACCGTGTGACCGTCGATCGTCACCTGGCGGGACGTGGCCTTCGGCAGCGTATCGGTCGTCATGATCGCCTGCGCGGCATCGAACCAGTTCGCGGCCTTGCGGTTCGCGAGCGCGGCCGGCAGCCCGGCCTTCAGGCGGTCGATCGGCAGCGGCTCGAGGATCACGCCGGTCGAGAACGGCAGCACCTGCGCCGGCTCGATGCCCGCGAGACGCGCGAGTTCCGTGCAGGTTTCGCGCGCGTTCACGAGGCCCGGCTCGCCGGTACCCGCATTTGCATTGCCCGTATTCACGACCAGCGCGCGGATGCCCGCGCCGCCCGCCCGTACCTTCGCCAGATGCTCGCGGCAGACGGTGACCGGCGCTGCGCAGAAACGGTTTTCGGTGAATACGCCCGCGACCGTCGCGCCTTCGTCGACGGAGATGACCAGCACGTCCTTGCGATTCGGCTTGCGGATGTTCGCTTCCGCCCAGCCGAGCGTGACGCCGGCGACGGGATGCAGTTGGGCGGGATCGATCGACGGAAAATTGACAGCCATGGGGCACACCTGCCGGATGGAAAATGCCGGCACGTGCCGGCATCGATTGGAAGAACCGGCGGCCCCACGCGGGCCGCCACAACTCACATCACTGACTCGAAGCTGCGAACGACGCGGCACGCGTGACGCGCGCCGCCGTCGATCATGACAGCTTCCCGTGACATTGCTTGTACTTCTTGCCGCTGCCGCACGGGCACGGGTCGTTGCGGCCGACCTTCGGCATTTCGCCGCCGGGGCCGCTGTGCGTCATCGCGCTGCCGACCATGTCGGCCGTTGCCGTGGCCGCCGCGGCAGCCGTGACGTTCGCCACCGGCGCACCGGCTTCCGCGTAATCGGCGTGCTGGTACTCGACGTTCTCGAGATGACCTGCGCGCTCCTCGATCTGCTCGGCCGCTTCCTCGAGCTGTTCCGGCGACTGGATCTGCACGTTCATCACGACGCGCGTGACTTCCTGCTTGATCGCCTCGAGCATCGCGGCGAACAGCTCGAACGCTTCGCGCTTGTATTCCTGCTTCGGGTTCTTCTGCGCATAGCCGCGCAGGTGGATGCCCTGGCGCAGATGGTCGAGCGCCGCGAGGTGCTCGCGCCACAGGCGGTCGACCGTCTGCAGCATCACCGAGCGCTCGAATGCGCTGAACGATTCGCGGCCGACCATCGCGACCTTCGCCTCGTACTGCTCGTCGGCGGCCGTCATCACGGCGTCGAGAATCTCCTCGGCCGTAATCGACGACGACTCGTTCACCATTTCCTGGATCGCGAGGTCGAGCTGCCAGTCGTTGCGCAGCGCTTCCTCGAGCTCGGGCACGTCCCACTGCTCCTCGATGCTGCCTTCCGGCACGAACTGGCGGACGACTTCGGCGATCACGCCGTGACGCATCGCGGAGATCGTCTCGGTGATGTCGTGCGCTTCGAGCAGCTCGTTGCGTTGCTGGTAGATAACCTTGCGCTGGTCGTTCGACACGTCGTCGTATTCGAGCAGCTGCTTGCGGATGTCGAAGTTGCGCGCTTCGACCTTGCGCTGCGCGGACTCGATCGAGCGCGTGACGATGCCGGCTTCGATCGCCTCGCCTTCCGGCATCTTCAGGCGATCCATGATCGAGCGCACGCGGTCGCCCGCGAAGATGCGCAGCAGCGGATCGTCGAGCGACAGGTAGAAGCGCGACGAGCCCGGATCGCCCTGGCGGCCCGCACGGCCGCGCAGCTGGTTGTCGATCCGGCGCGATTCGTGGCGCTCGGTGCCGATGATGTGCAGGCCGCCAGCGGCCTTCACCTGCTCGTGCAGCGTTTCCCACTCGTCGTGCAACTGCTGGATGCGGCGCGCCTTTTCGTCGGCCGGGATCGCGTCGTCGGCCTCGATGAACGCGGCCTGCTTCTCGGCATTGCCGCCGAGCACGATGTCGGTACCGCGGCCGGCCATGTTGGTCGCGATCGTGACGCGCTTCGGACGGCCGGCTTCCGCGACGATCGCCGCTTCGCGCTCGTGCTGCTTCGCGTTCAGCACCTCATGCGGCAGCCCGGCCTGCTTCAGCAGGTGCGACAGCAGTTCCGAGTTCTCGATCGACGTCGTGCCGACCAGCACCGGCTGGCCGCGCTCGTAGCAGTCGCGGATGTCGCGGATCACCGCGTCGTAGCGCTCCTTGGCCGTCTTGTAGATCTGGTCCTGCTTGTCGATCCGCTTCGGCGGGCGGTTGGTCGGGATCACGACCGTCTCGAGGCCGTAGATCTCGTTGAATTCGTACGCTTCGGTGTCCGCGGTACCGGTCATGCCGGCCAGCTTCGCGTACATCCGGAAGTAGTTCTGGAACGTGATCGACGCGAGCGTCTGGTTCTCGCTCTGGATCTTCACGTGTTCCTTCGCCTCGACCGCCTGGTGCAGGCCGTCGGACCAGCGGCGGCCGGCCATCAGGCGGCCCGTGAATTCGTCGACGATGACCACTTCGCCGTTCTGCACGACGTAGTGCTGATCCTTGTGGAACAGCGTGTGTGCGCGCAGCGCCGCGTACACGTGGTGCATCAGCGTGATGTTCTGCGGCGCGTACAGGCTCTCGCCCTCGCCGATCAGGCCCCATTCGGCGAGCAAGCGCTCGGCCTTCTCGTGGCCCGATTCCGTCAGGAACACCTGGCGGGCCTTCTCGTCGAGCGTGTAGTCGCCCGGCTTCTCGACACCCGTGCCGTCGGCCTTCTCTTCGCCGATCTGGCGCTCGAGCAGCGGCGGCAGTGCGTTCATCCGCACGTACAGCTCGGTGTGATCCTCGGCCTGGCCCGAAATGATCAGCGGCGTGCGCGCTTCGTCGATCAGGATCGAGTCCACTTCGTCGACGACCGCGAAGTTCAGTGCCCGCTGCACGCGCGCGTCGGTCTCGTAGACCATGTTGTCGCGCAGGTAGTCGAAGCCGAACTCGTTGTTCGTGCCGTACGTGATGTCCGCCGCGTAAGCCTGCTGCTTCTGGTCGTGCTCCATGCCGGACAGGTTGATGCCGACCGACAGACCGAGGAAGTTGTAGAGGCGCGCCATCCATTCGGCGTCGCGCTGCGCGAGGTAATCGTTGACGGTCACGACGTGCACGCCGCGGCCGGCCAGCGCATTCAGGTACACGGGCAGCGTCGCGACGAGCGTCTTGCCCTCGCCGGTGCGCATTTCCGCGATCTTGCCGTAGTGGAGCACCATGCCGCCGATCATCTGCACGTCGAAGTGCCGCATCTTCAGCACGCGCCGGCTGGCCTCGCGACAGACCGCGAACGCCTCGGGCAGCAGCTTGTCGAGCGACTCGCCGGCCGCGACCCGCTGGCGGAATTCATCCGTCTTGCCGCGCAACTGGTCGTCCGTCAGCTTCTCGATCTGCGTTTCGAGCGCATTGATCGTCGCGACGGTCTTTTGGTATTGCTTGACGAGCCGCTGGTTGCGGCTGCCAAAAATTTTCTGGAGAAAACCGGTTGTCATCGGATCGGATCCTGCGTCGCAGCACCGGCGCCCGGCGCGTGTTGCGCGCCCCGACGCCCGAGCCTCGGCGGCTTAGCGAATTAGTGGACTCAAACATCGAATTTTAGCACGCGGGGAAGCGCGCGCCCGCGTCTCGGCCGGACGGGCACTGCGCGCCGACGGCCGGGCCCACGGGGCGAAAGCCGCCCGTGCACGGGCCCGCGCGGGTACAATCGGCGTCAACGTCCGCGCGCGTGCGCGCCCGAAGAATGTCTCGATGAACCGATTTTCCAAGCGTTTCGGCCCGCTCGCCGCCTATCGCCCGCAACCCGTGTCCGAAGTGCTCGGCCGCACCGACGCGTTCGCGGCACTGCGCGCCGGCGTCGAGCAAATCGCATCGTTGCAGCGCGATCTTGCCGCGCTCCTGCCCGATTACCTGGCGAACCACGTCGAACCCGGCTTCGTGAAGGACGGCACCCTGACCCTCTTTGCCGCGCACAATGCGCTGGCCGCGCGGCTGCGGCAGGTCGAGCCGCGGCTGCTCGGCGATCTCCAAAAGCGCGGCTGGCCGGTCTCGACGCTGCGCGTGCGCGTGCGCCCGAAGGATGCGCCGGAGCCGCCGCACGTGAAGCAGGCGCGGATGACGTCGGTCGGCGCGGCCGCGTTGCGGGATCTGGCCGATCATCTCGAACCGTCGCCGCTGCAGGCCGCGCTTGCGCGAATGGCGGCCCGGCACGGCGCAAAGCCGCGCTGACGGCCTGCGCCGCCGGCATCGTCCGGCCAACAAAAAAGCAGCCCGAAGGCTGCTTTTTTTTGCTTGCGCCGAACGCAGTTCAGGCGAAGGCCGTCTGCGCGTCGAACGCGAAACCCTTCGGCGCGGCTTGCGGATCGTCGAACGTGACGATCTCGTACGCATCTTCGTTCGCGAGCAGCTCACGCAGCAGCGCGTTGTTCAGCCCGTGGCCCGACTTGTACGCCGTGTACGACGCCAGCAGCGGATGGCCGATCACGTACAGGTCGCCGATCGCGTCGAGCATCTTGTGCTTCACGAACTCGTCGTCGTAGCGCAGCCCGTCGTTATTCAGGATGCGGTACTCGTCGAGCACGATCGCATTTTCCATGCTGCCGCCGCGGGCGAGGCCCATCTCGCGCAGCATCTCGGCCTCGTGCGCGAAACCGAACGTGCGTGCGCGCGCGATCTCGCGCACATACGACGTATTCGCGAAATCGACCTCGAGCTCCTGGCCGGTCTTGTCGACGGCCGGGTGACGGAAGTCGATCGAGAATTTCAGCTTGAAGCCGAAGTACGGATCGAGACGCGCGAACTTGTCGCCGTCACGGATTTCGACCGTCTTCTTCACCTTGACGAAGCGCTTCGGCGCGTTCTGTTCCTCGATCCCGGCGGACTGGATCAGGAACACGAAGGTCGCCGCGCTGCCGTCCATGATCGGGATTTCCTCGGCCGTCACGTCGACATAGAGGTTGTCGATGCCGAGGCCGGCGCATGCCGACATCAGGTGCTCGACGGTCGACACACGCACGCCATCCTTCTGCAGCACCGACGCGAGCCGCGTATCGCCGATCGACGTCGCCGCGGCGGGAATGTCGACGGGCGTGGGAAGGTCGACGCGGGAGAACACGATGCCCGTGCCCGGTGCGGCAGGACGGAGCGTCAGCTCGATCTTGCGGCCCGAGTGGACACCGATACCCACGGTCTTCACGATGGATTTGATGGTGCGCTGCTTCAGCATGATGTTCTTCGTCGTGATTGAAGATATCAATCAGGAGTTATATTCGATAGGAGGGATTATAGCGTAATTCCCTATTCAACGCAGTTTGAAACTGCGTATCAATCTGTTTCGGCTGTTTACCCCTGCCGATACGGGACGGGCCGATGCCCGGAACGGAGGCGTTTCCGGTCATCAGCCCGTGTTACAACTGCCCTGAGGCCGGTGAGCAGCGTTGCCGGCAGGCAACGGCGCACCGCACGATCAGGACGTCAACGTCGCGAGAACACTCGCCGCATCGCTCACTTCGAATTTGCCCGGCGCCTCGACGGCCAGCGTCTTGACCACACCGCCGTCAATCACCATCGCGTAGCGCAGGGAACGAATCCCCATGCCACGCGCGGACAAATCCTGTGTCAGCCCCAGCGCATGAGTGAAAGCCGCGCTGCCGTCCGCCATCATGCGCACCTTGCCCGCGGTGTGCAGATCACGTCCCCATGCGCCCATCACGAATGCGTCGTTGACGGACACGCACCAGATCTCGTCGATACCCGCCGCGCGCAGTTGCTCGGCGTGTTCGACGTAGCCCGGCACATGCTGCGCCGAACAGGTCGGCGTGAAAGCGCCCGGCAATCCGAAGATCACCACCCGCTTTCCCGCAACCTGATCGCGCACGCTGCAGGCGTTCGGCCCCAGCGTGCACCCTTCGCGCGCGTCGTCGATGTACTCGAACAGTTGCGCGTCGGGCAGCGCGTCGCCCACTTGAATCATGGCTGGTCCCTCATAGCGATACGGTTTTTCAGCGTGTCGCGGACAGCACGGCCCATCCCGCCCCGCTTGTGCGGAGAGGGCACGTTTCCCGGCCCGGCGTCGCAGCCGACGCGGCCTGTCGTGGTCCGTAGCATCCGTCACGCCGGCGATACCGCGGCAGTTTCGCCGCGGCTTCGCCTGTGTTTGCGTCAGTCAGCCTGCTTGCGCAGGAAAGCCGGGATGTCGTACGTGTCGACACCCTTCTCCTGCAGCGCCTGCACGTGCGATGCCGCGGTTTCACGCGAATTGCGCCACACCGCCGGCGTATCGAGTGCGCCGTAGTCGGCCGTGCTGACATGATGCGCCGGTGCATAGCCGTGCGACACCGCGCTGACCGGCTGGTTGTCCGTACCCGTGCGCAGCAGCGTCATCGGTGCCGACTGCTGCTTCTTCGCCGCACGGCCCAGACCCGTTGCCACGACCGTCACACGCAACGCATCGCCCATCGCGTCGTCGTACACCGCACCGAAGATCACCGTCGCATCTTCCGCCGCGTAGCTCTTGATCGTGTTCATCACTTCGCGCGTTTCCGACAGGCGCAGCGAACGGCTCGACGTGATGTTGACCAGCACGCCGCGCGCGCCCGACAGATCGACGCCTTCGAGCAGCGGGCTCGCCACGGCCTGTTCCGCCGCGAGGCGCGCGCGATCGACGCCGGCGACCGTCGCCGTGCCCATCATCGCCTTGCCCTGCTCGCCCATCACCGTCTTCACGTCTTCGAAGTCGACGTTCACGAGGCCATCGACGTTGATGATTTCAGCGATGCCTGCAACCGCGTTGTTCAACACGTCGTCCGCGCACTGGAAGCACTTGTCCATTTCGGCGTCGTCGCCCATCACGTCGAACAGCTTGTCGTTCAGCACGACGATCAGCGAGTCGACGTGATCCTCCAGTTGCTGCGAACCTGCTTCAGCGACGCGCATGCGCTTGCCGCCTTCGAACTCGAACGGCTTGCTGACGACACCGACCGTCAGGATGCCCATCTCCTTCGCGATCTGCGCGACCACCGGTGCCGCGCCCGTGCCCGTGCCGCCGCCCATGCCGGCCGTGATGAACACCATGTGCGCGCCGCGCAGTGCGTCGGCGATGCGCTCACGCGCCTCTTCCGCTGCCGCACGACCCATTTCCGGCTTCGCACCGGCGCCGAGGCCCGTGTTGCCGAGCTGGATCACCGACGATGCGCGCGAACGCGACAGCGCCTGCGCATCCGTGTTCATCACGATGAAATCGACGCCCTGCACGCCGCGGTTGATCATGTGCTGGACGGCATTGCCGCCAGCGCCGCCAACGCCGACCACCTTGATGATGGTGCCGTTGGTCTCGGTTTCCAGCATTTCGAATTCCATGTTGCCTCCGTCAAGAGAAAAACTGCTAATCGGCCGTTATTCGGCAGGAGATCGGGCAACCCCCTGTCGCGCGCCAGCCGCCGGCACCAGCGCGAATTTCGAGATTCGGTTTGTCAGAAGTTGCTCAGGAACCATTCCTTCATCCGCGAGAACACCTGCCCCGCGTTGCCGGACTGCACGGCGACCTTGCGGCCGCGCATGCGCTGGGCACTGCCTTCGACGAGCAGCCCCATCGCCGTCGAGTAGCGCGGATTGCGCACGACGTCGGAGAGGCCGCCTGCATACTCCGGCGCGCCGATGCGCACCGGTTTCAGGAAAATGTCTTCGCCGAGCTCGACCATGCCGGGCATCATCGACGCACCGCCGGTAATGACCACGCCGGAGCTCAGGAGTTCTTCGTAACCGGATTCGCGCACGACCTGCTGCACGAGCGAGAACAGTTCCTCGACGCGCGGCTCGATCACGGCCGCGAGCGCCTGGCGCGACAGCGTGCGCGGGCCGCGTTCGCCGAGGCCCGGCACTTCCACCATTTCGTCCGGATCGGCGAGCGCCTGCTTCGCGATCCCGTAGCCGACCTTGATGTCTTCCGCATCCGGCGTCGGCGTGCGCAGCGCCATCGCGATGTCGCTCGTGATCTGGTCGCCGGCGATCGGAATCACCGCGGTGTGGCGGATCGCGCCTTCGGCGAAGATCGCGATGTCCGTCGTGCCGCCGCCGATGTCGACCAGCACCACGCCGAGATCCTTCTCGTCTTCCGTCAGCACCGCCAGCGACGACGCGAGCGGCTGCAGGATCAGGTCGTTCACTTCCAGCCCGCAGCGGCGCACGCACTTGACGATGTTCTGCGCGGCGCTCACCGCGCCCGTCACGATGTGCACCTTCACCTCGAGGCGGATGCCGCTCATCCCGATCGGCTCGCGCACGTCTTCCTGGCCGTCGATGATGAATTCCTGCGTGAGGATGTGCAGCACCTGCTGGTCGGTCGGGATGTTGATCGCCTTCGCGGTCTCGATCACGCGCGCGACGTCGGTCTGCGTGACTTCCTTGTCCTTGATCGCGACCATCCCGCTCGAGTTGAAGCTGCGGATGTGGCTGCCGGCGATCCCCGTGAACACGTTGGTGATCTTGCAGTCGGCCATCAGCTCGGCTTCCTCGAGCGCGCGCTGGATCGACTGCACGGTGGCCTCGATGTTGACCACCACACCTTTCTTCAGACCCTTCGACTCGCTCTGGCCGAGACCGATCACCTCGTAGTGACCTTCGCCCTTCAGCTCGGCGACGATGGCCACCACCTTCGACGTGCCGATGTCGAGGGAAACCAGCAGATCCTTGTAGTCTTTGCTCATAAAGTGCTCTTGCGTGTGATCTCTCGTTACTTCTTGCGCTTGTCGGTATCGGTCAGGAACCGCATGCCTGCCGCGCGAATCGCGAATCCGTTCGGATAACGCAGGTCCGCGTACTCGATGTCGTTGCCCCAGCGCTCCGTGACCGCCGGCCAGGCGGCGACCAGACGCTGGCTCCGGTCATGCAGCGACTCGCTGTTGCGTTCCTTGCCCAGCTCGACCTGCATGCCGTTCGACAGCTTCACCGTCCACGCGTACCGCGCCGACAGCGTCACTTCTTCCGGCGCCGCCTTCAGCGGCGCAAACCATTTCCCGAAGTCGCGATACCGCGTGACGACTTCCTTCGCACTGCCCTCCGGGCCGTCGAACGCCGGCAGTTCCTGATCCAGCTCGCCCTGGTTCGCGGTGAACAGCTCGCCGTCGACGCTCACGAGCTGGTCGCTGCCCCAGGTCCCGAGCGGTTTGTACTCCTCGAGCGTGACAGCCAGCGCATTCGGCCACACCCGGCGCACGCTCGCATGGCGCACCCAGGGCATCTGCTCGAACGCGGCGCGCGCGGCGTCGAGATCGACCGTGAAGAAATTGCCCTTCAGCCGGCCGACCACGCCCGCGCGCACCGTCGGCGAATTGATGTGCTCGGTGTCGCCGTCGATCCGGATTTCCCGCAACGCGAACGTCGGGCGCTGGATCAGCCAGTAGCAACCGGCCGCCGCCAACACGAGCAGCAGCAGCGCGTACAGCGCGCTGGCGGCAAGGTTGAGTTGGCGAACGTTGTTCCACATACGTCGTTCCGTTCCTGCGTCAGTCGTTGAGCGTGAGCGACAGCACCTTCACGACCAGCTCCGAATAGCTGATGCCGACCGCGCGCGCGGCCTTCGGCGGCAGCGAGTGGTCGGTCATGCCCGGCGCGGTGTTCACTTCCAGGAAGTACGCATTGCCATCGGCGTCGAGCATGAAATCCGCGCGGCCCCAGTCGGTGCAGCCGAGCACGTCGAACGCACGGCGCGCGACGCGCTTGAGCTCCGCTTCCTTGTCGGCGGGCAGCCCGCACGGGATCAGGTATTGCGTGTCGTTGGCGATGTACTTCGCGTGATAGTCGTAGAACTCGCCGGCCGGCACGATCTTGATCACCGGCAGGTCGAGATCGCCAGCGATGCATGCGGTGTATTCGCCGCCGCCCTCGATACTCTTCTCGACGATCACGATCGGGTCGTGCTTCGCGGCTTCCTCGAGCGCAGCCGGCAGCGCATCGGCCGTCTTCACCTTCAGCACCGCGACGCTCGAGCCCTCGCTCGCCGGCTTCACGAACAGCGGCAGGCCGAGCTTCGCGACGATGTCCGTCGCGCGCGCCGCGAGGTCGTCGCCGCGCAGCACCGTCTCGAACGGCGGCGTCGGCACGCCCGTCTGCTGCCAGACGAGTTTCGTGCGGAACTTGTCGAGGCCGAGCGCCGACCCGAGCACACCGCTGCCCGTGTAACGGATCCCGTAGAAATCGAGCGCGCCCTGGATCTGGCCATTCTCGCCGTAACCGCCGTGCAGCGCGTTGAACGCACGCACGAACCCTTCGTCCTTCAGCGCCGCCAGCGGGCGCTCGGCCGGGTCGAACAGGTGCGCGTCGATGCCTGCGTCGCGCAGGCCCTGCAGCACGAGCTGGCCGGACGTGAGCGAGACCTCGCGCTCCGAGGACTCGCCGCCGAACAACACCGCCACCTTGCCGAAACGTTTCGGATCAATCCCGCTCATGTCATGCCTTCTGTTGAGTGTGCTGCGCGACCTTCGCCGGCACGCCGCCGATCGAACCCGCGCCCATCGTGATCACCACGTCGCCGTTCTGCGCGACCTTCGCCAATGCGTCCGGCACGTCGTCGACCGTCGCGACGAACACCGGGTCAACCTTTCCTGCCGCGCGCAGCGCGCGCGACAGCGCGTCGCCGTTGGCGGTCGAGATCGCGGCCTCGCCGGCCGCGTAGACTTCCGTCAGCACCAGCGCATCGACCGTCGACAGCACGTTGACGAAATCGTCGAAGCAATCGCGCGTGCGCGTGTAGCGGTGCGGCTGGAACGCCAGCACGAGGCGACGCCCCGGGAACGCGCCGCGCGCGGCCGCGATCGTCGCGGCCATCTCGACCGGGTGATGGCCGTAGTCGTCGATCAGCGTGTACTGGCCGCCGTCCGCGGTCGGCACCTCGCCGTAGCGCTGGAAACGCCGGCCGACGCCGTTGAATTCGGCCAGCGCCTGCTGGATCGCGTCATCCGTCACGCCGAGGTCGGTTGCGATCGCGATCGCCGCGAGCGCGTTCTGCACGTTGTGCAGGCCCGGCATGTTCAGTACGACCGCAAGCGGCGCGCGACCTTCGCGGATCACCGTGAAGTGCATCCGGCCATCGCGCGCGTCGATGTCTTCCGCGCGCACCTGCGCGTCCGGCGACAGCCCGTAGCGCACGACCGGCTTCGAGATGAACGGGATGATCTGCCGCACGTTCGGATCGTCGACGCACACGACCGCGCTGCCGTAGAACGGCAGGCGCTGCGTGAATTCGATGAACGCCTGCTTGAGCCGCGCGAAATCGTGGCCGTAGGTGTCCATGTGGTCGGCATCGATGTTCGTGATGACTTCGATCACCGGATACAGGTTCAGGAACGACGCGTCCGACTCGTCGGCCTCGGCGACGATGAAGTCGCCCGTGCCGAGCCGCGCGTTCGCGCCGGCGCTGATCAGCCGCCCGCCGATCACGAAGGTCGGGTCGAGGCCGCCCGCGGCGAGCACGCTCGCGACGAGGCTCGTCGTGGTGGTCTTGCCGTGCGTGCCGGCGATCGCGATGCCCTGCTTCAGGCGCATCAACTCCGCCAGCATCACCGCGCGCTGCACGATCGGCACGCGCTTCGCGCGCGCGGCCAGCACTTCCGGGTTGTCCGAGCGCACGGCCGTCGATACGACGACCGCGTTCGCGCCCTCGATGTTCGCCGCGTCGTGGCCGATCGCGATCCGTGCGCCGAGCGCCTGGAGACGATCGGTCACCGCGTTGCGCGAGAGATCCGAGCCGCTGACCTCGTAGCCGAGGTTGACGAGCACTTCGGCGATGCCGCTCATGCCCGCGCCGCCGATCCCGACGAAATGAATGTGTTTGACGATGTGTTTCATTGCAATATTTCCAGGTTCGCGCCGGCCGCCTTCGCGCACACGCGCGCGACTTCGTCGGTGGCTTCGGGCTTCGCCAGCGAGCGCGAACGTTCCGCCATGTCCGCGAGCGATGCCCGCGACTGGCCGCGCAGCCAGTCGGCGAGCAGTTCCGCCGACAGGTCGCGTTGTTGCACCAGCACGGCCGCGCCTGCATCGGCGAGGAACGCGGCGTTGCTCGTCTGGTGATCGTCGACTGCGTACGGGAACGGCACGAACAGCGCCGCCACGCCCACCGCCGCGATCTCCGACACCGTCATCGCGCCCGACCGGCAGATCACGAGATCCGCCGCCGCATACGCGGCCGCCATGTCGTCGATGAACGGCACGAGCCGCACGTCTTCGCCGGCCGCGAAACCGGCCGCTTCGTAATTCGCCTTCAGCGCGTCGATGTGCTTCGCGCCGGCCTGATGCACGATGCGCGGGCGTTCACCCGGCGTCAGCATCGCCAGCGCGCGCGGCACGACTTCGTTCAGCGCGGCCGCACCGAGGCTGCCGCCGACGACCAGCACGTTCAGCGGGCCGCTGCGCGATGCGTAGCGTGCTTTGGGCGCTTCGGTGCCGGCAAGTTCCGCGCGAATCGGGTTACCGGTCCATTCCGCATGCGGCAGCGCACCGGGGAATGCGACGAGCACGCGTTTCGCGAATTTCGCGAGCACCTTGTTCGTCAGGCCCGCGATCGAATTCTGTTCATGCAGCACGAGCGGACGCCCCGACAGCGCCGTCATCACACCCGCCGGGAACGTGATGTAGCCGCCCATCCCGAGCACGACGTCGGGCCGCACGCGGCGCAGCGCGGCGAGGCTCTGCCCGCAAGCGCGCAGCAGGTTGAACGGCAACGTCAGCTTGGTCTTCAGGCCCTTGCCGCGCAGCCCGCCGAACCGCACGTATTCCATCGGAATGCCGTGCTTCGGCACGAGCGTCGCTTCCATCCCGGCCGGATTGCCGAGCCACACGACGCGCCAGCCCGCCGCCTCCATCCGGTGCGCGACCGCGAGCCCCGGGAACACATGGCCCCCGGTGCCGCCTGCCATCACCATCAGCGTGCGTTGCGACGCGGTCATACCTTCCCTCCGCGCATCAGCACCCGGTTTTCATAGTCGACCCGCAGCAGCACCGCGAGCGCCACGCAGTTCAGCAGAATGCCGGAGCCGCCGTAGCTCACGAGCGGCAGCGTCAGGCCCTTGGTCGGCAGCAGCCCGAGGTTCACGCCCATGTTGATGAAAGTCTGCGCGCCAAACCAGATGCCGATGCCCTTCGCCATCAGGCCCGCGAACGTGCGATCGAGTGCGAGTGCCTGGCGGCCGATCTCGAACGCGCGGCGCACGATCCAGTAGAACAGCAGGATCACGACCAGCACGCCGACGAAACCGAGTTCCTCGCCGATCACCGCGAGGATGAAGTCGGTATGCGCTTCCGGCAGGTAGTTCAGTTTCTCGACGCTGCCGCCGAGGCCGACACCGAACCACTCGCCGCGTCCGAACGCGATCAGCGAGTGCGTGAGCTGGTATGCCTTGCCCTGCGCGTAGCGCTCGTCCCACGGATCGAGATACGCGAAGATCCGCTCGCGACGCCACGGCGACAGCCACACGAGCATCGTGAAGGTGCCGACCGCCGTCGCGACGAGGCCGCCGAACAGCTTGCCGTTCACGCCGCCGAGGAACAGCACGCCCATCGCGATCGCCGCGACGACCATGAATGCACCCATGTCCGGCTCGAGCAGCAGCAGCGCACCGACCAGGCCGACCGCGAACGCCATCGGCAGGAAGCCCTTCGCGAAGCTCTGCATGTATTCCTGCTTGCGCACCGTGTAGTTCGCCGCGTAGATCGTCACCGCGAGCTTCATGATTTCCGACGGCTGCATGTTCGTGATGCCGAGCGGAATCCAGCGGCGCGCGCCGTTCACGCCCTTGCCGACGTGCGGGATCAGCACGATCACGAGGCCGACCAGCGCGATCAGGAAGAGATGCGGCGCGTATTTGTCCCACGTCGACACCGGCACCCGGAACGCGATCACCGCCGCGATGAACGCGACGACGAGCGACACGCAGTGGCGCATCAGGAACGCGTAATCGTGGTAGGCCGCGTATTTCGGCGAATCGGGCATCGCGATCGACGCCGAATACACCATCACGACACCGAGCCCGAGCAGCGCGATCGCGACCCACAGCAGCGAGTAGTCGAAGTCGAGCATCCGCGAACGGCTCGGGCGCACGCCGTTGACGACGCTCGCGAGGCCGCCGGTCGCGGCGCGCGTGGCCGACGCGACGCGGCCGCCCGCGGCATTGCCGCCGGTGTCGCGCCGATCGTTGAAACGGGAGACGAGGCGATCGGACCAGCTCATGGCGTCGCTCCTTTGTCGATGGCGATTTCGTCGACCGCCGCGCGGAACACATCCGCGCGATGGGCGTAGTTCCTGAACATGTCGAGGCTCGCGCATGCCGGCGACAGCAACACCGCATCGCCCGGCTCGGCGAGGTCGGCCGCCGCGTGCACCGCGTCTTCGAGCGTCGCGTGGTCGGCAAGCGGCACGCCCGTTTCGGCGAGCGTGTCGCGGATCGCCGGCGCGTCACGGCCGATCAGCATCACCGCGCGGCACCACCGCGCGACCGGCGCGACCAGCGGCGCGAAGTCCTGGCCCTTGCCGTCCCCGCCCGCGATCAGCACGATCTTCTGGGCGAGCCCGTCGAGCGCGGCAACCGTCGCGCCGACGTTCGTGCCCTTGCTGTCGTCGACGTAGTCCACGTCGTCGATCGTCGCGATCACTTCGACGCGATGCGCTTCGCCGCGGTACTCGCGCAGCGCGTGCAGCAGCGGCGCGGCCGGCAGGTCGATCGCGCGTGCGAGCGCGAATGCGGCCAGCGCGTTCGCCGCGTTGTGCAGCCCGCGGATACGCAGTGCGTCGGCCGGCATCAGGCGCTTCTGCGCGATGTCGGGCGTGTGCGCGGCATCGCGCTTGCGCCGGCGACTCGTCGTCGCCGCCTCGTCGGGTGCATCGCGATCGACGGCTTCCACCAGCCACGCGATGCCGTTGTCGCGCGACAGCCCGTAGTCGCCGTCCTGCACCGGTTCGTTCAGGCCGAACGTGACCGTACGCGGCGCGTCGGCCGCGCCGGCTGCCGGCGCGAACTTCATCACGGCCGCATCGTCGCGGTTCAGCACGCGCGTCGTCGTCGCGCCGAAGATCCGGCCCTTTGCCTGCGCGTACGCTTCGAAGCTGCCGTGCCAGTCAAGGTGGTCCTGCGTGATGTTCAGGATCGCGGCCGCATCGGGCGCGAACGTGCGCGCGGTCTCGAGCTGGAAACTCGACAGTTCGAGCACCCATACGTCCGGCAGCGCGGTTTCGTCGATCGCGCCGGCGAGCCGGTCGAGCATCGCCGGGCTGATGTTGCCCGCGACCGCGACCTTCTTGCCCGAGCGCTGGCACAGCAGGCCCGTGAGGCTCGTCGTCGTGGTCTTGCCGTTGGTGCCCGTGATCGCGAGCACCTTCGGCTGGTAGCCGCTCGTGCCGAGCGCACGCAGTGCCTGCGCAAAGAATTCCAGCTCGCCCCACACCGCGACGCCGCGCTCGTTCGCGGCCGCGACCAGCGCCGCGAGCGCCGGTTCGAGCGGCGACAGCCCGGGGCTCAGCCCGACGAGCTCGATGCCGCCGTCGAGCAGCGCAGGCGTGAACGCCCCGCCGACGAATTCCGCATCGATGCCTTCGGCCTGCAGCGCGGCAAGGTTCGGCGGCGCCTCGCGGGTATCGGCAATGCGCAGCCGGCACCCGTGCCTCGCGCACCATCGCGCGATCGCGAGACCCGATTCCCCGAGCCCCAGTACGAGCACCATCGGCCGTTGCCGATCTCCAAACATCTCGCCAGACATCCTTGTTACCTTTCCTTTACCGCAGCTTGAGGGTGGTCAGACCGAACAGGCACAGCATCAGCGTGATGATCCAGAAACGCACGACCACCTGCGTTTCCTTCCAGCCGGACAATTCGAAATGGTGATGCAGCGGCGCCATCTTCAGCAGGCGCCGCCCTTCGCCGTAGCGCTTTTTCGTGTACTTGAACCACGACACCTGCAGCATCACCGACAGCGTTTCCGCGACGAAGATGCCGCCCATGATGAACAGCACGATTTCCTGGCGCACGATCACCGCGACCGTCCCGAGCGCGCCGCCGAGCGCCAGCGCGCCGACGTCGCCCATGAACACCTGCGCGGGGTGCGTGTTGTACCAGAGGAACGCGAGCCCTGCCCCGCCCATCGCGGAACAGAAGATCAGCAGTTCGCCCGCGCCCGGGATATGCGGGAACAACAGGTATTTTGAATAGACCGCGCTGCCCATCACGTACGCGAACACACCCAGCGACGCGCCGACCAGCACGACCGGCATGATCACGAGGCCGTCGAGGCCGTCGGTCAGGTTCACCGCGTTGCTCGCGCCGACGATCACGAAGTACGTCAGCACGATGAAGCCCCACACGCCGAGCGGATAACTGATCGACTTCAGGAACGGCAGCATCAGGTCGGCGCGTGCCGGCAGCCCCATCGACAGGCCGCTCCTCACCCACGCCATGAACAGGTCGAACACGCGCACGTTGTTCGCCTCGGACACGCTGAAGGCGAGGTAGACGGCCGCGAACAGCCCGATCACCGATTGCCAGAAATACTTCTCGCGCGACGACATCCCGCGCGGGTCCTTGTGGACGACCTTGCGGTAATCGTCGACCCAGCCGATCACGCCGAAACCGAACGTGACGAGCATCACGATCCAGATGAAACGGTTCGTCAGGTCGCCCCACAGCAGCGTCGCGACCGCAATGCCGATCAGGATCAGCACGCCGCCCATCGTCGGCGTGCCGGACTTGACGAGGTGCGTCTGCGGGCCGTCCTTGCGCACGGCCTGACCGACCTTCATTTGCGTCAGCTTGCGGATCACCCACGGTCCGCACACGAGCCCGATCCCCAGCGCGGTGATGGTGGCCATCACCGCCCGGAACGTGAGGTACGTGAACAAGCGCAAAAAGCTTGCGTCTCCTTGCAGCCATTGCGCCAGCGCCAGCAGCATGCTTCCTTCCTTCTACTCAGTGTGCCGCGGGCGCCGTGCCCGCCGCGGGTTGGTTCGTCAGCGCGTCGACCACGCGCTCCATCTTCATGTACCGCGAGCCCTTCACGAGCAGCGTCGCCTGCGCGCCGTAACCGGCCGCGAGCAGCGCCGCCACAAGCGCGCCGACGTCGTCGAAGTGGCGTGCCGTGTCGCCGTACGCCGTGCACGCATCACGCGATGCGTCGCCAAGCGCGAACAGCGCGTCGATCCCGCGCTCGCGCGCGTATGCACCGACCTCGCGATGAAAAGCCGGCCCTTCGTCGCCGACCTCGCCCATGTCGCCGATCACCAGCACGCGCGGCGCCGGTTGCGTGGCGAGCACGTCGATCGCGGCACGCATCGAATCGGGATTCGCGTTGTACGTATCGTCGACGACCGTCGCACCCGCGAGGCTGCCCGCGATCGCCTGCTTCACCTGCAGCCGGCCCTTGACCGGCTCGAACGATTCGAGACCCTGCTTGATCGCCGACAACGCGACGCCGGCACCCAGCGCCGCGGCCGTGGCGGCCAGCGCGTTGCGCGCGTTGTGCTCGCCGAGCGCGCGCAACCGCACCGTGACGGCGCCCGCGGGCGTATCGATCGCGAGTTCGCCGCCGTGAAGACGGCCCGTGACCTGCGCGTCGTTCTGCCGTTCGGCGTCGTGCAGCGCGAAATCGAGGATCCGGTTGCCGGTGGCCGCGACGCGCCAGATGCCCGCATACGCGTCGTCGGCCGGGAACACCGCAACGCCGTCCGGCGGGAGCGCGTGAATCACGGCCGCATGTTCGAGCGCGACCGCTTCGACCGTCGCCATGAACTCCTGGTGCTCGCGCTGCGCGTTGTTGACGAGCGCGACCGTCGGCGCCGTGAGACGCGCGAGGACTTCGGTCTCGCCCGGGTGGTTCATCCCGATCTCGATCACCGCGAGACGATGTGTGGACGACAGGCGCAGCAGCGTCAGCGGCAGGCCGACGTCGTTGTTCAGGTTGCCGGCCGTCGCGAGCCGCGCGTCGGCGCCGACCGCCGCCGCGAAGATCGACGCGATCATTTCCTTGACGGTCGTCTTGCCGTTGCTGCCCGTCACCGCGACGAGCGGCAGCGCGAATCGTTTGCGCCAGCCATGTGCCAGTGCGCCGAGCGCGGCACGTGTTTCGCCGCCTTCGATCGCCGGCATCGTGACGCCCGCCGGCACGTCCGCGACGAGCGCCGCCGCCGCACCGCGCGCAGCGACATCGCCAAGGAAGTCGTGCGCGTCGAAGCGCTCGCCTTTCAGTGCGACGAACAGGTCGCCGGGGCCGACGGTGCGGCTGTCCGTCGACACGCGGTCGAACGTGACGCCCGCATCGCCGTGGACGGTTGCACCGGGAATCAGGCGAGCGGCTTCGCCGAGACTGAGCATCGTCATTCGGCGCCTCCCTTGCCGTGCGTCGCGCGCGCTGCCAGCGCGAGCCGCGCGTGATCCTGGTCGGAGAACGTACGCTTCTTGCCCATGATTTCCTGCGTGGCCTCGTGGCCCTTGCCGGCCAGCACGACGACATCCTCGCGTGCGGCGCCGCGCACGGCCTGCAGGATCGCGCTCGCGCGATCCTCGATACGACGTGCGTGATCGGCCGCGGTCATGCCCGCGACGATCTGGTCGATGATGCGCTGCGGATCCTCGCTGCGCGGGTTGTCGCTCGTGACGACGGTTTCATCGGCGAGCCGCTCCGCGATCGCGCCCATCAGCGGGCGCTTCGTCGCATCGCGATCGCCGCCGCAGCCGAACATGCAGACGAGCCGGCCGCCGCGCGCCGTGGCGATCGGGCGCAGCGCGTCGAGCGTCTTTTCGAGCGCGTCGGGCGTGTGTGCATAGTCGATCACGACGAGCGGTTCGTCGTTCTGCAGCCGGCCGCCGAGCCGCTGCATCCGTCCGTTGACGGACTCGAGCCGCGCGATCTCGGCGAGCGCCGCGTCGAACGGCAGGTCGGCCGCGAGCAGCGAGCCGAGCACCGCGAGCAGGTTGCTGACGTTGAACGTGCCGAGCGTGCCGACCTCGACGTCCGCCTCACCCCACGACGAACGCAGGTGGAACGCCGTGCCGGTCGCGGTGGCGCGCACGTCGAGCGCGACCAGTTCGCGATCGGCGTCAGGCGCCGGTGCGTCGCCAATCCCGTACGCGATCGTGCGCACGCGGCCGGCGAGCTTCTCGAGCAGGCGCTGACCGGCTGCATCGTCGCGGTTGACGACTGCCGCGCGCAGGCCGCGCCACGCGAACAGCTTCGCTTTCGCGGCCTCGTACGCATCGAACGTGCCGTGATAGTCGAGGTGATCCTGCGTGAGGTTCGTAAACACCGCGATGTCGAAACCCGTACCGTTCACGCGCCCCTGGTGCAGCGCGTGCGACGACACTTCCATCGCCACGGCCTTCGCGCCCGCATCGCGCAACTGCGCGAGACTGCGCTGCAGTTGCGGCGCATCGGGCGTCGTGAACCCCGTCGGCACGAGCTGGCCGGGCATCCCGGTGCCGAGCGTGCCGATCACCGCGCACGGCTGGTGCAGCGCCGTCAGCGCGGCGGCGATCCATTGCGTGCACGACGTTTTGCCGTTCGTGCCGGTCACGCCCACCGCAAGCAGGCTGTCGCTCGGATTGCCGTACCAGCCGCTGGCGATCTCGCCGGCGAGCTGGTCGAGCGCCGGCACGGCCAGCGCAACGGGCACCGCCGGCGCCGCGGCCAGCCCTTCCGGCTGATACAGTACGGCGGCCGCACCGCGCGCGACGGCATCGACAATGAAAGCGCGGTTGTCGGCCCCGTCGACCGCATAGGCAAAAAACACGTCGCCGGCCTTGAGGCTGCGCGTGTCGGCATGCAGTTGCGCTGCGGGGGCCACATGCTGATGCAGCCACGCAAGCGCGGCTGCGATCTGCTGATGCGCCGGATGGGAACTGCGAGCGGCGCTCATCGAACAACTCCTGGTGAATTACGCGTCGTGCTGGACACGATCATATGCTTCGCGCCGCCACCCGCGGCCAGCTTTTGCGGCCCCGCTGCGGAAGGTGCTGCTGGCGAATCGTCAGACACGACAAGCTGCTTGATCGGCATGTTCGGCGGCACGTTCAGCGCACGCATCGTGTCGCCGGCGATCGCCGAGAATACGGGGCCGGACACCTGGCCGCCGAAGTGGCTGCCGGCGGTCGGTTCGTCGACCGACACCGCGACGACAATGCGCGGATTCGGCATCGGCGCCATCCCGACGAACGATGCGCGGTACTTACGCGTGTAGCCGTGCCCCTCATGCTTGTACGCGGTGCCGCTCTTGCCGCCGACGCGATAACCCGGCACGGCCGCATCGGGCGACGTGCCGCCCGGCGCCACCACCGTTTCCAGCATCGCGCGCACTTCGCGCGCGGTGGTCGGGTTGAATACCTGCGTGCCCACGACCGGCTGATTGGGGTCGGTCTTGAAAATGGTCACGGGCATCAGCTCGCCGTCATGCGCGATCGCCGTGTACGCGCGCGCAAGCTGGAACAGCGACACCGACAGGCCGTAGCCGTACGACATCGTCGCCTGCTCGATGCGACGCCAGCTCTTCCACGGACGCAGGCGGCCGGCCACCGCGCCCGGGAACCCGACCTTCGGCGCCTGGCCGAGGCCGATGCTCGTATACATATTCCACATTTCCTCGGGCCGCATCGTCATCGCGATCTTCGTCGCGCCGATGTTGCTCGACTTCTGGATCACGCCGCCGACCGTCAGCGTGCCGAAACCCGCGTCGTCGGTGATCGGTGCGCCGTCGAGCACGAAATGCCCGTTGCCCGTCTCGACGAGCGTGTTCGGCGTCACGCGGTGCAGGTCGAGCGCGAGCGACACCGTAAACGGCTTCATGATCGAGCCCGGCTCGAACACGTCGGTCATGATCCGGTTGCGCAACTGCTCGCCCGTCATGCGCGAGCGGTCGTTCGGGTTGTACGTCGGGTAGTTGACGAGCGCGAGCACCTCGCCGGTGCGCACGTCGACGACCATGGCCGCGCCGGCCTTTGCCTTGAACTTCTCGACGGCGGCCTTCAGGTTCGCGTACGCGATGTACTGGATCTTGCTGTCGATCGACAGGTCCACGTCGGTGCCGTTGTGCGGCGGGATCTGCTCGGCGACGTCCTCGACGATGTGCCCCAGCCGGTCCTTGATCACGCGACGCACGCCCGACGTGCCGGACAGCATCTTCTGGTCGCCGAGCTCGACGCCCTCCTGCCCTTCGTCCTCGACGTTCGTGAAGCCGATCAGGTGAGCGGTGATCTCGCCTTCCGGATAGAAGCGCTTGTATTCGTTGCGCTGATAGATACCGGGAATGTCGAGCGCGGCAACCTTGTCCGCGACGTCGATCGGCACCTGGCGCTTCACGTAGACGAAACCCTTGTCTTCCGACAGCTTCACGCGCAGCTCCTTCGACGTCATGCCTAGGAGCTTGCCGAGCTGGTTGACCTTGTCGGCATCGAGATCGTCCGGCACCGCGTCGGGAATCGCCCAGATCGCGCGCACGGGCAAGCTCGTCGCGAGCACGAGCCCGTTACGGTCGAGAATCTTGCCGCGCGTCGCCGGCAGCTCGAGCGTGCGCTGGTAGCGGCTTTCGCCCTGCTTCTGGTAGAACGCGTTGCCGGGCCCCTGGATCCAGAACGCGCGCGCGGTCAGCGCGACGAACGCCATGAACAGCAGGAACACGACCAGCTTCGAGCGCCACATCGGCAGATGCACGCCCAGCACCGGGCTCGACGAGAACTTCACGTTCTGGCGCTTCTGGGACGGCTTCATCGCGTGCCTCCCTTGCCCTTGCCGGCCGTGTCCGCCGAAGCCGGGATCGGCGCATCGATCGCCTTCGCCGCGCCCGGCGGCAGCGTCAGGTATTGCGTGCGGCCGGTCGAGATCGGCTGCATCTTCAGCGAATCGTTCGCAAGCTGCTCGATGCGCGACGTCTTCGACAGCGCGCTCTGCTGATATTGAAGCTGCGCGTAGTCCTGCTGGAGCTGACGCTCCTGCGACTGCGCGCGCTGCAGCTGGATGAAGATCTGGCGCTGCTGGTTCGTCGAATTGACGACCGACAGCGCGCAGCCCATCACGATGATCAGCAGGAAGATATTGAAGCGGCTCATGGCGTGACGCGCTCCGCAATGCGCATCACGGCCGAGCGGGCGCGCGGGTTCGCGGCGACTTCCGCTTCGCTCGGAAACTGGCGGCTGATGATCTTGAGCGGCGGGCTCGGGAGATCGACGGCGCGGATCGGCAGGCGACGATCGACCGCAGGCGCACTCGCGTGCGCCTGCATGAATCGCTTGACGATCCGGTCCTCGAGTGAATGAAAGCTGATGACCACCAGCCGCCCCCCTTGCTCCAGCAACGACAGTGCCGCGTCTAGTACGACTTGCAGGTCCGCAAGCTCTTGATTGACGTGAATCCGTATAGCCTGAAAGGTGCGGGTTGCCGGATCCTTGCCCTTCTCACGGGTTTTGACGACGTGACCCACGATTTGGGCAAGCTCGCCCGTGGTGTCGAGAGGCCCAAGACGGTCGGACTCTGCCCGGCGAGCAACAAGCGCCTTTGCAATCTGAAAAGCAAACCGTTCTTCCCCATAATCCCGTATCACCTCCGTCAATTCCTGCACCGAAGCCCGTGCGAGCCATTCCGCCGCCGACTCGCCGCGCGTCGGATCCATCCGCATGTCCAGCGGGCCATCGGCGCGGAAGCTGAAGCCACGCGCCGGATCGTCCACCTGCGGCGAGGACACGCCCAGGTCCAGCAACACACCCGACACCTTCTCGATGCCGCGCGCCGCAAGCGCGTCGCGCATCGATGCAAAGCTGTCATGCACGATCGAGAAGCGCGCATCCTCGATGCCCTGCGCCGTCTCGATCGCTCGCGGGTCCTTGTCGAACGCAATCAGCCGCCCGGCCGACGCCAGCCGCGCGAGCACCGCGCGGCTATGACCGCCGCGCCCGAACGTGCCGTCGACATAAACGCCGTCCGGCCGCGTCACGAGCGACTCGACCGCTTCGTCCAACAGCACCGTCCGATGCCGCAATTCGTTTCCCATCGCGGGCGTCTCCGTCACCGCAATCAGAACGTGAAATTCTTCAGCGCGTCGGGCATGCCCTGCGCCATCGCCGCCTGCTCCTTCGCGTTGTAGGTCTGCGAATCCCACAGCTCGAAGTGACTACCCATTCCCAACAACATGACTTCCTTTTCCAGTCCAGCTGCCATGCGCAGCTCGGGCGATACAAGAATCCGGCCGGCGCTGTCGAGATCGACGTCCATCGCATTGCCGAGAAAAATGCGCCGCCACCAGTGCGCGTCCATCGGCAGCGCGGCGATCTTGGCGCGGAATACTTCCCATTCGGGGCGCGGAAACAGCAACAGGCAGCCGTCCGGGTGCTTGGTCACAGTCACCCGTCCTTCTGCCTGTCCTTGCAGCGCTTCGCGATAGCGAGCCGGCACCGACATCCGCCCTTTCGCATCGAGCGTCAGCGCCGACGCCCCTTGGAACACTTTCCGCTCTCCCGTTCAGGGCACCGAAGCACCCGCTCAATGCTGAGAATTTAGCCGGAATAGCCCGCCAAATCACACAAAAATACACTTTCTCACACTGTCTCCCACTTTAGAGGAAGGGTGTGGCACGGTCAAGGGAGCGGCCCGCTTTTTTGACGAATTTTGTTAGTTAGAACAAGGACTTACGCGCACATGCTCATGCGCCCCCTCATTCCAAAAACCGTTATAAATGAATGAGCTAGTGCAACTTGTGAAGGTGATACGTGAGAAAGACGGGCCAGACGGGTGTGCGGACGGGGCTTTCGGGGGCGGGAAAACGAGGAATAAACGGGCGGTATCAGCGGCGGGGAACCGGGGCGACGTCACGCGTCGCCCCGGTGCGAATCTCACAGATAGTACGCAGTGCTCGTCATGACTTTCGACGCGGCGCGCATCAGCATTCGCGCGGGCAGCGGCAGTTCGATCCCGCCTGCGTCGGCGGCGGCCTTGCCGTGCTTCACCTCGTCGATACGCATCTGGTCGACGATCGCGCGCGACGCGGTATCGGCCGCCGGCAACTCGGACATATGGCCTTCGAGATGGCTCTCGACCTGCCGTTCGGTCTCGGCCATGAAGCCGAGACTGACCTTGTCGCCGAGCGCGCCAGCCGCCACGCCGATCGCGAGCGAACCCGCATACCAGAGCGGGTTCAACAGGCTCGGGCGCGAGTCGAGCTCTTTCAGGCGGTGTGCGGTCCACGCGAGGTGATCCTCCTCCTCGCGCGCGGCTTCCTCGAACATCGCCTTCGCGGATGTCGTGCGCGCGGTGAGCTTCTGCGCCTGGTACAGCGCCTGAGCGCAGACCTCGCCGACGTGGTTCACGCGCATCAGCCCGGCGGCATGCGTACGCTCCGCGGGCGTCAATTCGACGGCGGGCGCCTCGGCCGGCGCGGGCACCGGCCGGCTCATCCGGCTAATGCCCGTCAGCGACCGCAGGCCGCGATCGAATTCGCTGATCAGTTCATCAAACACCATCCTGTTTCTCCTGGCTGCATGTGCCGCCGCGAGCGGCAAGGGCACGAGTCCGCTGCGTAACCGACTTGATTATTCAGCGGAAATTGCGGTTAACCCGTGATTTTAACCATTGTTGCATAAAGGAAACATGGCGGCCTTGAGCTGCGGCATTTCGCTTTGTGGCAAAAACCGGTTTTGCTACATTACGTGCGACTTCTTGCGAAGTTGATGGGGCCCGTCGACAGAACATAACTATCCGCCCCGCCAGAAAAATTCAGTGATTTTTGGAGATCCGTTAATGAAAAAGTCGCTTCTCGCGCTCGTCGCGCTGGGCGCGTTCGCTGGCGCTGCCCATGCGCAAAGCAGCGTGACGCTTTACGGCATCATCGATGAAGGCCTGCTCTTCAACAACAATGCGGGCGGCAAGCACCTGTACAGCATGGCCAGCGGCGTGATGCAAGGCAGCCGCTTCGGCCTGCGCGGCACCGAAGACCTCGGTGGCGGCCTGAAGGCAATCTTCACCCTCGAAAACGGTTTCGACGTGAACAGCGGCAAGCTCGGTCAGGGCGGCCTGATGTTCGGTCGTCAGGCTTACGTCGGCCTGTCGAGCCAGTACGGTACGGTCACGCTGGGTCGTCAATACGACTCCGTCGTCGACTTCGTCGGCCCGCTCGAGGCGGGCGACCAGTGGGGCGGCTACATCGCCGCTCACCCGGGCGACCTCGACAACTTCAACAACGCCTATCGCGTGAACAACGCGGTCAAGTTCACGAGCCAGACCTACGGCGGCTTCTCGTTCGGCGGCCTGTACAGCTTCGGCGGTCAGGCAGGCCAGTTCTCGAAGAACCAGGTCTGGTCGCTCGGCGCAGGCTACAACAACGGCCCGCTGGTCTTGGGCGTCGGTTACTTGAACGCACGTACGCCGAACCAGTTCGGCGGCATGTTCAACAACGGTTCCGCGTCTTCGTCGGTCTCGTCGCCGATCTACGGCGCGTACGCGAACAACGCGAACACGTACCAGGTCATCGGTGCAGGCGGCGCATATACGTTCGGCGCAGCAACGATCGGCGCGACGTACTCGAACACGAAGTTCAAGGGCTTCTCGGCAGGCCCGTTCGTGAACCAGACCGCGACGTTCAACAACGGCGAAATCAACTTCAAGTATCAGCTGACCCCGGCGCTGATTCTCGGCGCGGCGTACGACTACACGCAAGGCAGCAAGATCGACGGCAACTCGGCAGCCAAGTACCACCAAGGCTCGCTGGGCGTCGACTACTTCCTGTCGAAGCGCACCGACGTCTACGTGATCGGCGTGTACCAGCACGCATCGGGCAACGTGCTCGATTCGAACGGCAACGTCCTGAAGGCAACGGCAGCGATCAACGGCCTGGCCGGGTCGAGCACCAGCAACCAGGTCGCGGCACGCGTCGGCATCCGTCACAAGTTCTAATCAGCTTGCCTGACAAGCCGCAGCATATTGAAGGCGCCTCCGGGCGCCTTTTTCTTTTGCGGTGCAGAACGGCAAAGCCGGAGTGCGGCGAATCGCACCGGGCGTTGCGCGCTCGTCGTGGGGGCCATGCCGCCTGCCTCTGCAGCCATCGAAACGCGCGGCCGCCGCCGCAAGCCCATTCCGGAGACAGCCTCGTACGGAGACAAACCTCCTCGGGGCCGCACTGCAAACAAAAAGGCCCGACATGTGCCGGGCCTTTTCCTTCGATCGACCGCGCCGTTACGCGCGTCCGTCGCGCAATTCGCGCCGCAGGATCTTGCCGACGTTCGTTTTCGGCAGTTCCGTACGGAACTCGACCAGCTTCGGCCGCTTGTAGCCGGTGAGGCGCTCCTTGCAGTAGGCGAGGATGTCCTTGTCGGTGAGCGCCGGGTCCTTCTTCACGACGAACAGCTTCACGGCTTCGCCGGAATGCTCGTCCGGCACGCCGACCGCCGCCACCTCGAACACGCCCGGATGCGACGCCACCACGTCCTCGACTTCGTTCGGGTACACGTTGAAGCCCGATACGAGAATCATGTCCTTCTTCCGGTCGACGATCTTCACGTAACCGCGCGCATCCATCACGCCGACGTCGCCCGTCTTGAAGAAGCCGTCCGCGAACATGACCTTCGCGGTCTCGTCCGGCCGGTTCCAGTAGCCGGCCATCACCTGCGGCCCGCGGATACAAATCTCGCCGGGTTCGCCGAGCGCGACGTCGTTGCCGGCATCGTCGCGAATCGCCACTTCGGTCGACGGCAGCGGCAAGCCGATCGTCCCGCTGTATTCGGTCGCCGTCACCGGGTTGCAGGTCGCGACCGGCGACGTTTCGGACAGCCCGTATCCTTCGATGATCGCCGTATGGGTCTTTTCATACCAGCGTTTCGCGACGCCTTCCTGGATCGCCATGCCGCCGCCGTTGGCGATCACGAGCTTCGACAGGTCGAGCTGATTGAATTCGGGGTGGTTCAGCAGTGCGTTATACAGCGTGTTGACCGCCGGGATCGTCGAGATCTGGTAACCCTTCAGCTCCTTGATCATGCCGGCGATGTCGCGCGGGTTCGGGATCAGGATGCCCATGCCCCCGGTACGCATCGTCAGGAAACCGCAGACGGTCAGCGCGAACACGTGATACAGCGGCAGCGCGACAACGGTCACGAACTGTTTCACCTCCGGGAACTTCTCATGAGCCGGATGGTGCCAGGCGCCGGCCTGCAGCACGTTCGACACGATGTTCCGGTGCAGCAGCGTCGCCCCCTTTGCCACGCCTGTCGTCCCGCCCGTGTATTGCAGGAACGCGACGTCATCGGGGCCGATCTTCTGTGCCTTGAATGCCTGCCGCGCGCCTTCCGACAGCGCGGCCTTGAAGCGCGTGAACGACGGCAGTTGCCAGGCCGGCACCATCTTCTTCACGTTGCGCACGACGTAGTTGACGAGCCATCCCTTGATGCCCAGCAGATCGCCCATCGACGCGACGACGACGTGCTTGACGCTCGTATTCGCGATGACAGCCTGCAGCGTCGACGCGAAATTCTCGAGGATGACGATCGCCTCCGCACCGCTGTCCTTCAGCTGATGTTCGAGCTCGCGTGGCGTGTAGAGCGGATTGACGTTGACGACGGTGTAGCCCGCCCGCAGTACCGCGGCGATCGCCACCGGATACTGCAGCACGTTCGGCATCATGATCGCAACGCGCGCCCCGCGTGCTAGACCGCGCGATTGCAGCCAGGCGCCGAACTGGCGCGACAGCTTGTCGAGTTCGCCGTACGTGATGCCCTTGCCCATGCAGACGAACGCAGTGCGGTCGCGGTACTGGCGAAAGCTTTCGTCGAGCAGGTCTGGAACGGAGGGATAAGGAGACGCGTCAATTTCGGCTGGAACGCCGGGTGGGTACGATTTCAGCCAAATTTTGTTCATACTGCGCGTCTCCTCACGGATTTTCGAATGATCGTGCTAAAACGCATCGTAACGGCTCGCCCGTCCCGATACAACAGGGTTAGATATCCACTTCGAACTTCCGTGGAGATTCGTCGGATGATACGGTGATATTCGGTCAAATGCGTTCTACTTCCACAAGGCAATCGTAAAACGTCGCCGAATTGCCGAGATCGGTGAGCGCCTGGCTCGTCACTTCGTTCGCGTTCCTGCCGTCCGGCGACAGCTTCTTCCACCAGATCGACAGCCCGACGACGAGCCCTGCACGTGCACGATCGGTAATTCTCGCGAGCGCCTGCATCGATCCGCGGTCGTTGAAGATGCGAACGAGATCGCCCTCCGCGATGCCCCGTGCATCGGCATCCGACGGGTGAATGTCGAGATGCGGCTCGCCTTCGGTATGACGCAGGCTGTCGACGTTCACGAACGTGCTGTTCAGGAAGTGACGGGCCGGCGGCGAAATCATCGCGAGCGGATAGCGCGCCGCGAGCTCGGGTGCCGCCTCGGCCGATTCGAACGGCGGCAGGTAGTCGGGCACTGGGTCAACACCCATCTGCTCGAGCCGCGGGCTGTAGAACTCGCACTTGCCGGATGGTGTACGAAAACCGCCGTTCGCGAACGGCGCCTCCGGCAGCTTGAGTTTCAGCCAGCCGTCGCGCTTCAGCGTGTCCCAGTCGCTGTCGAGTGCCGGATCGTCCCAGCGGAGGGCCGCACGCGCGACCTCTTCGTCGCTGTGATAGAGCGCGGGCTCGTCCAGCCCCATGCTCCGCGCGATCCCCCGGAAGATCTCCGTATTCGGCCGCGCGTCTCCCACCGGAGGAATCGACGGCAGGTTCGCCATCACGTAGGTGTGGCCGTACGATTTGTGGATGTCCAGATGCTCGAGTTGCGTGGTTGCCGGCAGCACAATGTCGGCGAAATCGACGGTATCTGTCTTGAAATGCTCGAGAACAACCGTGAACAGGTCGTCGCGTGCGAACCCCGCCGCGACTTTCGAGGAATCAGGCGCGACCGCCACCGGATTCGAGTTGTACACGATCACCGCTTCGACCTTCGGTCCGAAAGTGGCATCGCCCGGGTGCAACAGCGCGTCGCCGATCGCGTTCATGTTGATGATGCGCGGCAGCTTGTGCGGCCAGCCCGGCATCAAGTCCGGGCGCAGCAGCGCAGCCTGGTTGACCGGCGCGGATTCCGACGACGAGAGCAACAGCCCACCGGCCCGATCGCGCCATGCACCCGTCAGCGCCGGCAGGCTTGCGATCGCGCGTACCGCGTTGCCACCGCCGCGGACGCGCTGCATGCCGTAGTTCAGGCGGATCGATGCCTTCCGGGTAGCGCCGTAACGACGCGCAAGATCGATCAACTCCGACGCGTCGATGCCGCAGATCTGCGCGACACGATCCGGCGGATAGGACATCGCCCGTTCCTTGAGTGCGTCGAAACCGAGCGTATGGCTGGCGATGTAGTCGTGATCGAGCAGGTCTTCGGTAATCAGCACGTGCATCATGCCGAGTGCGAACGCGCCATCGGTGCCCGGTTTCAACGCAATATGCTGATGACACTTCTCCGCTGTCAGCGAACGGTACGGATCGATGGCGACAAGACGGGCGCCTCGGCGCTTCGCTTCCTGCGCACGCGTCCAGAAGTGCAGACTCGACGCGATCGGGTTCGCTCCCCATATCAGAATCAGTTCGCTTTCCTCGAAATGCTCGAGATGCATACCGAGACTGCCACCATATGTGTACCGTAACCCCGCAGCACCGGCCGCCGCGCAGATCGCGCGCTCGAGCCGCGAGGCGCCCAGTTTGTGGAAGAAGCGCTGGGCGATGCCCTCCCCTTGCACAAGCCCCATCGTCCCCGCATAGCTGTACGGCACGATCGCTTCCGGTGCGCGCGCCGCAATTTCACCGAGACGACGGCCGATCTCGTCGAACGCCTCGTCCCAACTGATCGGTACGAAATGCCCTTCCCCTTTGGCGCCGATGCGCTTGAGCGGAACGGTGAGGCGATCGGGATGATGAACACGCTCGGCGTATCGGCTGACCTTCGTGCACAACACGCCTTGTGTCGGCGGATGATCGGGATCGCCCGTGACCTTGATCGCCTTGCCGTTCTCGACGGTCACGCGCATTGCGCACGTGTCCGGACAATCGTGCGGGCAAACAGCCCGGGTTACCTGAATCGCGGCGTTCATCGTTTTGAGTGCATAGATGGGGGTTCGCAAATTTTACGTGGACGCGCCGAATAAAGCGTTCATTTCGTTCGGATTCTGGGTTATCTGACCAAAAAGCGATTGGAGGAAGCCAAGGTAGTTTCGGTTGCACCACGCGTCATCTGCGGGGGAGGCTTGTATGGCCCGTCCGATATGCGTTGTCGACGATGGAGGGCAGAACGTGCACGACGTCGCTAGCCGGTACACGGAGAGGAGGGAGCTGGGATTTTGATCGGAGATACGATCAATAGATCGGGGGATCACGAAAGATACCGGTCATTTCGAAAACCGGGCGTTGCGATTGGGGGCACCTGGGAGGAGTAATGTGAAAGTTCCGGCCATGCCAGCGATCCCGATCACTCACGCATTTTCGTCGCCCCAATGCAAAAACCCCCGCCTTTCGGGCGGGGGTTCTTGGC